>CAJQJL010000101.1 GCA_905478665.1 uncultured Flavobacteriales bacterium
TCCCACTAGGAACAAATGTATTTTTGTATCAATTTAAAATACAGCACATTATATAAATCTCAAATTTTTGCTAACCAAATAGCTAACTTAAAATCCGATTTTGCTTGTCGTGTTTTGAAAGAACAATTTCTAAAATAAAGATACGGAATACATGGCAAACGGTGGTAAATAGAAGCCTTTTTTATCAAGGTTGTATTTATATCTCATGTCTTTCTAGACCAAGAGCAAAACCAATGGGATAGGTTATATCTCCCCATTTGAAATGAACTGTCATTTTGTTTTCAGTTTTATCATTTGACCGGACTAATGTCATTTCAATGCCACTTTCTTTAAATCTATTTAATTCAGACTCATAAACAATATCATCAGCGACTAGAATTAAATTGTCATTATTAACCAACCTTTCGATTTGATCTAAGACTTCAAATGCGATGATTTCATCAGTTTTATTAATAAACAATCGAACTGGACTGCCACTCTTGGTGCTAAACGCTAAATTGTCATGGTCTATGTTGAGGACTGTTTCTAGATTGAATGAATTGCTTAAAATCAGGTAACAGTTTATTGCTGTTTCTTGTGATTGATAGCGATTGTATGAATTGAGGATGTTTTCTATTATTGAATTTAGATCGGGTTTAGCAAAGGTTTTTTCTGGCCATACTTTTTCATAGATCATCGTTGCATTTATGATTGCCTTTTCTAAAAAGATTCCGTCAATAATTACTGAAGTGTATTTTTTGATTTCAGTTTTGGCTAGCAGTAGTTGTATTTTTTTTGCTAGTTGATGGTTGAACCTTTTATTGTTGAAATACTCTTCATTTAGCTTGCTCTCATTAAATGAAATGGTGTAATTAGTTCCGTTAATTTTCCACTCACTTATTTCTTCTGAAAAAAACAAGAAACAGGATTCGTTTTTTCGTTCATCAACAGTATAAATGAACACGATAAAATCATCCTTTACATAAGATCTCGGGATCGTAACACTCGTGGTAGTTGCACTGACAGTTCTCCCTTTACTTTGAACTTTTATCAGTCTTGAATTCTGTTTAGTAACACTTTCTATAATTACTAAATCACTTCCTTCTTTATCAAAGGAAGGTTTCATTACATGAAAATTGAATTTTAATAACTGTGACTTGATATAGCTTTCGGCTTGTTCTTCAATTGGCTTATTGTCCCCCATTCTTTCGATTAATAAATTGCGTACGCTGTGCAAGCGTAATTCAAAGTTAATCGAATTACCTTGGGATTAGTTATGGCAATAGTGATATGCTCTAATGGATAATGGAAGCTTCAACCTCATCTCGTTCCAACCCCATGTAGGTGCAGAAATCAGTAATAGATACCATCTGATGATCTTCCTTGTTTAAGTGCTTCTTGATGCGCTGGATGAGGTAACGAGAGTAACGTTCACTTTTGCCAGTAATTATCATTATGTCTTTGGGGTAGATTACAACTCGTTTCATACACTATCCATACTTTATCTATGCTCTTTCTACAGGGTTGGTATTACAAAAATACGACCCGAATTGCGCGTTTCAATGGGCTAATTTGACCCAAATCGGCACATAGTTTATGAAGCGGAAGCGCACATTTCATTAACTCATTTTATTCCTATTTGTTTGTTCTGTCGACAGGTGAAATGGCCTACCTAGAAAGTGGCTTGAAATGGATAACAACAGATATTATGGCAAAGCAAAAAGGTATAATCAAGTTGACAGGAAAGATCGGAGATCTATCCTTCTACAAAACACAAGATGGCTTTCTCGCAAGAGAAAAGGGCGGTGTTGAAGCTGACCGAATCAAGAATGATCCTGCATTTGTGCGTACACGCGAAAATGGAGCTGAATTCGGATCATCTGCACAGTCTGGCAAGCTCTTGAGAGATTCCGTGCGAACATTGATGCAGAATGCATCTGATGGTCGTGTGACATCGCGTTTAACGAAGCTTATGACACAGGTTAAAAACCTCGATGGAACAAGCGCACGTGGTGAACGAAATGTTGGGATTGGAATAACGACAGTTGAAGCGAAAGCTTTATTGAAGGGATTCAACTTTAACAACAAAGCAATCTTAGGATCGATCTTGTTCAACGGCTATTCGGTAGTGCTTGGAACTGGAGTGATCACATTGGATGACCTAGTTCCTATCAATGAGTTGAACACACCGTCGGGTGCTACTCATATTGCATTGCGTGGAGCCTGGGCGAAAGTTGATTTCACAACAGGTGAAGCGGATATGCAGGAAAGCAACGTTGTCAACCTTCCAATTGATGCAACTTCAACCAATGTTGTATTGACTCCTGTAGCGGCACCAGTTGGTGCTGGAACGGACTTGTATTTTTTAATGATCGAGTTCTTCCAAGAAGTGAATGGAAACCAATACACGCTGAAGAATGGAGCATACAACGCGTTGAGCATCGTTGAAGTCCAATAAGTTGAGATCGTTATGGCACATCACATTGAAAATGATACGATTGTCGGAACGGTCGGCGGAACGGTTCTTTCCGTGATTCCAAACTTAGACACTGCGGATGTTCTTCGAACCTTGATACTAGCGGCTGTGGGAGCAGCGGCTAGTTTTCTCGCAACGCAGTTTCTCAAGTGGATTTTAAAGAGAATCAAAAAGTGAATTATTAACCCTTTAAAACAAGAAACAATGCAAAAATCAGAAGTATTGGATGTGCGAATCAAAGCATGTCGCCCACGATTTAAGGCAGGTTCTGAATTGTCAGGTAAAGTCAATCGAGTAATCCTTGATATTAACCAGACATCGAACGAAAGTATGGAGAAAGAATGTCTCGATATTGACCTTAAATGGGAAGTTGAAGCTGAATTGGCTGAGTGTCCTCAGTAAGCAATTCGATTTGTGTGAACGCCCTCTAACGATTGTTAGGGGGCGTTTTGTTTTGTAGGTGCATGCACCATTGGTATAACCGAATAAACATAGACCTCCTATTGCCGAACGGCTGAGTTCTAGCCTGTTCATATAACCACTGTTTGTATTCTTCAATTTTCTGATTTGATAACATACTTATTCGATGTTTGACCACCGCTGTATTTACACCATAAGGGAATTCGTTTTGCTTCTTTTGTTTTCTCATATCAATTTAATTTCACAAGCACAGCACCTGCTTTACTTTGCATAGGCAACCAAGAGCGCAACAGGGGCAGGAAACACAAGGTTTTTGGAATAAAATACTACCCTTGGGTGGAGATTTTTTTCAAAACCCAACGGGCTTGACCTTGGGGAGCCTGATCACTGAGGCCTATTTTTGATGATAGCAAAGAGAGAATCAGACTATTTATGTACATTCATTCGAATAAAAAATAGATTCTATGATTTTCAGAATACTCACCACCATATCCATTGTCATAATTACGAGTTTGTCTTTCGCGCAGAGTACAGGTAGTGATACTTTGCATTCTTTAAATAGGAGTGTGTCCATAATTCAAGAAAAACTGAAGCTTCAGGATTCAATCATTGGTAGTTTAAATGACTCTAATGCAAGTATAAAGAAGGAAAATGAATTGTTAGTATCAGCGTTGGATGTCAATACGAACATATTTAATGGACTGTCAACGTATTTTACCATCATCGCAATTCTCATATCCATTATTGTTCTCGCGATTCCACTTGTCAATTATTTTCTTGTATTGAAGCCTAATAGGGAAGCCATTGATCGGATGAACAAACTTGAAAAGAGTGTTCCGGAAAAGATAGAAACGGAGTTTGGTGATTACATGAAGGGGTTTGAAAAGAAAAAGGCAAAGGAGATGATTCAATCGTTAAGTGATCCCAACAATTTGCCAACAGTTGTAGATTTTTTTTTTCTAAGTAGTTATTCTGATTTTGATCATGACGATGTTTCATTGGTAGTTGACTTTTTGGAGAAGAATAAAAGTGTCAGCGATTTCAATAGAAGTATGTTACATTCTATAATCAGAACGACACCTAACGTTACGACAGATCTTTATTATAAAAGGATAGTAGAAAATTCGGATAGACTGAATATTGAATATGCTTGGAAGTATTTCTTGGCTGATTTTGAGAAGAGCTTTGACTATGTGGAAAATGTGATCATTCAGGATGAACACGGACATGATTTGTTACTTGATCTTTTCAAGATCGTGATTGATGATTATGTTGGAGATCCTTATTTGCAGATTAAAACTGATGCCTCCAAAGAGAAAGGTAAAGCTATTTTATTACTCCTATTCAATAGTGAAAAAATTTGCCATTCAATAGGAAATTACCTCTTAGATAGTCCTAGACAAAATGATATTACGGGAAGTCACATATCGTTCAATGAATTCCTTAAAGAGACGTTGTACATAAAATCATTTTATGATGAGAATGGACGTTTCAAACTAAGTTGTAGTCTCGATGATAAATAGGAAAAACAGCCTTGAGCCAGTGTCGGAAAGAAAAGGGTAACATGGAGTTTACGGAGTGTTTCTCTTTTTGTGCGTGCGAGCCGATCTGCGAGTGGCACAAGGGGGAGAGTCCAGAGGTAATAGTTAGCGCTTGTCGATAACTATTCTGGCGACCTCTGTAGAAGAACGGCTACCGGAGTATGCGAGGATAGACGGGTGAACTACACAAGCGGTGGCGCGGTTTTTTGATGTGCGTGGACACTGCCGGAGGGAGAGGGTGGACAAAAACCGTGACACAAAGCGCAGCCTGAAGTGCCTTGCAGGCTCGCCAAATATTAAGTAGCGGTGGGCTTTGGTTTCGTTCAACCTTTGGTTGGTACGATACCAAAGAACAGAGTAGCTACGACTGAGCCCCGCCCACAGGGTGTTTAACAAAACAAGGTGTTGTTACGGCTTTTTAAAGCGGTAATAATACTGGTAAAAACAAGTACGGTGCAACAACATGAAACCATTAACTCGCACCGCTTTGTATTATACTTGTTTTTATGTTTTTGGTAAACAAACTGAGGACGGAGTGAAGACCACTTTTCCTTCTCTTCACCCCCCTAATTGTGACATAATTTTGAACAACTGTTCTGGAGGCAATTTTTCGGTTATTGATTCAAGTTTATCTAAATAATCTTTGATCCAAATATCATACTTGTGTTTAGTTCCAAGGTTTTTGTTTTTTGATTTTACTTTTTCCAATGAGGCAATCGCCCCTTCTAAATAAATAATATTCATTATTGACCCAAATGATTGGCTTGATAGCATAGGTGTTCCCTGACCTTGAACTAATGCTGATAGATGTTTTGTGTATTGCATATTACAATAATACGATAGCAGAACGTAACCTATTTACGTAGTGAATTTCAGGTAAAGTGTGCAACTTTTCAGGGTGAAAATTGAGTAATTGTACGTGTTGACATTATCCTTTTTAATATGGAAATTTGAAGTAATCAACAAATAATTGCTAAATGTCAAATAAAATATTTTCAGATTGGATGAGGGTTGACCTCCATATTCATACTGATTGGAGCAAGAAAACCAAGAATAACGACTATAAGGGAATTTTTTCAGTTACAACGTTAAAAGATAAATTAAAAGAGAATCAGGTTCAGATATTCTCCATGACAGATCATAATATTATCAACCTTGAGGCATATAATGAATACTATGATTCGTATAATGAGACTGAAGATCCACTTTTGCTCCTTGGCGTAGAATTGGATATTATCGTTGAGGGAGGTCGACCAGAAGCGTACCATTCTCTTCTGATATTTAATTATACGGATAAAGCGAATGCAAAGCGCTTGCATGATTTACTTGAAAGTAAGTATGCGGAAAAGGAGATTGATATTTTTAAAAGAGTTCTGACAATAGGAGAAATAGTTCAATTATTTCCAGATGAGGATTTCTTTTTCATTCCACATGCAGGAAATACTAGGAGC
>CAJQJL010000102.1 GCA_905478665.1 uncultured Flavobacteriales bacterium
CAGATCAGTCGATTTGTGAGGGTGAGGTAGTTTCTTTGGATGGGACAGCAGACCCTGGTGCAATGTGGACAGGCGCAGGATCGTATCCAAATCCATCCTATCCCACGCTGATGTCTGGAGGATATTTATTTACATTGACCTACACCTCTCCAAACGGATGCAGTGCATCAGATGACATGTTCGTAGAGGTGAATGTACCTGCATCGGTTTCAGCTGGTCCAGATTTGACTGTCTGCGAAGGAGATTCTGTTACATTGATTGGGACTGTTTATCAAGCAAACGCAACTAGCTGGAGTGGTTCTGTTTCAGTGACTGATGGCGTTCCTTTTTTACCTCCTTTGGGAACATCGTATTACACATTTAACGGATTAGACCTGATAGGCAATTGCTCTACTTCTGATGATATGACAATTACCGTGTTGCCAGGAATAACTGTAAATGCTGGGCAGAATCTTACCCTTTGTGAGGGAGACTCCATTTTATTAAATGCAACAGGGGCGGATACGTACAGCTGGGATGTCGGTCTTCAAAATGGGGATTATTACACGCCAACAGGTACGGAGATTATCGGAGTTGTGGGGACAGCCATCAACGGTTGTTCGGCAGAAGACAGTTTAATAGTAATGGTAAACTCATTACCAGTGATTTCAGCTGGCCCAGATCAGGTTATTTGTTTTGGAGATAGCGTTGTTCTCTCTGGAAGTGGAGGCGTTAGTTACGTTTGGGACAATAGCGTGATTGACAATCAATTTTTTACGCCAACTGTTGGAACGTTGACGTATACGGTGAACGGAACGGATGCAAACGGCTGTCTTAATACGGATCAAGTGGACGTAACCGTTAACGCTTTACCAATTGTAGATGCTGGATTGGATCAGTCGGTCTGCGATGGAGTAAGTGTAACGCTTGCAGGATCTGGTGCAACAAACTACAACTGGGACAATAATATTTCAAATAACAGTGTCTTTGTTCCACAAAGCACATTGACCTATACTGTTACTGGAACAGATGGAAACGGCTGCGAAGCGACTGATCAAGTGACTGTGATTGTTCTTCCAAATCCTATTGTTGATGCTGGAATTGATTTAACGATTTGTGCGGGAGACTCCATTTTATTAAATGCAAATGGAGCAAATACCTATATCTGGGATGTCGGTCTTCAAAATGGGGACTATTTTACGCCATCTGGATCTGTAGTAATTGGTGTTGTGGGAACGGATGTAAACGGTTGTTTCTCGCAAGATGATTTAGCGATCGTAGTGAATCTGTTGCCAGCTGTTGATGCTGGCGCTAATCAAATACTTTGTGAGGGTGCACCAATTGTTCTTTTGGCAACAGGTTCGGGAAGTTTAAGTTGGGACAACAATGTCATGAATGGTATTGAGTTCGATCAAGCTGTGGGCTCACAGGTATATACCGTGCAAGTCACCGATCTGAATGGTTGTCAAAATTGGGACAGTGTAACTGTTGTTATCGAAGCAAATCCATCCGTTTCATTTGTTGGTGACAATCTTGAAGGATGCTCTCCTTTGACCGTGACTTTCACCAATACAACGGGTGGAAACCTCACAGACTGTTTGTGGACATTTGGAAATGGAGAAGTAGAAGGCGGGTGTAATAGCGTAACAACTACTTTTGATTCCACTGGCTATTTTGATGTGACCTTAACAACCTATTCCGTTAACGGTTGTACGAATTCAGAAACATATACGAACTACATTTATGTCGAGGAAGACCCGATAGCATCATTTAATTTCTCTCCTTTTGATATAACAACGCTTCACCCAGAGGTTCAATTTAGCAATACTTCAATTGGAGCAGATTCATACGTATGGGACTTCGGTGATGGATCAGCAAGCTCAATAGAAGAAAATCCTATTCATCTATTTCCTGATGAGAATGGTGGAGGATATACCATAGAGTTGATTGCCTATTCACCTTTGCTCTGTGTTGATACTGCATATGCCACCATTTCTGTGAAGGAAGAGCTCATTTACTACATTCCAAATACGTTTACACCAGACGGAAACATGTACAATCAGATTTTTAAACCAGTCTTTACTTCTGGGTTCGATCCTTACGATTATCAGCTACTTATTTTTGACCGTTGGGGTGAGAATATCTTTAAATCAAGCGACCCTGAAATAGGTTGGGATGGATATTGCAGCTATCAATATTGTCAGGATGGAACCTATTCTTGGAGAATTGAATTCAAAATCCTTGATGGCGATGAACGAAAAGTCATTCATGGTCACGTAAATATGATCAGGTAAACTGCTTAATTTGAGATTTTAAAGTCGAAATAGACATTCCACCACTCTGTCGCCAAACAATTTTCCCATCCTTGAAAAGAACAAAAGTAGGGACTCCACGTACCTGGAACTGTGCTGCAACCTTTTGGTTTTTGTCAACATCAATTTTTAAAACGCGCACTTCCTCGCCCACCTCCTTCTTCAACTGATCCAAAACTGGAGCCATTGCTTTACACGGACCACACCAAGTAGCGAAAAAATCAACGAGCGTTGGTTTTGATGATTGGATAATGTCTTTAAATGATTCCATAGGGCAAATTTAAGTAAAGATCATTTGTTTCTATGTAACCCGAGTAACACATCAAATTCATTTAATTCTATCTTTGAGGTGTGAAAATTCTCGTTGTACGGTTTAGTTCCATAGGAGACATAGTCTTAACGACTCCCATATTGAGAGCCTTGAAGGAGCAATTGGACAATCCCGAAATTCACTATGTCACAAAACGAAAATTTGCATCTATTTTGGATGGAAATCCGCATGTGGACAAGCTATTCACAATGGATAAGTCGATTGATGAATTACTAGAAGATCTGAAGAAAGAGAATTACGATCACATCATCGACCTGCACAACAATGTCCGAACCTTATCGCTCAAGAAAAAATTAGGTCGACCTTCACAGACCTTCCAAAAATTGAACTGGAAAAAGTGGTTGCTCGTGAAATTGAAAATGAACAAAATGCCAGACCTACACGTGGTGGATCGGTATTTCGGTGCTGTGCAAAATCTTGGCGTGAAGAAAGACAACAAAACGGGAGATTTTTTCATAAGTCGAGAAAACGAGGTTAATGTTCAGAAAGAATTTGGCTTAGAACCAAAGTCATTTGTGACGATTGCAATTGGCGCGCAGTTCAACACTAAGCGAATGCCAGCCGAACTGATCGTTAATATTATCAATAAGCTAGATACACCTGTTGTATTAGTGGGTGGAGAAACGGACATTGAATTGTCAAAAGCCATTCAGAACGAATCAGAGAAGAACATTTACGATGCGTGTGGGAAATTTAACTTAGCACAATCGGCAAGTATTGTAGCGAAAAGCGTTAAGCTTCTAACGAACGACACAGGTATGATGCACATCGCGAGTTGTCTCGATATCCCTATCGTTTCTGTTTGGGGAAGCACAGTTCCTTCATTGGGGATGTATCCTTATTATCCAGACCAGAAAGAGATGTATTCTATTCACGAAGTGAAAGATCTCGGTTGCAGACCGTGTTCAAAAATTGGATATCAGAAATGCCCAAAAGGACACTTTAAGTGTATGGTGGAGCAGGATGTGGAGGCTATTGTAAAATCACTCTCCTAAAAACAATTTCTTCAATTCAGTTGCATCGCTAGGTTTCATTTTTCCAGCAAGGATCAAACTCAACTGTTTTCTCCTCAAAGCACCTTCATAACGTGCCTTTTCTTCTTCAGTTTCAGGTATGAGTTCTGGAACCTGAATTGGGCCTCCATTCTGATCTACTGCAACAAATGTATAAATCGCCTCGTTGCACTTCTCACGTGTTCCAGAAACATGATCCTCTACAAAGACATCAACAAAAACCTCCATGGATGAGTTAAATGCGCGCGAAACTTTTGCTTCAAGTGTTACAATTGATGCGTGCTTGATGGGCTGCTGAAATGAAACATTATTCACAGAAGCCGTGACAACCACTCGTTTTGAATGACGGTGCGCAGAAACACTCGAAATCATATCCATCCATGCCAATAATTCACCACCAAATAAGTGCCCCAATGTATTTGTGTCATTGGGTAATACAATTTTTGTGGTGATTGCTAAGGTTGCTTGGGCTGTTTTTCCTTTCATAGAATGAAATATTGGTGACGCAAAATTACGATTAATCGGAGATTGATTTGAAATATGCCGGCTTTTTTGAAACATAATCTTGTGTTCTGCGAAGAATACAACATTGGTATGGGTGAGTTCTGCAGTGAATCATTAATTTTACGGACTTGTCGCACCTACTTAAACGATGAAAGTAACAGGCTTTTCTTTTGTTAAAAATGCATTGATCTACGATTATCCCGTAGTGGAAGCCATTCGTTCTATTTTACCAATTTGTGATGATTTCATAGTGGCTGTTGGAAAATCTGATGACGCTACTCTAGAGTTGATTCAAAGCATCGACAAGGATAAAATCACGATCATTCAAACAGAATGGGATGAAAGTATGCGAGAGGGGGGACGTGTATTGGCTGTAGAAACAGACAAAGCATTTGCTGCAATTCCAGAAGATTCAGATTGGGCGTTTTATATTCAAGGAGATGAGGTTGTCCACGAGAAATATCTTGAGACGATTAAAGTGGCCATGGAGCGATACAAGGACGACAAACGCGTTGATGGACTCCTATTCAACTACAAACATTTTTACGGCTCGTACGATTATGTTGGAGCGTCAGCAAGCTGGTATCAAAATGAAATTCGTGTAATAAGGAACAATAAGTCAATTTATTCGTACAAGGATGCTCAAGGTTTTCGAAAAGGAGAGAATGAGAAGTTGAAAGTAGTACCTATTGAAGCAAGTATTTACCATTATGGATGGGTTAAGGAGCCTGAAGCAATGCAGCGAAAACAGGAAAACTTCAATAAGTATTGGCACGATGATCAGTGGATTGATGATAACGTGGCGAAGGCAGATGAATTTGATTATGCCAACCATGTGAGGGAGTTGAATCGTTTTACAGATGAACACCCAGAAGTGATGAAGAAGAGAATTGAAGAGAAGAATTGGAAATTCGAATACGATATTTCCATAAATAATAAGAAAAGCGGGAAGGATAAAATGAAGTCCTTTCTAAAGAAATATGTCGGTATCGACACGAGTTATAGGAATTACGAAGTAGTAAAAAAATAATTAGAGAAACGCGACGTTTCGAAAGCGGTTAAATACATATGGAGAAATTAATAGCAGCCTTTCCGGAGAATATCAACGAAGCATTGGAAATTGCTTCAAAATCAACATTCAAAACACCTCAGAACGAGATCCAAAACATTGTGATTTGTGGAATGGGAGGATCGGGAATCGGAGGTCGACTTGTAGCGAAATGGGTGGAGGATGAACTAAGCGTTCCTGTATATGTGATCAATGATTACATGCTTCCAAAATTTGTTTCAAAAAACTCGCTGGTTATTGGCTCGTCTTATTCAGGTAATACTGAGGAGACCATTAGCGCAATCGAGGAAGCGGTAGAAGTTGGGGCGCATGTCGTTGGGATTTGTTCAGGAGGCAAGCTAAAAGCCTTATGTACTGAAAACGATTTTGATGCTGTTATTGTCCCAGGTGGAAATCCTCCAAGAACAGCGTTGGCTTTTTCAATTACACAGCTGATCAATATCCTTGTTAATTACGGAATGGTTAGCGCTGATCGACTCACAGAATTGGAAGCAGCAAGAATGGCAATTGTCAATGGAGAGAATGAGATCAAAGCAGAAGCTCGAAAAATTGCAGAATTTCTAAAAGGAAATGTCGGGATTCTATACGGAACAACAAAGTACGAACCTGTTTTGATCAGAGCACGACAACAATTCAATGAAAACAGTAAGCTGCTTTGTTGGCACCACGCCTTGCCTGAAATGAACCACAACGAACTCGTTGGATGGGGTGGAGGTGATGAGCGCTTCGCTACGCTTTTCTTTACGGGAGATGATTTACACCGTAGAAATGCGCGACGTATGGATATTACGAAAGAGGTAATCAGTAAAAAATCGAGCAAGGTGATGGAAGTAAAGGCTGTTGGAAATAGTAATATTGAGCGTTCACTATACCTGATCAATATCGTAGATTGGGCATCACTTTATCTTTCTGAATTAAAAGGTGTTGATCCGATTGATATAGAGGTGATTGATTACCTCAAAGGTGAATTGGCAAATTTCAACTAAATCATGCCCGAAGTAATCTATGAAAATCTAGGCTTAATTGATTACAAGGAGGCTTGGGATTATCAAGAAAAAATCTTTCGATCAACAGTTGATCACAAAATCAAATTAAGAAACGGGGAGTCTGATGTTCCCACTAAAAATTACATTCTGTTTTGTGAGCACCCACATGTTTTTACCTTGGGTAAAAGTGGAGACGAGAGCCATTTACTACTCAATGAAGAGTCGCTTGAGGAAAATGACGCAAAATATTATAAGATTAATAGAGGTGGTGATATTACCTATCACGGCCCTGGTCAGTTAGTGGTGTATCCAATTTTTGACCTAGATCATTTTTTTACCGATATTCATAAATACTTGCGCTATTTGGAAGAAAGCGTAATTCAAACATTGGCTCATTATGGTATTGAATCTTCACGGGTTGATGGGTTAACTGGGGTTTGGATAGATGGTGATAAACCAACAGCTCGAAAAATTTGTGCGATTGGTGTTAAGAGTTCACGCTGGGTGACGATGCATGGCATTGGATTTAATGTTTGCTCTGACCTGTCTTACTTTTCTCATATCATTCCTTGTGGAATTGAAGATAAAGCCGTAACTTCAATGGAGCGTGAGCTAGGAAGGGAAATTAGTGTCTCCGAGGTTTCCGAAGTTCTGAAAAGTAAGATCGCGTCCCAATTTGGATTTTCGTATACGGCTTAAATGAAAAAAATTATTCTTAAGGTACTGAAGTATTTTGCCTTCACTGTAGTAGCTCTGCTTATTACCGTAAATCTTTTTATTGTACTTTCTGGACGTTTTTACCTGTACAAAGGTGTTGCAAACACATACTTGGTGGGTAAAACGGGTCCAACGATTTATGATCTTGATGTCTTTTATTATTCCACCGTTGATGCACCAGATGAAATGTCTGTCATTCCAGAACACAGCAATTATAATCAGGTAGAAATTACGAAGGAGGATCGGAAATTTGTGGAGGATCTGGGAACGAAAGCACTTTTGGTCTATAAAGGTGACTCGCTTATGTATGAGGAATATTGGGGAGATCATACAAAAGAAACCGTGTCAAATTCCTTTTCTGTTGCGAAAACACTTGTTGCCTTGCTAATCAGCATTGCTGTTGAGGATGGAAAAATCAAAAGCCTCGACGAAAGCGTATCGAATTACATACCCGAATTTAAAGAGGGAGGAAAAGAAGTGATTACTATTCGCCATCTCCTTTCAATGTCATCTGGTTTAGATTGGGAAGAAAGTGCAAAGAATCCATTATCCGATAATGCAGAATCGTATTATGGAGGAGATTTATACGGACATGTCACACGACAAAAGCTTGAACGTTCACCAGGAAAACTATTTAAGTACCAAAGCGGAAACTCACAACTACTGGGCTTTATCATTGAAAAGGCAACAGGCAAAGATTTGAGTGAATATGCGGAAGAGAAAATATGGAAGAAAATTGGCGCTGAACACGATGCATACTGGAGTCTGGACAAGGAATTAGGTGACGAAAAAGCATTTTGTTGTATGTACGCAACTGCGCGTGATTACGGACGATTGGGACAACTTATATTAAATAAGGGAAAGTACAATGGAGAACAAATATTTCCACTTTGGTATTACCATGAGATGGTTTCACCGTCTGGGCTCAATACAGAGGACGGAATTAATAACTCGCGTTACGGTCTCCACATATGGACATATATGGATGAAGCAGGTCAAGTAAATTACTGTCGTGGAATTAAAGGCCAATACATCATTGCAATTCCTGAGGAAGACCTGCTAATAATTCGACTTGGTTCAGAAAGATTGGATCAATTCAAACTTCCTGAAGACAAGAAAAATGACGAAAAATTCATCGCTGAAAACAAGAAAAAGATAGGTCATTCTTACGGCTTATTTCGATATATTGCACTCGGAAAAAAGATTAAAGAAAAAACCGAGAAAAAATAATGCGGGAAGAGTTATTAGGACCAAAAGTGGAGAATATTGGGGTCGCTGTTGTTCAACAACATAATGAGGAGGGCGAAAAGATATACAACGTCTATATATTGAATTTCACGGAGGACATAATTGATGAGATTTTGATAACGAGTAGCGGATATGGCATCAATCAAATTACAGGTGAGAAAACAAAGACATCCGTACTGCGGCATAGAATAGACCTGTTGATGCCAAATGAGACCTCGCTAATTGAACCAATTATGGAGGATGTTTTTGGGATCGCAAATGAGTACTGGGTTAGTTTTTATAAACACGA
>CAJQJL010000103.1 GCA_905478665.1 uncultured Flavobacteriales bacterium
TATCTGTTAAAAAAAAGTCATACGAAATAGGTATTGAATTCTTTTACTGCGCGTATAAGCTCTTCAAAATACAAGATCTCATCGTCGACATATTCAGCCAGCTTAAGACTGTTTAATAGTTTGACATAAGGCACCAACCAGCGATGTAAGACATGATGGCCTTCACCTTCCATAATGCAGAATTCAACCGATTTATCCTTTAGCTTAAGCAATTTCTTGGCAATCCGCTTTCCCTTAATATTGACAGTTAAATCAACATCATCAATGATTTTGAATGCTTCCATGAGGTATTCCTTCATGTACTCATTGACTTTCCACTTGTTGCCGTTGTCCAGTACTAGCTCTACCTCGTCGTAAACGCTTTCCTGAGCCGTTTCTTCTTGTCCGTAACTATAAGAACTCACAAGGATGAGTCCTAGTGCGCAAATCATCTTTATTTTCATAGATGTTCTCATTTCAATTACGAAGATAGTTTTAATTCAGATGTAACGAAGAAGGACTTAAACCTTCTTTACGAAGAGGTCACGATCAAAACGTACTCTTGGACCATAAATTCCTGTATCAGCTCTCTTGCCAACGCTAATAGCCATACATACCTCGGCTTTATAAGGAAGTTCCAATAATCTTCGAACCCGACGTTGATCCAAGCCTTCAATTGGACAGGTGTCATAACCATGCGCTCTAAATGCCAACATTAAGTTCTCACAGGCCAATGCAGTGGACTTATTTGCCCATACACGCATATCTGATATTGATTTGGGTTGCCGTGGTGTTGGTTTAGAAATGGACATGAAGGACAATGCGATCCTTTTCATCATTCCAAACGACCCTAATGGGCCTTGACTATAGGCAAGAGGTACTAACTTATCATAATAACTGATGGCTGAATCAGCAACCTTGATTTCTTTTTGTTCACTGAACGCTTTCAGCATCAACTGTCGTGATCGCTTCCATGTATCTCTACGTGCCACAGCTACAATCATCTCCGGTGCTGTTCTTGCTGTTGCCTGATCCAGGCAGTAGTGATTTAATTTTTCTCTTTTTTCTTTAGATTTTACCCAGTAAAACTCCCAAGGCTGAAGATTGGACGAATTAGGCGCTAAGAGAGCCAAATCCAGACATTTCTGCATAACTTCTTCAGGAATGGGTTCATCAGTGTATACACGACAACTCCTACGACTTTTAACTAACTCCGTGAATTCTTCAGGGTTAGAATAGTTGGATGTTTCTGAATAATTGAGATTGGGAACATCTGTGAGTATGTTTGGTTTTGACATGAATATGTATTTAAGCGTAATGTTAATAATCTATCGCTGACTAAAAAAAGGCTTTCACAAAAAAAGTCTTCCGATTATCGAAAGACTTAAATTGTAAATCGGATTCATTCTTATTTAAGAAGGTCTTTCCAAATCAATTTGTTCTATAGTTGGATTATCTCCTCCGTACGCCTCGCAGTTCTTATGCGTTCCACACGCCGCTATGGTAGCACTCAGGATCAATCCTAAAAATGCAATTGCAAAAATTCTCTTCATGTAGCTGGTTTTAATTAGTAGTTTGTTTGATGGTTCGCTGAACTTAAATATAGGGAATCTAAAACCAATTCACGAACGATCTATCAAAAAGCTGAGAAGAGGAGGAAGCCAATGAGTTTACATTAGTGCCTAATCATCAAGCTCTTCACATGAAAAACCACTTCCATAAATCAGTTGTGCGACGTCTTCTTTACGCAAATTCTCTTTCGCTTCAATTTTCAACACATTGTCGATGTCATCCGTGTCAATCGTCCATCGATTAATCGACTCATGATTGTCGAGAATTGGAACAAGCATCTCCACATTGTTCTGCGTTTCAATATTGGTTCTTAGGATCAACAAATTCATACTCATGCTTCCTCGTTTTTATCTTCTGATTTTTCATTAGAAGGTTCTTCTGATTTACCTCCATTGCGTTCCTCCACGTAGCGTTCGTAAGCTTTGTCACCTTCTTCTTTCCAGAATTTATCGTAATGTTTCCATTTAGAAAAGTCGCTCTTGTTCTTATTGTTACTACTGCAGTTGCCGTGGTTTCCTTTGTGTTTAGAGCCAGAACCTCTTCCGCCACAACCGCCAATCAAGATCTTGAATAAGATAAACAGTCCTACTGCTTGCCAGTATCCAATTGTAGGTAAATCGAATAGTTCAGGCATTAACCAATTCCACAACCACATGATTACGAATCCGAATAGGATTGCTAATCCAACGATTGCTATTATCCCCAGTAGTATCATCCCTGCTATTGCGGCTGGGTTTTTACCTCTCATTTTGTGTTTAAAATAATTTGACATAACTCTATTTGTTTTGGAACCAAACTGTTCCCATTAATTAATAATTTCTTTTTTGTTCTCTAGTTGCTTGTACAGCTGTGCAATTGCTCGATGTCTCTGTGACATTAGCGTTCCCTCTGGAATCCCCGTCTCGTCAGCAATTTCTTTGTAGGTGTATCCTTCAAAATCAACTGCGATAATGATGTCTCGATAGGGGGCTTTTAGCTCCATAATCGTTCGTTTCAATTCGTCTTTCATTTTTTCCGAATATGAATTGTCCGATTCTCCATACAATAACTCGGTAAATTCAATCAACTTTGATTCATCTTCATCCTCTTCAGTTATATTTCTGCGTCCCTTGCGCATCACGTCGATAATTTTATTCTTAATCGAACGATAGACAAAGCCTGCCACATTGTTTATTGGTGAGTATCTCTCTGCTCCTGAAAATAGTTTTAAGGCTACATCCTGAATAATGTCTTCAGCATCGCGATCTGTACTGGCTTTGATACGCGAGTTCACAAACGCTTTAAGCGAATGATACTCTTTGTCAAAAAAGCGTTCTAGTTTCTTTTTATTTTCTTTTTCAGAAGTCATTCAAATTCTCACTTTAAAAAGCGCTTCAATTAGAGAGACGGAGCTTTTTGAATCCCTTGCATTATTTTTGAAAATAAATTTAATTTATTCTTGACTGAAGAAGTGAATCCCTTTGTTTAAGGGAAAGTGGGTGTGATGTGTGGTTGTATATGGGGATATGATTTAGGCAATAAAAAAGCCCTCTGGAGAGAAGGGCTTTTAATCTAGTTTGATAATATCTTTCTATTTGATAAGCGGGAGCTCACTTGGTGCACCCGTTGGAGCATCGCCATAAGCATCACAATGTCCATGCTGGGCAGACCCACATGAAGCTAATACGATTGTTAAAATGAATCCGAATGTTACTGAAGCGATTACTTTTTTCATGACTTTGCGTTTTAGAGGTTTTATGCTTTCTTGTTGTTTGTTGTATCAATATAACTGAATTAAACAATGTGTAGTGTTATGCATACCGAATAAAATGCCGATTCGTGTAATCTTTAACAAGAAGAGGTTTATTTGTTCTAAATATTATCAATATTCATCCGTATTTGAGAAATATTCGATGAAACCATGTGGATATTCAACGAAAAGACGATTTACCAAAAACGAACCTTAGCTCATTTTTCAAATCTCCGTTCGAAAAATCGGCTTTAAGTGATGGTTTATTTAACTACAAATCGAACAGTTTGCATGCTGTTTCCTGAAGAAACTTTCAGAAAATACATTCCATTTGACAAATTAAAGTCAAAAGTCTTTTCGAAAGAGCTTCCATTAATTCCTAATTCCTGAGATTCGATTGTTTCTCCCATTACGTTGATGATCTCCATTGATAATTTATTTCCCTCAAATTCTTGAATGCTCAACGTGAATTCACCTGAATTGGGATTAGGGTAGAGGTCAAGAGTTGCATCTTTAAATGGATTTGGCTCATTGAGTCCAATATTGCTCAGTGAATCACTTATTAGATCAGTTTTCCAAACTCCTCGTCCAAAAGTAGCTGCATATAGTTTGTTCTCTCCATAGTTGATTTCAAGGTCGGAAACAATCACGTTTGGAAGGCTTTGATTGTACGATAACCATCCTGTCATGGTATCATTGGTGTAATACACGCCGATATCCGTTCCTGCGTAAATCGTATTTAGTACAGACTCATCTCTGTGAACAATGCAGTTGACAGGTAAATTGGGAAGGTCTAACGAAATATTAGTCCAGTTATCACCGCCGTCCACAGAATGGTAAATATGTTTGCCATCTTCGAATCCAGCAACACCAACCCAAACGCTTAAAGCGTTGTCATTATCAATTTCAACATGTGTAAAGTACATACTGTCTGGCAGTCCACTCGTTTTATTTGACCATGTAGCGCCGCCGTCATCTGTTGCCCAGAACTCACTAAGCTGATTGTATGAATGATAGATTCTTTTAGCAACATAAATCGTTGAGACATCTGATTCTGCAACATTAAAATTGGAAATAGGAGAGGGGAACCCAGCTCCAGGCATATCGTTAAAGGTAGACAATGGGTAATTAAAATCAGTTCCCGGGTAGGCAGTATGAAGGTTCCCAAAACCACCGTACACTACATCTGTGTTTCCAGGTTCATACATGAAAGGCGTAACCCATTCACCATCTTCACCAGAAGGGGCGTTCATTTGAATATAACTGCCGCCACCATTGTCGGAATAGAGAATTCTCCCGTACTGACTTGAACCAAAAATCACATCAGGATCTACGGGGTGTAATAAGCAATCCATTCCATCACCTCCAAAAAGGTTCGACCAATTGCCTCCATTATTGTAATACGTTGAGTTATCCTGTGCTCCTGAAATAAAATTCCCAGGATTCCCTTCGCTGACGCTAACCGTGTAAAAAGAACTGGTTTGCATCCCGTCGCTCATGTATTCCCATGATGTCGGCCATTGATAGCCACCTTGATTCGCAAGATCCCATGAGCCAATTATAATAGTATCTGTGCGAACAAGTCCGCCATCGTTACATACATAAAACTTATCATCTAGAGCGTTGTATTTGAATTGATGCTGATCGGCGTGTAAGCCAGGACCTGCACCATCGTACCAAATAGAAACGCCATCAAAATTAACACCGCCATCTGAAGATGCCCAAATGTTTACTCCACCAGTGTACACTGTCATTTCATCATTAGGGTCAACTAAAATTGACAAATCATACCATCCTTGACCTCCAGGGCCAGAGCCACTGTACCATTCGAGTATATTTTTTCCACCAGCATCACTGTACGTCCAATTCACACCACCGTCAACAGAGCTATACAATCCATAAAAACCACTTTCGTCGTTGCAGGCAATTGCGTAGATATGATTCGAATTCGTAGGAGCTACCGCGATTTCAATTCTCAGAGCAGAACCATCCGTAGGAATTCCCGTCGATAACCAGCTCCATGTTGCACCAAAATCTACAGATTTCATTATTCCAGCCGTTCCCGTATCTGAATTTCTCAAATGTCCTGAGCTTGCATAAAGGGTATACGGATTGTTTGGGTCTGCTTCAATGTCCCAAATCAAACTATCGCTTGTTGACGTCCAATTTGCGCCAGCATCAGAGGAGGTCCAGATCCCACCTGTTCCAGCAGCAACAAGGTTGTCAGCGTTGGCAGGATCAATGAATACTCTTCGCATTAAGGAGCCATCCAATTGCGTTAGTTGATACGTCAAGCCTGTTGGATTCCACGAAGTTCCACCGTCTGTGGTTCTGTAAACACCAATTCCATAGTGGGAATGTCTTTTCCTATCGTCTAGCGATAAGGCGACATCAATGTATGCATAGTCTCCAACACTGATATAAATATTATCTGGATTATTCGGATCTACGGCAATATCACTAATTCTTAAAATCGGAAGGTCGTCTGTTAAAGGAGTCCAGTTTTGTCCACTATCGGTTGTTTTCCAAACACCACCCTGCGCTACGCCAACCCAATAGGTGCTGGCATCAGTTGGATGAAATGCTATACAATTGATTCGTCCCATTCCTTTAGTTAGGGAAGAACTTGCACGTTCAGTAGGCCCAACAGGTACCCATCCAGCCATTTTCTGTGTGTTCTCTTTCTTAAGTTTTGCAAGACGTTCAGCTTCTTTGTAGAAGACTTCGCCATCGTAGAAATTACCATTTGGGTCAACTCTTTTCTTGAATTCGTCCAGCCATCGGTGCTCCGCTTTCCATCCTTTGTTTTCTGTCATTTCTGACTTTGGAACACGATTTTCAATTTTTCGTTCTATGGTCGTGAATGTTCCTTCCTGCCCAAAGCTGATAGCAGCTATCAGTTGAAGTAATAGAATTGCAAGTATATTTTTATAAGTCATCTCTAGCTATTAATTGTTCAATAAATTCATCAATCTCTCTAATCGCCTGTGGTTCTCCTCTATAATAGACGATTTGTTTATCTGTTGAGTTGGCGTTGAAATGCAACTCATTTCGTTGTATGCCAGTTCCCGGACTCCCATATGTTGTTTCAAAGGTTGACCAATCGATGTCTGAAAGGATTTCATTGAGTTCAGTCAATAAGCGATCTGAGATTTCGCCTGATTTTTCACCAATGTATTTTACGTTTTGAATTCCAGTATAGTGAAACCGTCCACTATGATCGATCTTTAGCTGATATGCTGAACAAACATCCATACAACCACCTTTATTTAACTCTAGTGACCATGATTCATTACTTTCTACATGTTGTGAGTTTCCGCAAGAATGCAAGAGAGCAGCGATAAAAAGAATAAATAAGCTAGATTTAAGTGCAGTCATAATCTCATCAAATCTAACAATAATATGGTCAAGACTATTTGTTTATGTAGTCTACTACT
>CAJQJL010000104.1 GCA_905478665.1 uncultured Flavobacteriales bacterium
CAGGAACAACAACAGATCCTACTACATATTCTGGAGGAGGAACGTATGTGATTAACTGGACCTTTGATGATGGAAATGGTAACTCAATTACAGTTCCTCAGAACGTGATTGTAGTAGGATCAGATTCAACGTCTAATGTTTCGGCAAGTGTGTGTAATTCATACACTGCGCCAAGTGGAACAGTGCTCACATCAACTGGTATTTATACGGATGTTATTCCAAATGCTGCAGGATGTGATAGTATTATCACCATTGATTTGACAGTGAACGTTGATGTGTATTACAGCTTCTCAGTAACGAAGTGTGTTGAATACACAGTTCCAAGTGGAGATGAGACATACTACGCTTCTGGAGTTTACAACGATACACTTCCAACGGCAAACGGTTGTGATAGTATCATGACGATTGATATCACAATATATACGGTTGATACGGGCGTATCGCAATCAGGAATTACATTGAGTGCAGATGTGACTGGGTTGACAGTTAGTTACCAGTGGATTGATTGTAACACACAAACGGATATCATTGGAGCAACTGCTCAGGACTTCACACCAACTTACAATGGAGACTTTGCAGTTGTCATATCGCAGAATGGATGTATTGATACAAGTGCATGTTATAACATTGGCACAATTGGTATTGATGAACTCGACACCGAGAATGTAATTGTTTATCCGAATCCAACGCATGACGGTTACTTTACCGTTAAGCATTCAGGAGACGTAAAAGCAATTCAGGTGATAGATATGCAAGGAAGAGTAATTGCATTGCCTATGGACGATAAAAATGGTCTTGTAGATGGTTCTAGACTTGAAGCAGGAAAGTATATGGTACGTGTAGTTACTCAAGATAACAATGTGATCATTCGAGAGATCGTTGTAGTCAAGTAGTACTTCAAATAAAATAGGAACCGCTCTTCTGATAAATATCGGGAGAGCGGTTTTTTTGTAACAAGAGAGTAGAAGAGATATTCACATGTAAAATTGATAACTACTTACCGTTTTTTATCTTTACACTATGCGAGCGCGATTACACGACATCATCTTTGGTACAACATCAAAAGCGGGTAAAACATTTGATGTTGTTCTACTCATTCTCATATTGATATCGGTTTTGTTCGTTATGTTCGAAAGCGTACCGAAATGGCGAGGCGATTTTGAAAGCCAATTGTACTATGCTGAATGGGGTTTCACAATCATCTTTACCATCGAATACCTTTTGAGGATAATTATTTCACCCAAACCGCTGAAGTATATCTTTAGTTGGTGGGGGATAATTGACCTTGTATCGATACTACCGACTTTCATTACCCCATTCATGAAAGGCTATACTTCACTACGGGTTGTGCGGGCGTTGCGGCTTTTAAGAATTTTCAGAATTCTAAAATTAAGCCGATTTACATCAGAATCTCAAGCCTTGGCCCACTCATTAAAGGCTAGCTATTACAAAATAATGGTGTTCCTCTTCTTTGTAGTAATGATGATGGTTGTTGCTGGTACAATGATGTATGTAATTGAAGGTGGTGAAAACGGTTTCGAGAGTATCCCAGCAAGTATCTATTGGGCAATCGTTACGACAACAACAGTTGGTTACGGTGACATCATTCCTGGGACAGATTTTGGTAAAATCCTATCGTCTATAATGATGATTCTTGGCTATGCAATAATCGCCGTGCCAACAGGATTGATAACTGTAGAGATGTCGCGTTACAAAGCTGACGGTCAAAAAGACAATTTGTGCGATAATTGTGGTCACGACAATCCATTCGGTTCGATCTACTGCAATCAATGTGGTGAGGAAATGACAAGAGGGTAGAGCTGTTTCTGTGCAGAGGAATTTTGAGTCTATTATTCTATAAGGGCTTTTAGGGTAAAGAAGTACTTAGCACCATCAGTCTTGTCTAACGTGAATTCACCCTCCAATTGATCAGTCATCGTGTCTATTAATTCCAATCCAAATGATTTTGTGTCATCGGTTTCCCAAACACCGTTGTCCGTGTACTTAAGACAGAAGTAATCGGGTTTATCACATTGTGTTACCCGTACCACGATTTTACCATTGTCTTTATCTTTAAAACCATGTTTAATAGAGTTTGAGATGAGTTCATTAAACAGCAGAGAAATTGGCACGATACTTTTTGATCCAATATGGCTTACTTCCGAATGCACATCTAGCTCAATGGGTTTTTTTACCGCGTAAGTATCAATGAGATCATTGGTCAAGGAACTCAAATAATTTTCTAGATCGAAATTGGCGAGCACATCGCTTTGATACATTTTTTCATGGATCAGCGCCATGGATTTCACACGATTAATCGCTTCCGAAAATGAACTTAATTGCTGTTCATCATCCAATTCTTGCGATTGAAGTCTGAGCAGGCTTGTGATTACTTGAAGATTATTCTTTACACGGTGGTGAATTTCCTTCAGCATTATTTCCTTCTCCTTGTTCTGAGAAGAAATGACCTGATTTTGTTTTTTGAGTTCTTCATTGGCACTCTTCACGTCTTTTTCTGCATGGCGATTTGCCTTAATAAATTTTGCAAGAAGATATCCCATTGCCAGCCCAACAATTGTTGTTTCAATAATGAAGTTCATTATTGCTGAATCATCGAACGGAGGGAGGCTTGCAACGTTGGATTCTAGCCGAAAAATGTAATAGAAAATGAGAACAGCAAAATGTCCAATCAAAATTCCAAGTCCCCAAACTCTACCTAACATGAAAAAGGCAAATAGAATGTTTACTGTTCCCCACATTGGAGTGGTATAGTGCAATGTTTGGGTAATTGTAAAGAACGCGATGGTAATGAGAGCGAAGCTGCTAACTGAAGTAAAAAGACATACCAATTTGAATTTTTTAGTGACTTTAAGGATAATTAGAGCAATGATTCCGATTCCAACCTCAATGATATTCGTAAGGGATGAGTAGTTATCGTTATTTATGTTCGCTACT
Source organism: uncultured Flavobacteriales bacterium (assembly GCA_905478665.1). Classification (GTDB taxonomy): domain Bacteria; phylum Bacteroidota; class Bacteroidia; order Flavobacteriales_D; family Crocinitomicaceae; genus UBA4466. Next base: position 2,956 of record CAJQJL010000104.1, read on the forward strand.
GAAACAAGTGATAGAAGAATAATAAGTACGATAGACAGGTTCCAAACGAGGTTGAAGCGTGTGATATCATAATGATCTGTGTATCCAGTCTTTGGTGGCCTAAGAAAACTCATCTTCTTTAAAAGTAGGAAAATTTAAAGAAGAAAAAAACTCCCGCAAAACGAACAGTCTCTCTATATGTGGGCGTTCTATTTCTCTAACAAAAATCAAAGCAGAAAAAAGATCAACAAACAATAGCTTTTTGAGCCGCTCAATGGCATAAGCATTAATTTCTACTGCGAGGTAGCTGAGCCTACTGAAGCAACATGATTGCTGTCTAAAGTGTTGATAATAATGGGGTTATCAGAAGTTGTGGATGTGGGTCTTATCTTAGGGTTGTAAAAACTACAATCTTTAGAGTCTCACTCAAAATTTGTTGGTATTTTAGGTATTGAGAACAACACAGCCATATGAAAAATAATATAGTTACTTCCCTGATTTTTTTGATTTCATTTTCCAGTCTTTATGGGCAGGAAAACAGTGACTCTTACTGGGAATCACTTTTAATGAATGATAGAGAAGCTGCACTTAGCGGTGTCGATGAAGCGTATAAGAAGAATAAGAGTCTGGAAAATTTTTTGGCAAGAGAAATTATAAGAGGCGAAAATGGTAGCCTCACAGTTTCTGAAGATTTTGTTCAAGAGTTTTCTGCCTTTGAAGAAAATGAAAGTTACCTCTTTGCATTGTGGAACGAGTCTTTCCTTTTCGGAGATTATATTAGAGCAGGGTTCAGTTACAAGACAATTGAAAATATTGATCTATTGTACGAATCTTCTCTCAAGAATAAAAGCGTTGCAGATGGGATTAAGTATTTGAAAGCAATAAGTAGCAGACAGCAGAATGATTTCACTGAATACAAAAAGTTGGTCAAGGAAATTCCAGGTGTTAGAGACTGGCAGTTTTGTGGTGTATTTGAAAACCTGAACAACAGTGGATTGGAGACCATTTATCCACCAGAGGCGCATCCATATTCTGCAGAAAATTTTAACGCTAACAGTAATGGGTTGATTAATTGGTATACTCCTAAGTTGGGACCAGAACCATATATTTTGTTTTCACATCATGCAGAATACGGTACTGGTGTGCATTATGCGCAAACGTTTGTTGAAGTTGCGGAAGAGAAGGAATGTGTAATACGCGTTGGGAATTCTTCGGGATTCAAGATTTGGCTCAATGATGTATTGATTTATGAGAATTCAAAAGATCTGGATACGGATTTGGATGCTTACAATATCAAAGTTTCTTTACCAGCTGGAGTTAATCGCTTTTTGCTAAAAAACTCCGAAAGCGGATCGATTGGATATTTTTCAGTACGTATAACTGATGATCAGGGAGAACCAATGCAAGGATTGAAATATTCGAGTCAATATAGCAAGTATAATGCTTCAACACTGGAAGAAATAAACCCACGTTTAGTAGAAACAGAGCCTGAACTTTTTTTTAAGGACAAGCGAAAAAACGATGGAGGAAACTTCCTTTATGATTATTGTCTGGTGAAGACATACCTGAGAAATCAGCGTTATGAAGAAGCAAAGAAAATTGTAGAGCCTTTGTATGAGCGCTACCCTACAAGCTCCATTCTTCGAGTATTGTTGATCGAAATTTATCAATTGGAGGCAGACAATAATGCGATTGAAGAACTGAAGCAAAATATTGAGCTGGACGATGAGAATTACCATATAACCCTTGCTATGAAGTTTGTAGATGTTCAGGAATTGTTCCGCATGAGCTACAATGACATGGAAAAAGTACTTGATAATTATGCTGAAGCTACAGATAATGAGCTGATAGCGATTTCTGGTAAATTAATTAAGGCGCTTCGACTGAAGGACAATAAGGCCATTAAAAAGAATATCGATAAGTTGATGGATATTTCGCTGGATTTAGGGAATATACATGGTATAAAAACGTATGCTCCGATGTATGGAGATATTCTCAATGATGAAGAGCGTTCCATTAAATTGCTAGAAGATTTTAATGAAGAATATTTTGATCTTTCTGTACAGCGGAAATTAATGGTCCATTACAACGGGCTGAACAAGAGAGATAAAGTCATTCGAATGCTGGAGGAGAATGTGAGTCGGTTTGAGTTTGACATTGCATTTTATGAAGAAATTATTGGATTCATGCTCTATGCAGAAGAGTATAAATCGGCACTCAGTTATTCAGATAAAATGTTGGAGTTATTTCCTTATTCCTTTATGGCGATGGCTTACAAGGGGGATGCTTTGTTGCAATTGGGTAGAATTGAGGAAGCCACAGAATGGTACACGAAATCGCTTGTTCACAACAGTGGAAATGCAACATTAAGACAAAAAATAAGAGATATCCGACAAGAAAAGGATTTGATTGAGGAATTCAGGATTGAGGATGCTTACCAGTTCATTAAGGACAAACGTGGGGTTACGAAAGAAAACAACTACGGGTACAACATTTTGCTGGATGAAATTATTGTGGAACTTTTTGAGGAAGCAGGAGGGAAGCAACGAAGTGTTCAAGTATATGAAATCACATCAGAAAAGGGAATTGAATCCTTGAAAGAATACAACCTTGGATTGCGCTATAATTATAGTATTATAAAATCTGAAATTGTCAAAAAGAACGGTGCAGTGATGCCGTCTGAAGGGAATGGGTCAAGTTTTGTTTTTAATGGTCTGGAAGTCGGTGATGTAATCTATATTGATTATCAGGTAAACTTCAATGGCTCAGGAAGATTTTTCAGGGACTTTGTAGAAACGCACCAGTTTAACTCATATCATCCTACAAGTTTGGTGAGTTATACCTTGCTTGTTCCCAAGGACATCGAGATATTCCAAAATGTTACAAATGGAACGTTGGATTACACAAAAACAGATCTTGAAACACATGTCGTGCACAACTGGAAATTGACGGATGATTCAGGGCTCTCTACTCCTGAAGATTATATGCCTGTTAATGCTGACGTAGTTACTTTGTTGCATCTGAGTACCATTGAGAACTGGTCGGACATAGCAAACTGGTATTCGGATCTGGTAAGGTCTCAAATGGAAATAAATTCGGAGGTTGAGAAAACATTTAGTTCAATTTTTCCTGATGGGACAGAGGAGCTAAGTGAAGAAAAAATAGCCGAATTAATTTATCGATACATAGCTGATAATATGAGCTACAGCTATGTAAGCTTCAAACAAAGTGGTTTTGTACCTCAGAAGCCCAGCAAAACAATAACGTCCAAGTTGGGAGATTGCAAGGATTTATCGACGCTCTTTGTTTCATTGGCAGAAATGGCAGGATTAGAAGCCAATCTTGTTCTCGTTTTGACGCGTGATTTTGGTAAAAACGGGCTGGTTCTACCTAGTCAGGATTTCAATCACTGTATCGTAAAAGTGATGATTGATGAAAAGCCTCAATACCTTGAGTTAACAGATCGATATTTACCGTTTAAGGCTCTTCCTCGAACAGATCGTGGTGCTTTAGCTCTTGAAATCCCCAGAACATATGATGCAGAGAAAACCTATGATTTAATAAGGTTGGATAGTGTAAATAGAATTCCGAATGTCCTAGAATATCAACTTGATATCCATGTTTACGATGATCACAAAGACGTTACCGTCAAGGCTAGTGTTGGTGGATCCCATAAACCATACACCTCAAGCATGTTGGATGAGGAAAACTATGATGTAATAAAAAAGGATTTGGAGGACAGACTCAAAGAACAATTGGGAGAAAATTGTAGTATGGATACGGTATACAATATCCTGAATGAACAGAAAAATTCATTTGTCTCGTATACAGCCAAAGTGAATCTTGAGGAGAAAATTGGTAAGATCGGGAGTTTTAAAATATTAGAAGTTCCTCATGTTGTGAATGCATACACAGGAAATATTGTTTCTGAAAAAGAAAGAAAGTATCCGATCGATTATTTGGATTATGAATCGACGGATGAGTATAAAATGATTTACGATTTTCACCTTGATGAAGGAAGAACGTTTGTTGAAATCCCTGAGGACAAATTGTTTGAATATGCAGGACACAAGTACAGTAGAGTGTATGAGAAAGTTGACGCTGGACATCTACGTGTCTCAGTCCATGTTACCCCTGGAACTCAAAATATCTCGCCCGATGAGTATCCAGAATATAAGAAATACGTCAATTTGATTTTGGAGGCAAAGGATGAATTTATTGGCTTCAAATAAAAGAAAATTAGTAGTTGTTCAATTCATCAACTGGCTAAAGAAGGCATAAAAAAACTCCCCGTAAAACGAGGAGTCTCTCTATATATGGTCGTTCTATTTATCCGAAAAAGATCGGGAAAATAGAAACGGAAAAAAGACCAACCAATGATTGGCCTTTTATAATCCTCAATGGTATAACCATTAATTTCTAACTCAAGTTGAGCTCGTCGGGTAGCTGAGCCTGTCGAAGCTACATCATTCCTGGCATTCCACCAGGCATTCCTCCGCCCATTGCTGCGGCAGCTGCTGCTTCATCTATCGGTTCGTCTGCAATTACACATTCTGTTGTGAGGAGCATTGAAGCGATTGAAGCTGCATTCTCAATTGCAATACGAGTCACCTTTGTAGGATCAATAACACCTGCCTTATATAAGTTGTCGTACTCTTCTGTTCGTGCGTTGTATCCGAAGTCGTCTTTTCCTTCTTTTACTTTTTGAACAATGACTGCACCTTCACCACCACAATTTGCGATAATTTGACGCAATGGCTCTTCAACAGCTCTTTTTACAATCGCGATACCTGTCATTTCGTCTTCATTAAGCCCTTTAATCTTGTCTATGGAACTCAATGCGCGAATAAGTGCAATTCCTCCACCAGGAACAATACCTTCCTCTACAGCCGCTCTTGTCGCTGCTAAAGCATCGTCAACACGGTCCTTCTTCTCTTTCATCTCGACTTCTGTTGGCGCACCAACATATAAAACGGCAACACCTCCAGCAAGTTTTGCTAAACGCTCTTGCATTTTTTCTTTGTCGTAATCAGATGTAGATGACTCAATTTGTGCTTTGATTTGTCCAATGCGCGCCTGAATATCATCTTTTCGCCCAGCGCCGTTTACAATTGTTGTATTGTCTTTGTCAATTTCAACTTTTTCAGCTGTTCCTAACATTTCCAATGTTGCATTCTCCAATGTTAGACCGCGTTCCTCAGAGATCACCTGACCACCAGTAAGAATAGCAAGATCTTCCAACATCGCCTTTCTTCTATCTCCAAATCCAGGAGCTTTAACAGCTGCAATTTTCAGTGATCCTCTAATTCGGTTAACTACCAAAGTTGCAAGTGCCTCACCATCTACATCTTCGGCAATCAATAATAATGATTTACCGGATTGAGCAACGGGTTCCAAGATTGGAAGAAGCTCTTTCATGTTCGAAATTTTCTTGTCGTAGATAAGGATCATCGGGTTCTCCATATCAGTGATCATCTTTTCAGTGTTAGTCACAAAATAAGGTGATAGATATCCTCTGTCGAACTGCATTCCTTCAACAGTCTTTACACTTGTATCAGTCCCTTTTGCTTCTTCTACAGTGATTACGCCGTCGTTTCCAACAGTATTCATCGCTTCAGCAATCAGCGCACCGATTGTTTCATCGTTATTCGCTGAAATAGTTGCAATTTGCTTGATCTTGTCGTTGTCTGAACCAACTTCTTTTGAAATGGCTTTAAGATTCTTGACAATGTCTATCACAGCTTTGTCAATTCCTCTTTTTAAGTCCATCGGATTTGCTCCTGCTGCAACATTTTTTAAACCAGCACCTATAATGGCTTGTGCCAATACTGTTGCAGTCGTTGTTCCATCTCCAGCAATGTCAGCTGTTTTTGAAGCAACTTCCTTTACCATTTGAGCGCCCATGTCCTCAACAGGGTCTTTCAATTCTATTTCTTTCGCCACAGTGACACCGTCTTTGGTCACCTGTGGTGCACCGAACTTTCTGCCGATTACAACATTTCTTCCTTTCGGTCCTAACGTTACTTTAACCGCATTCGCCAATGCATCAACACCCGCTTTTAATTTTTCACGTGCTTCTACATCAAAAAATATTTCTTTTGCCATCTTTCTAGCTATTTAGTGTCTGTTATGATTAAATAATTCCGTAAATGTCAGATTCACGCATGATCATATACGTGTTACCATCCAACTTAATTTCTGTTCCCGAGTACTGACCAAAAAGAACCTCGTCACCAACTTTTACCGTCATTGGCTCGTCTACTTTTCCTTCTCCGGCAGCAACTACTTTTCCTTTTAAAGGCTTTTCTTTTGCAGAGTCTGGAATAATAATTCCGCTTGCAGTCACTTGTTCAGCTTCCGCTGGTTCGATAAGAACGCGGTCCGCTAATGGTTTGAATTTAGTTGACATAATTTGTTTAAAAATTAATTTGTTAATAGATGAATTGCTGTACACCAATTCTATGCCATAGCATGAATCACCATAAATGTACTCATTGGATGTAAAAAATGTCAGTATGAACGTGACATACTGACATTTAAATAGGATATGTGGTCTCCACTATATTTCTGCGGCTACGGCTCTTGTCCTGAATCTGGAGCAGGATCTCCTTGCTCTATTTGTTCCTGATCAATAACTTCTGGTTCTGGAGCTTTTAACTTAAGCGTAAGGATAATACTAAGAATAGCAATAAGTCCAGCCAAAGACCAGGTAGCTTTATCGATAAATTCATTTGTTTTTTGTACACCTCCCAATTGTTGCGCTGCACCAAAATCCGTACTCAGTCCTCCACCTTTTGGGTTTTGAACGTAGACAACAAACACGAGTAAGATGCTCGCGATAATTATGACAGTTGAGATTATTGTTACCATTATTCTGTGTTTATTTTATTCTTTAAATCTTTAATTAGGTTTGCAAAGAAAATCTTTTTTTCTGGATATTCCACTATTAATTGTGAGTATGCATCAATTGCCTTCGGGTAATTTCCTTGTAAGGCATAAATTTTTGCTAGTGTTTCACTAACTGGAAGCTCCTTTTCATCAAGACTTTCTTTGGCTTTTTTTATTGGTGAGAAGAACTCTTTTTTTGGTTTTTCAATTTCACCAAATAACCCTTCGGAAGGGTCGAACTCAGCAAAGTCATTGACAATGGCGTTGATTGCCTCTTTGTCAGTGTTTACTTCTTCTTTGTGGTTTTTGTCTGAATCGAGCCAAGAGGTGAACGACTGCTTAATATCAACGTCGACATCTGGAACAACGACTTCGTCGTTACTAATATTTTTAGTCTTTTTCTGTGACTCAATTCGATCTAATTCAGCTTTCTCCTCCTCACTTAATTCTGGAAGTCTATAGTTTGCAGCAAATGCGTGATGAAGAATATTTTCTTCAACTGGATCTATTTCCTGAATTTCTTTGCTTTCTACTTCTACTTCTACTTCAACTTCCAATTCTTCCACAATTGGTTTTTCAAGCGTTGTTTTTTCAGCATTCACTTCATCGGTTGAGTCGTCAGTAATTATTATTTCGGCTTCTTTCTCTAAAGGAGCTTCAACTAGATCTTCTGTCTCAACCAAGACTTCTTCTGAAGTAATTTCGATTTCACGAGATGCTTCAGATGGTTCATTGGTAGGTTCTGATAATGTTTCAATCTCTGGTGCTACCTCAGTACTATCGCCATGTGCATTTATTAAGTCGTAAAGTTGCGTGCGATTGCCAATTCGGTATGAGTGTTTTTGCAACTCATCCTCAAAGCTGACGTTTCCTGTTTTGCTTAAACCTTTCAGGTAAAGAATTGAAAAAAGCTGGCTGTAAGGATATTTCACTGAAAGCTCTTTCAATGACTGCAAATCCTCCTTTTTAACCAAAGTTGGCTTTGTTATTCGTTGCGCTATGTCTTGTACGTTAAGCATCTACCAGTTCGATAAAAGTTTGTTAACGACATCCTGAACAATTTGCGTGTTCAACTCTTGAAGTAATTCTGTTTCTACAGATCCTAAATCCTGACTAGAGGGGTAATCAACGAAGCGCGTGCTTGTCAGCATCATTTTATCCTCTTCTGGTTCAGTAATGAATATTTCGAACCGAACCGAAACAGTAAGCCTATTCTGAGACGCATTGTCACCTTCTTGAAGAGCAACGGGGGTAATTGAATAACTTACAATTGAGCCTTCGATTAAAACTTGTGCACTGTCAACAGAATTACCCAATAGCAGACGCGTATTATTTTGCACTCCATCCTTAATGTCTTCAGACAGTGTTGCCGAATAGCTCATTGGAGTATTGGGAGCCTCGTTTTTCAATGTTTCAACATAGAATACTTCCCACGCAGGATCCATAGATCCGACATCTACGAAAGATATGCTTCTTGGCCAACAACTGCTGCACAAGATTAAAACTGTTATTGCGAAAATAAATTTCATCAATCTGTCAAGTTATACTCTTTTATTTTGCGATAAAGGGTACGCTCGCTAATGCCCAATTCTGCTGCTGCGTACTTTCTTCTCCCTTTGTGTTTGGTCAATGCTTTTTTGATGAGTTCCTTTTCTCTATCCTCTAGTGATAATGATTCCTCTACTTCTTCGTGAGTCTCATAATTCTCCTCCTGTGTACGCGAAATTGAATATGATTCATCTGATTTTGCTGGAGGCAATATTTTTGTGTTCGCTGGTGGCTGAACATCTTCGTAGAAACGATTAATCATTGTTTCCTGATCGCGGCTAAGATCAACAGTTCCGTTGTTTGCCAGAATCTCAATGACGAGTTTTTTCAAATCGGTAAGATCCTTTTTCATGTCGAAAAGGAACTTGTACATTAATTCACGTTCGTTGATACTTTCGCGTGAACTATCAATAATTGCTGGACTTCTGTCTCGCTCAGCGGGTAAGTAATTAAGAAATATCTGAGCGTCAATTTCACGTGATGTCTCAATCACTGAGATTTGTTCAACAAGATTTTTTAATTGGCGGATATTTCCAGGCCAAGAATAATCGTTGAGTAATTGCACTGCATCAGGAGTTAATCGAATGGCAGGCATTCTATATTTATCTCCAAAATCACTGGCAAACTTGCGAAAGATGAGATGGATATCTTCCTGTCTATTACGCAGCGGTGGAAGTGGTATTGGAACTGTACTTAATCTGTAAAACAAATCTTCACGAAATTTCCCGCTTGTAATTGCCTGCTGCATATTTTCATTTGTAGCTGCAACGACACGAACATCGGTTTTGATAGCCTTTGAAGATCCAACACGTATAAATTCTCCTGTTTCCAATACCCTCAGCAATCGAACCTGTGTTTGCATGGGGAGTTCAGCAACTTCATCTAGAAAAATGGTGCCGCCATCCGCTACTTCAAAATAACCCTTTCTACTTCCACTGGCTCCAGTAAATGATCCTTTCTCATGCCCGAATAATTCTGAATCAATTGTTCCCTCAGGAATAGCTCCACAGTTTACCGCGATGTACTCTCCGTGTTTGCGTGAGCTGAGTTGATGAATTACTTGTGGAATGATCTCCTTACCCGTTCCACTTTCGCCAGTAACAAGCACAGAAATGTCGGTAGGGGCAACTTGCACAGCTACCTCTAGGGCTCTGTTTAATAATGGCGCATTACCAATGATTCCAAACCGTTGTTTTACTTGTTGTAACTCCATCTAAATTAATTAGTTGATTCTAAAATTTCGACAACTTCACCGAGCAATGTAGCCGTCGTGCAATCTTTTATCTTCACCATAACGTAGTCTCCCTTACCAAAATTTCCTTTTGGAAAGACAACTTTTGTATTGTGATCGTCTCTTCCAGAGAGAAAGTCTTCCGATTTCTTGGAGGTTCCTTCGATCAAAACCTTATTAATGTTTCCAATTTGACGCTGGTTGATCTCAAGAGAATTTTTCTGTTGTAGGTCAATTACTTCTGTTAATCGTGCACCTTTTACTTCATCTGGAACATTGTCCTCAAACTTTCTTTCAGCAAGTGTTTTCGGTCGTTCAGAATACTTGTACATGTATGCGAAATCCCATTTCATCTCGCGCATAAGCGACATCGTATCTTCATGTTCAGCGTCAGTTTCATCACAAAAACCAGTGATGATATCGGTCGTTATTGCACAGTCTGGAATTATCCGTCGAATGGCATTAACACGATCGATATACCACTCGCGGGTATACCCTCGATTCATTCGTTTCAAAACATCACTATTTCCAGATTGAACTGGAAGATGAATGTAGTTGCAAATGTTATCATGCTTTGCGATCACCTCCAGCACCTCGTCGGTCATGTCTTTTGGATGTGAAGTCGAAAAGCGAATGCGTAATTCTGGCGAAATTCCAGCAACCATCTCCATCAATTGAGCAAAGTTCGTAGTGGGTTTAGAGCTGTCTTTGATTTCTCCTTTCGAAGTCATATTCCAGCGGTAAGAATCCACATTTTGTCCAAGCAACGTAACCTCCTTGTAACCGCTAGCTAAAAGTTCTTTGCATTCGTTGTAAATCGTTTGTGGATCTCTTGATCGTTCTCTGCCTCGGGTAAATGGGACAACACAAAATGAACACATATTATCACATCCTCGTGTGATGGAGACAAAACTGGAGATTCCCTTTTTGTCTAATCTCACGGGGGTAATATCGGCGTATGTTTCTTCTCTTGAAAGCAATACGTTAACAGCCTTCTGACCACCTTCAACTTCTTCAATCAATCCAGGTAAATCTCTGTATGCATCTGGGCCTACAACGAGATCCACCAACTTCTCCTCCTCCAAAAGACTTGTCTTCAAACGCTCCGCCATGCATCCTAGAATCCCAACAACGAGATTAGGTTGTCGTTTCTTTCGGTTTTTGAAATTGGTCAATCGCTTCCGTACACGTGATTCTGCATTCTCACGAATTGAACATGTGTTGATTAAAATGATATCCGCTTCGTCAACATCCGCAGTGGTAGCATACCCTTTCTCAGTTAAGATTGATGCCACAACCTCGCTGTCCGCAAAGTTCATTGCACAGCCGTAACTCTCCACATACAGTTTTCGACCAACAGTTTTTTTGTTTGTCGCTATGACTGTTGCTTCCCCCTGACGAGCCTCGTCAATGTCTTTATTCAATTCTATTGCTTTTGTCAATACCTTATTTTATAATCTTGCTACGAAATTATACAAATTTCGAGGTGTGTCAAAATGGCAGCTTTTATTTTATTATTTATTGGCAAATTCCTTTAACCATAGGTTAAAGATTAAGTGAAGGTATTTAGACAGAAACATTTTGTTCGTTTTTTTCGTTGTGTATTGAAATTAATTGCTCTTTCTTTGCACTTCCAAATTGGGAGGGGAGAGTTGGAGTATTAGAGTTTGGAGGAACATAATATCGGAAACTATGGCCAAGAATTTAGTTATTGTAGAGTCACCAGCCAAAGCCTCGACTATCGAAGGATATTTAGGAAAAGACTTTGTCGTTAAATCAAGTTACGGACATGTAAGAGACCTTGCAAAAAAAGGGGAGGCAATTGATGTTGAGAACAACTTTGCACCTAGATACGAGGTCTCACCGGATAAAAAGCAAGTCGTTGCAGAACTGAAAAAATTGGTTAAACAAGTTGATACGGTTTGGCTAGCGACGGATGAGGATCGTGAAGGAGAAGCCATTTCTTGGCACCTGTACGAAACGTTGGGGCTTGAGAAAAAAGATACCAAAAGAATAACATTTAACGAGATTACAAAGAAGGCGATTCTTAGCGCTATAGAATCTCCACGTGAAATTAATAAAGAGTTAGTTGATGCTCAGCAGGCGAGACGGATTCTGGATCGTTTGGTTGGATTTGAACTTTCGCCCGTGTTATGGAGAAAAGTTCGTCCAAGCTTATCAGCAGGACGAGTGCAGTCAGTTGCAGTTAAGTTGATCGTCGAGAAAGAGAAGGAAATTGAAAAATTTGCCTCAGAGTCATTTTACAAAGCGAATGGCTTGTTCAGTTCTGAGAATGGAAGAATTAAGGCTGAAATCTCTCGACAATTAAAGTCAGAGCAGGAAGTTACAGAGCTAATAGATACATGCAAGGATGCAAATTTTTCAGTGACTGAGGTTACGAAAAAACCTGCTACTAAAAAGCCAGTTGCTCCTTTTACCACTTCAACTCTTCAACAAGAGGCAAGTTTGAAACTTGGCTTTACGGTGTCGAGAACAATGTCTGTAGCGCAACGTTTGTATGAAAGCGGACACATTACATACATGAGAACAGATTCAGTTAATTTGTCTCAGACAGCGTTGGATGCAGCAAAAGCTGAAATTGAAAAAGCATACGGAAAGGTATATTCAAATACGACAAAGTATGTGACGAAAGGTGCTGGAGCACAAGAAGCTCACGAGGCCATTCGACCAACAAATTTTGCGAATCATAGAATCTCTGGTGAATCAGATCAAGAACGTCTTTACGAGTTAATTTGGAAGCGTGGGATTTCTTCACAAATGTCGGATGCGCATTTGGAGAGAACAACAATTCGCTTAGGTGCTGATGGAGTGAAAGATATTTTTCAGGCAAAAGGTGAAGTGATCAAGTTTGATGGATTCTTGAAAGTATACCTGGAAAGTAATGCAGAAGATGAGGATGAAGATGGGTTTGAATCAGGATTACTTCCAGCAGTAAGTAAGGGAGATTCAGTTTCAACTGAAGAAATAAAAATTACGCAACGGTTTTCAAGACCACCAGCACGATATGTTGAGGCATCTTTAGTGAAGAAATTGGAAAGTTTGGGGATCGGTCGACCATCGACTTATGCTCCTACAATTACAACGATTCAAAAAAGAGGCTATGTTGAGAAGCCTGACCGTGAAGGAAAGGAACGAAGCTATGATCAATGGATCATTTCAAATGGCTCAGTTGAGAAAAAGCAACTTTCTGAGGTAACAGGAAAGGAGAAAAATAAATTAGCACCTACAGATATCGGTGTTGTAGTTACGGATTTCTTATCCGAACATTTCGGTAAAATCATGGACTACAATTTCACAGCTCAAGTAGAAAAGGAGTTTGATGAAATTGCTAATGGTTTAAAGGAGTGGACGAATATGATTAAGGAGTTTTATACTCCATTTCACAGCTCTGTTGAAGATACTTTGGAGAATTCGGAACGTGCAACTGGTGAGCGTGAAATTGGTATGCATCCAGAATCTGGAAGAAGAATTATTGCACGGATCGGGCGTTTTGGACCAATGATTCAAATTGGAGATGAGCAAGTAGATGGTGAAAAGCCACAATTTGCATCGCTTAGAACGAACCAATCAATCAATTCAATAACACTTGATGAAGCGTTAGAGTTGTTCAAATTCCCAAAAACACTTGGTGAATACAATGAAACGGAAGTTGTCGTTGCTCAAGGAAGATTTGGACCGTATGTCAAGTACAAAGAAGCTTTTGTTTCCATTCCTAAGGGAGAAGATATTGGAGGAGTGGATTTGGCTCGTGCAATTGAGCTTATCAAGGAAAAGGAAGCTGCCGACGCTCCAATTGGAGAGTATGAAGGCATGCCAGTGCAGAAAGGGGTAGGGAGATTTGGGCCATTTATTAAGTGGAATGATACTTTCATTAATGTCAATAAGAAATATGATTTCGATAATCTTTCTCAAGAAGACATTAACGAATTGATCGAAGTGAAAAAGCAAAAGGACATCGACAAAATGATTTTTAACTGGGAGGATGAAGGGATTTCAGTTCAAAAAGCACGTTGGGGACGTTTCAATATCATTCAAGGGAAGTTGAAGATAGAATTGCCTAAAACATTTAATGTCGATGCTTTGACGCTGGAAAAAGTGAAGGAGATGATTGAGGCTAAAAAGCCTGCAAAGAAGAAGACGGCGAAGAAAAAGGTTGCAAAGAAAAAGTAACTTGAGTTTTCAACGTTGCTGCATGTAAAGCTTTTTCTGTTCAAATAGGTGAGCTTTGGTAAAAAGAATATTTTTGCTGAAAGCATCACCATGAAAGACCTTTCAATATATTTTCGAGCAGTAAACATTCCTTGCGAATTTAAAGAAGGGAGCGTTGCAGCTGCGATTGAAATCCACGATGAAAATGGATTTCCCGCTCTTGAGAAAAAAGGCATAGCCTTGTTAAGTGTTCCTGAGTATAGAAATGGAAAGGTTGCCTTCGAAACAGTTCAAGATACTTTTCGTGAAGAATTCTATGCTTTGCACCTTGGAGATAATTGGACACATAAAATTTATGACCTTGGAATCATTAATCCAGGGGAAGCGATCAATGATACTTATTTCGCCTTATCGCAGACAATTTCTGAGTTAGTTAAGAACGATATTATTCCTGTAGTGATAGGAGGAGGGCAAGATTTGACTTTGGCATGTTATAAGGGCTTTGAATCATTGGAACAAATGATTAATATTTGTTCAGTGGATAGCATGTTGGATGTTGGTGATCCAAACGAGACCGTCAGGTCCGATGGGTTTGTAAGTCATCTTCTGATGCAACGCCCTTGCTATTTGTTCAATTACGCTAACATCGGTATGCAGCGACCGCTTGTTCCTAAAAAGGAAGTGGACCTCTTCAATAACTTGTATTTTGACATTTGTCGATTAGGTGAATTCAACACCGACTACCGTGTAGCTGAGCCCTTCCTTAGGAATTCTGATATGCTTAGTGTGGATTTTAAGAGTATCAAGAGTTCAGAAACCGATCAGCTTAAATATGGTAATGCAAACGGCTTGTATGCGGAGCAAATTTGCCAGATTGCGAAGTATGCGGGTGTGAGTGATAAAATGTCCTGCTTGGGTGTTTTTGATGTTGTTCCAGGGCATAGTGAATTGGCGGCTAATTTGTTGGCGCAAATCATCTGGTATTTTATTGATGGTGTGTCACAGCGTGTCGGTGATTTTCCAATTGGAACCAAAAAAAATTACACCAAGTTTCACGTTCATCTTGATGATTTTGAGGATGATCTGATCTTCTATAAAAGCAACAAGTCCAGCCGTTGGTGGCTCGAAGTCAAATATTTAGCCAAGGACAATAAAAAGTACGAGCGGCATTGTCTTGTGCCATGTAATCAGAATGATTATGATCAGGCACTGGAAAACGTGATTCCAAATCTCTGGTGGAAAACGCTTCAAAAGCTTAGCTGACAAACGAATTGTTGGAATTTTTCTGGGTAAAGATTGAATTCATGTTTTTTTAAACATTGATGTTAAAAAGTTTCCTTTTATAATAAAAATAGCTATTTTAGTCGCCTGATAAAAGTGTCTCGTTGGCACTAATTATATTGCCATGGCGAGAGAAATGTAAACTATTTATGAAACAGAAATTTCTAACATTATCATTATTCGTATTGGTTGTAGCGGGCGCTGCCGTTGCTCAACAGGATAAATTGATTACTCATTTTATGTATGACAAAATGAGTTTAAATCCAGGTAAAACTGGAATGGATAAGGATAACATGATCTGTGCTACTACGATTTATAGAAATCAGTGGGACAAGGTAAATGGTGCTCCAAATTCAGCATTATTGAATGTTGAAGCGAATCTTGCGCAAATTTCACCTTGGCTTTCTGGCATAGGGATTTCGTTTTTTCATGATGCGATTGCATTTACGAGACAAAACAATCTAATGTTGAATTACTCTTACCACTTACCAATTGGAAATGCTGGTAATTTAGGGATTGGAATTGGAATTGGAATGGTGAACTTAGGAATGAATCCAGAATGGGTTCCACCAACAACATTAAATGATGCATCACTACCAACAGCGTTCTCATCTACAAATCTCGATCTTAATTTTGGATTGTACTGGAAAGGAGCACAAGATTACTACGTTGGGATTTCATCAACACATCTTTCTGAATCTTCATTGTTGAATGATGAAAATGTATTGAATGAGACAACATACAATACAGCTCGTCACTACTACGTGATGGGAGGTAAGACATTTAGAGGTTTGGGTACTCCTAAAGGAGATCTAGAAGCAAATGTACTGATGAGAACGGATATTGTTAAGTTTTCCGCGGACATCAATGTACGTTACCTTTGGAACCAAATGTTGTACGGAGGTTTGACGTACCGTACGAGCGATGCAGTTGCAATTATGGTTGGCTACAATCCAATTAGAAACTTAACTGTTGGGTATTCTTATGATATTACAGTCAACAAATTATCAAGTGTTTCAAGAGGGTCACATGAGATTCTTTTGAAGTATTGTTACCATTTACCACCGATTCCAATTCAAACAACAAAGCATCCTAGATGGTTGTAAAAGTTGTTTTTTTTTAAAATATTTGTAACCATTGAGGCAAAGATTCCGTTATATCGAAGTATATTGAGATCCTGTAAGTTGTTAATTAGATATCCGGAAGTTAAAAAGAGGTAGAATGAAGAGATTAATTTTATTTGCTATAGTTGGCACTGTGCTAGCTTCGTGTAGTTCAAGGACTGGGCATCTTACAGGTACGTTGGGCAGAGTCCCATATCACCCGCAGATTCCTATGGGGATGGTATATATACCTGCAGGTGGATACCAGATGGGAGAGAATGATGGCGATATGCCCTTTTTACATCAAACTAGAGCCAAAACGGTTTCCGTTCAGGCATTCTACATTGATCAAACTGAAATTTCGAACAATGAGTACCGTCAATTCGTTGATTGGGTAAGAGACTCTATTGCACGGGATAAGATTTACTATGGTCTTGAAGAAGATGACGATGCAAGTCGTTACATTAACTACAAGGACATGTATTTTGATGAAGGTGCATTGGATTGGACTGAATTCGATCCTTCGGATAGAGAATTGAATAGAACGATTTTCTCATTGAACTGGGATAGAAGATTCTATTACGATGATCCTGAATTGGTTCCAATTCTTGCGGATATGTACTACCCACAACCGCAACGTTACTACAAGCGTAGAGAAATTGATACGCGTAAGCTGATGTTCAGATATTACTGGATTGATTATGTTGAAGCGGCAAGAAGAGGTCGTATTAATATTACTCCAAATGCTTACGATAACCAAGGTAATAAACTTGTTCCTGAGCACCGTGAACTTGAAACACCTCCACATCCATTTACTGAAGAGCCTCAAGGTCAGGATTTGGATTTGAGTAATGGTATCAACAAAATTGGACAGAGTAATGCAATTCGTGGACACGCAAACCGTCAGCGATTCATTATTGATGAAATAATTAATGTTTATCCAGATACATTGTGTTGGGTACGTGACTTTACATATTCGTTCCACGATCCAATGACGAACATGTACTTCTGGCACCCAGCCTATGATAACTATCCAGTTGTTGGTGTTACATGGGTTCAGGCAAAAGCATTCTCGGTTTGGAGAACACAATTGTTGAACTCTTGGTTAGTGGCCATGGGAGATATCTTTGTACAAGATTTCCGTTTACCTACTGAGGCAGAATGGGAAAGAGCATCACGTGGTGATTTGCAATTGTCGCAATACCCATGGGGTGGACCTTATATCAGAAACGAGTCTGGTTGTTTCCTTGGAAACTTTAAGCCAATGCGTGGAAGATACTTTGAAGACGGTGGTTTTCATACTGTAAAAGTATTCTCATACAACCCGAATGGTTGGGGATTATACTGTATGTCTGGAAACGTAGCTGAATGGTGTGAGTCTGCATACGATGAGTCGATGTATGAGTTCTCTCATGATTTGAATACTGAATACAGATACAATGCGATGGATTGGGATCCACCATCAATGAAGCGTAAGGTAATTCGCGGTGGTTCATGGAAAGACATCGGATACTATTTAAGAAATGGAACTCGTACATTCGAGTATCAAGATACAGCCAAGTCATACCTCGGTTACAGAAATGTAATGACACACCTTGGTCGTGGAGGTAGAGACTTCACGAAAGAGGGCGGCGAAGAAATTCGTAGCGATATTCAACTTCGCTAAGAATAACAACAAACAGTAGTATTTTATTAAACCTAAAAAACAAGGAAAACTATGAAACCAGGAAGTAAAGGATGGAAAAAATTTATGGCGAAGCTGTATGGATTTGGTGCAGCGATCGTTATTATTGGAGCCTTATTTAAGATTCAGCACTGGCCATTTGCCGGACCAATGCTTATTGTAGGTCTTGGAACTGAGGCTGTAATCTTCTTTTTCTCAGCATTTGAACCTATTCACGAGGATCCAAACTGGGAGCTTGTTTACCCAGAATTAGCACTGGGTCACTCTGATGATTTAGATCATGGAGCTGTAACAGCAGGAGGACGAGGAAGTGGCATCACTGATCAGCTTGACAAAATGCTTGAAGAAGCAAAAATTGATGGCGAACTACTCGAAAGATTGGGTGATGGAATGAGAGCTTTGGGAGACAATGCTGCTCAATTGAAAGGAGTTACTTCGGCGGCTGCGGCAACTGATTCTTATGTTGACAGTCTGCAAGCTGCATCAGATAAGGTATCAAACTTGTCAGAAGCATACGAAAGAGCATCTGTTGCGATCTCTGGAATGACATCTTCAGAAGAAGAAGGTCAATCATTTGGAGAGCAAATGCAAAAAGTTTCTAAAAACTTATCTGCATTGAATAATGTATATGAATTACAATTGAAAGGGTCATCTGCACACTTGGAGGCTACTGAGAAGTTCCAAGGTCAGGTTTCTGATATGATGCAAAACCTTTCTGATTCTGTTGAAGATACAAGATTGTACAAAGAGAACATGTCTATGTTGTCTAAGAACTTAACTGATCTTAATGCAGTATATGGTAATATGTTGAAAGCTATGACAATAAAAGGTTAATAACATTTTTGTTACTAATCAAATATTGGACATTAAGTAGATTGTTAATCAATTAAATTTAATTAATCATGGCAGGAGGAAAAGAAACCCCCAGACAAAAGATGATCGGTATGATGTACCTTGTACTCACCGCACTTTTGGCTCTCAACGTATCGAAAGCTGTTCTTGATGCATTCGTTGCTATTGAGGAAAATATCCAACTTGCAAATATCGTACAGGTTGATCGTGGTAATGGTTTTTATAAGGATGTTACATCTGAACTCTCATCAACGAAAGATGATGCTGAGAATAAAGCCAAGCGCGAGAAACTGAACTACGTTATCAAGCAAATGGATGAAATAAACAAGGTCACAGGAGTTATGATCGATAAGATCGATAAACTTAAAATTCAGATTCTTGAAGAAAGTGGTGAGGCTGTTAAAAAAGTCGAAGCTGGAAGTGAGGAAACGATTTTGTGGTCTGAATACACGAATAAGGATACTGACAAAATCAGTCTTCCTACTCGAATGCACCTAATGGCTGTTCAGGGAATGGACAAGTACGATGATCCAATGCGAATTTTATTCGGTACTGGTGAAGGTGGAGATCTAAAGAACATTAAAGGACAAGGTGCTGAGCTTTGGAAAGACTTTAATGATTACAGAGCAAAAATTGTTGAATTGACAGGTTCTTACGAGTGGGGCGGTAAAACGTTCACTGTAAAACCAACAGCAATCAATGATTACACTGACAATAAAGATCTTGAGAAAAAGGTAGAAAAAATGATCGATGCTTCTAAAGGAAACTTGAAAGAAGATCGTCAGGTATTGATCGACCTTTACATTGGGATGACTAAGAAGGAGAAGAACGAAGTTCATGGCGAAACTGGTGTACACTGGATCGGTAAGACATTTGATCACTCTCCTTTAGTTGCAGCAATTGCATCGTTATCGTCTATGCAGCAGGAAATTCTTTCTGCACGCGCATTAGCGTTGTCACACTGGAAGTCTAAAGTATCTACAGGTGAGTATAGCTTCAACAAGATTATGCCGTTGGCGTATGGTCCAAATGTTGCGAATACTGGAGACGACGTAGAATTACAAGTAATGATGGCTGCATTTGATTCAGATAACCAACCAAAGGTTACGATTGATGGTGGAGGTGGAGAAGTTACTTATCCTGGAAATGGACAAGGAATTGTTAAGCTGAAAGCAGGTGGATCTACAATGACAGTTACTGGTACAGTTTCTATTAAGAACAAGTCAGGTGTTGAGAAGGAAGAGAAGTGGTCTAAGGATATCATTATCATGAAGCCATCTGGATCGATTGAATTACCTGAATTGAATGTACTTTATAGAGGTTACCCTAACAAAGCGAAAGCTACAGCATCTGGTTACGATCAAACTGTTTTGACTGGGCAAGGAGCTACAGTTTCGAAATCGGGTGATGGCTATATTGTTTCCCCTACTGGTCGTGGACGTGAAGCGTTCTTGACAGTGTCTGGAAAGAGTACAGCAACTGGTAAAACAGTTTCGTTGAACAAAGTTAAATACAGAGTAAGTAATTTGCCAGATCCTGAATTATATTGGGGAGCTGCTAAGAACGGATCTAAAGGATCAAAAGCGGAAACGAAATTGTTCGCTAAATATCCACCAGAGATTCCGTTAAGCGCAACTTTCCGTATTGTAAGTTGGGAGTGTAATGTTCCTGGAGCTGCTCGACCTGTAATGGGCACTGGAGGAAATATTTCAGCAGCAAGCGGTCTTATCCGTGCAGCTAAGCCTGGAAGTCAAATTAGTTTTATCTGTAAAGTAGTTGGTCCTGATGGTATCTCCCGTAAGAAAGGGGGAACTTTTAAAATTTAATTTGAAAAATTAGGAGTTATGAAGAGTTTATTTATTTGTGCGGTTGGAGCTTTGCTCTTTGGGTCCGTGGCCTACGGTCAGGGGCAGGAAGAAATCAATGGGGGTCCTGTAAATGTACCTACTGAAGGTATTATTGACGGTGTATTCATCCAGGAACATATTCCTACGAAGAGAATGATTCCTTACGAATTTGTTCGTGAGGCGGATGCGATCTGGAGCAAGAGAGTTTGGGAATATATAGACCTTCGTGAGAAGATTAATTTACAGATGTACTATCCACTTGATGAAATTACTCCGTATGGAACGTGGGTAAAGAATTCAAGAAGATGGAGTTTGTGGACGGTAATCAGACAACATGTGTTGAATGGTGATTTGCGTGTGTTCTCACCGTATGATCCATTGAGTTATGGACTTGGAAAGTTAGACGGATATGAATTAAAGTATCCAATTGACCCTGAGCCAGGACTTACATTTTACACGGATTCTGCTTTCCGATCTGATATGACTTATTATCTTGGACAGCTTGGACCTCAGAGTGATATTCCATTAACAGATGATTATGGTGACCCAATTGTCATCACAATGCCTGATGGATCACAGGAGTTTAAGTATCCACCGCGTGATACTATGTGGTATACATCACAAGACATCATTCAGTACAGACTTAAAGAAGATTGGTTCTTCGATAAAGAAAGATCTGTTTTAGATGTTAGAATCATTGCGTTGGCACCAGTTGTTTATCAAATTGATATCGATCCAACTGGAGCGAAAAGTATAAGTCGAACAAAGGAGCTGTTCTGGTTGTATTTCCCACATTGTAGATTTGTGTTCAACAACTACTTTGTGTACAACGACAAGAATGACGCTCAGTGGATGAGTTATGATGACTTGTTCTGGAAGCGACGATTTAGTAGTGTTATGTACAAAGAAAGTAACACTTACGATCGTGATATTGATAGCTACAGAGCAGGTGTTGATGCACTTCACGAATCAGAGCAAATTAAAAATGAAATTAGAAATATTGAACATGATGTTTGGTCATTCTAAGACATACTAAATGAGAAAGCCCTCCATTGAAAAATGGGGGGCTTTTTTATGCATTAAATTTTTCGCGTAACCCAATTGGATGATAGCGTTATTTTATTGATAAATCGGAATCCTCTCCTTCCGAACTGGTAACAACAAAATAATCGTATCATGTTGAGTTTAAAAAAATGTATTGTGATTACATGTGCTGTAATCACGACCACTTTTGTCAGTGGTCAACCAGATTGTGGAGGTTTAAGTGGACCAGTGCCGATAACAGGTGGTGGGACGATTTTGAATGGCCCTGCAGCAACCTTACAAGAGCACATTCCTACAAAAAGAATGATTCCTTATGAGAACGTGCGAGAGGCCGATGTGCTTTGGAGTAAAAGAGTTTGGGAGTTCATTGATCTACGCGAAAAGATTAATCTCCCAATGTATTATCCCTTGGATGAGATAACACCTTATGGAACGTGGTTAAAAAATTCATCCCGCTGGAGTTTGTGGACGATTATTCGATCGCATGTAATGTGCGGTGACTTGCGCGTTTTCTCACCTTACGACCCGCTAAGTTACGGACTGGGTAAGAAGGATGGTTATGAATTGAAATATCCTGTTGATCCTGTTCCTGGAGGTAATTTCTACAACGATTCTTTATTTCGGGATGAATTGCTCTGGTATTTAGGTCATCTTGGTCCACAAAGTGATATCCCAGAGACGGATCCTTACGGAGACCCAATAGTCATAACTGATCCTATTACTGGAGATCAAGAATTTAAATATCCAGATCGTGATACCGTTTGGTTCACCTCAAAAGATATCATTCAATATAGATTAAAAGAAGATTGGTTTTTTGACAAGGAACGATCAGTTTTAGATGTACGAATTATTGCTATCGCCCCTGTGGTATATGACATGGAAGAAGATCCATCAGGAGCAAAAAGTATAAGTGGAACCAAGGAATTGTTTTGGCTGTACTTTCCACATTGTCGCTACGTTTTCAATAATTATTATGTGTACAACGATAAAAATGATGTACAATGGATGAGTTTTGATGATCTATTTTGGAAGCGCAGATTTAACGCTGTTATTTACAAAGAGAGTAACACGTATGATCGTACGATTGACACGTACAGGGCTGGTGTTGATGCATTGCATGAATCTGAGTTGATCAAGAATGAAATACGAAACATTGAACATGATGTCTGGTCATTCTAGCCAGAACCTTTTTAGAATGACAAAGTGAATTTATTGAAGCCTCTTTTGGAAACAAAGGGGCTTTTTTGTGCTTGAAATGATCGTTATTACTTCCGTCCACCAAAAATGAGTTTTGTTACTTTCCAAAACATATCCCATTCCATAGTTAAACCAGAAAACAAAAAACTATGGCAGGAGGAAAAGAAACACCCAGACAAAAAATGATCGGAATGATGTATTTGGTACTTACAGCATTACTCGCATTAAACGTATCAAAATCAATTCTAGATGCTTTCGTTGCAATTGAAGAAAATATGCAGAAGGCGAACTTAACAGAACTCTTTCGGGGAGATGAGCGAAAATCGCAAATCATCGAAACATCTGTGGATCAATCAAACCCAACTAAGGCACAAAAGGCACGAATGCTAAAAAAGGCGATTGAAGAGATTGACGCTATTACGGCTGCTCAAATCAAATTTATTGATGATTTAAAATTGGAAATTCTTGACGCATGTGGAGAGGATATTACCTCCATAGATCCTGAGAAAGCAATTTTGCGAGAAAAGTACGATGCAAAAAAAAATGCGTTGAAACCCATTCGTATGAACTTGGCTCGCGTTGAAGGGAAGGATAAATACGATGAAGTGATGAGTATCATGATTGGTTCAGACATCCAAAGTCCAACGGGCAAAGGAATGGAATTATGGAATTCACTTCTTAAGTACCGTAAAGAATTGACCGAGAAAGTTGCATCTACTCAAATTGGTGGAGGCAACAATAAATTTGACAAGTCATATTTCTTCAAAGCGACCGCTATCAATAAATTTCAAGATCAAAAGGAACTGGACAACAAAATCAAAAAAGCAATTAAAGCATCAAATGTTCACCCTGATGATGTAGCAATGATTCAGGAAATTTATAAATCCTTAACGAAGGAAGAATACTCGACTGCATCGGACTCAAAAGATGTTCATTGGATAGGAAAGACGTTTGATCATGCTCCAACGGTCGCAGCAATAGCATCTCTTTCATCGCTCCAAAAGGATATTTTAGCAGCTCGTGCCGATGCGTTAACACTAATTAGAAATCGAGTTTCTGGGAATGATTATTCATTCGATAAAATCATTTCATTGGCTTATGGTCCTGAATTGGTGAATGAAGGAGATGAGTTTGAAGTAAAGGTAATGATGGTGGCCTATGACAGTGACAAGCAGCCAGAAGTAACTTCGAACGGTGAAGTAATTCAGGATGTTAAGGATGGACAAGGAACAATAAAACTAACTGCCTCTGGTTCTACAATGGATTTAAAGGGTACAGTAACTGTTCAGAACAAATCAGGAATGAAGAAGTCGCTTGACTGGGAAAAGACAGTTCATGTGATGAAACCTTCTGGCTCAATTGAAATGCCCGAATTTAATGTGCTCTACAGAGGCTACAATAACAAGGTGAATGCCACGGCTTCTGGATTTGAATCTACCGAGTTAAATGCTTCAGGAGCAACGTTGAGCAGAAATGGACATCAGTACACTGTTCGACCAACGGGAAGCGGTAGAACGGCTCATTTAACGGTGTCGGGGAGAACAGCTGATGGAAGAACGGTCCCATTGAAACGTGTGGAATACCGCGTACTAAATTTACCAGATCCTTCGTTGTTCTGGGGCGCTACGAAATCAGGTGGAAGAATTCCTGTCGGTGACATGCGCCTCTTCATGAAATATGGACCATCTATCCCATTGGATGCAAAGTTCACGATCGAGCGATGGGAAATGGCGGCTGGAGATCGACCAGAAAAAGGAACTGGGAATAATATTTCAACCGCAATGGGATTGATTCGGGCGATGCGCCCAGGAATGAAAGTGGGGGTGACATGTTGGGTACGTGGACCAGATGGAATTCTCCGAACGATTAGCGGTGTATTTACAAAATAGCGTTTAGTTGGTAGACAAAAGGTCGCCGTTTCATTGAAGCGGCGGCTTTTTTATGGATAGATCTAGAAAAACACGGACCTTTTACAGATTCAATTTGAATCATGGGGCAATCGAATTATATTTGCGCCATGATAAATCTGGAACGCATTGGTGTACATCTTCCGCAAGGATATCTTTTCAACGAGATCAGTCTGCAAATTAATCGTGGAGACAAAATCGGATTGGTAGGAAAGAACGGTGCTGGAAAATCAACAATGCTGCGATTAATTGCTGGTGCAAATCCTCCATCCGAAGGAAAAGTTCACAAGCCAAAGGATTGCCAGATTGGTTTTTTAACACAAGACATCCGAATTGACACAACACTGTCTGTTTTCGAGTATTTAAATCAATCCAATGAGACGCTTACGCGCTTAAAAACAAGGATAGACGAAATTAATGAAGAGCTTGTGAGCCGTACGGATTATGAGTCGGAATCCTATTTGGGACTCCTCGATGAGTTGTCCGAAGTGAATGATGAATTCACGCTTCGTGAAGGTTTCTTGTGGGAGGAAAAAATCACCTCAACGTTGAAAGGTCTAGGATTTAGTGATGAGGAATTAGGGAGAAGTCTTTCTACATTTTCTGGAGGATGGAAAATGCGGGCTGAACTGGCAAAAATATTGGTGAATGATCCAGATGCATTATTATTAGATGAGCCAACGAATCACCTTGATATTATCTCAATAAGCTGGTTAGAAAATTACCTAAAGACTTTTACTGGAGCAGTGATCGTTATTTCCCATGATCGATTGTTTTTGGACAATGTAACGAAGCGAACCTTGGAAATTTCACAGGGGAAGGTTTTTGACTTTGCGCACCCTTACTCAAAATACAAACTGCTTAGAGCAGAAGAATTGGAGCGGCTTGCAGGTGCCAAGAAGCAACAGGATAAAGACATAAAGCACACGGAGGAGCTTATCAATAAGTTTCGAGCAAAGAAAAATAAGGCAGCTTTCGCTCAATCGTTAATCAAAAAACTTGAAAAGACTGAACGAATTGAAGTTGAGTCGGAGCAAACTGTAGGGTTAAAGATTAGCTTTCCTTTAAGTGTTCAACCAGGGAAATGGGTTTTGGAGATGAAGGACATGGGAAAGTCTTTTGGAGATAAACTTCTTTTTAAGAACGTTAACCTTACTGTCGGTCGTGGAGAAAAAATTGCATTGCTTGGGGCAAACGGAACGGGTAAATCGACCTTGCTCAAACGAATAATGAATGATTTGGATGGTGACGGTACAGTTACCTATGGACACAATGTGAATATCACCTACTTTGCGCAGGATCAAGCTGAAACACTTGATATCACGAAAACTGTTTTTGAGACAGTTGACGAAACTGCAAAGGGTGAAATTAGAAAGAGTCTGCGATCAGTATTGGGAACATTTCTTTTCAAAGGAGAAGACGTTGATAAGAAAGTGGGTGTTTTGTCTGGAGGAGAAAGAACCCGTTTAGCACTTTGCCAGCTTCTATTAAGTCCATCCAATTTTTTAATCCTTGATGAGCCTACCAATCACCTAGATATTCAAAGTAAAGAGGTCTTGAAAAGTGCCTTGCAGAATTATGAAGGAACTTTTATTGTTGTTTCTCACGACAGAGAATTCCTCGATAATCTTACCAATCGTATTTGGGATATAGAGAATGAATCGTTAAAAGTTCATCACTTTAGTGTGAAAGAATTCCTGAAGCGAAAAATGGAGGTTTTCAATCCGAAGCCAGCGGAAAAGAAAGTAGAGAAGAAGGTTGAAATAACTTCAGAAGTGAAACTTTCTTATCAGGAGGAAAAGGAAATG
>CAJQJL010000105.1 GCA_905478665.1 uncultured Flavobacteriales bacterium
CAAAAAAACGGGGCTATCTATCGTTTCGTTGTACGGAAGTAACAAGAAGCCAAAGAGAGATCAGCTCACAGGAATTGAGGTAATGATTTTCGACATTCAGGATGTTGGAGTGCGCTTCTATACCTATATATCAACATTACATTATGTAATGGAAGCCTGCGCGGAGAATGGAATTCCATTGATTATATTGGATAGACCTAACCCCAACGGACATTATGCTGACGGTCCAGTGCTCGAAACAGCATTTAAGTCTTTTGTTGGGATGCATCCTGTTCCCATCGTTCATGGTATGACAATAGGCGAGTATGGAAAAATGGTCAATGGTGAAGGCTGGTTAACGAATGGCGTCAAGTGCGACCTCACTGTTGTTGCATGTGAAAATTATACACACGACATGTCCTATTCTTTATCTGTTCCCCCTTCACCAAATTTACGTTCCGACTTGGCGATTCAATTGTATCCGAGCATTTGTTTGTTGGAAGGAACAGCTGTTTCGTGTGGACGTGGTACAGATGGACCATTTGAACGATATGGACACCCTAATTTTTCCGAATTACCATTTCAATTCACGCCCAAACCAGGTGTTGGATCGAAATCACCGAAGTTTAACGGGAAACGTTGTTACGGTGTCAATCTGGCTGATAGTAATATCACTCGCATGGAGCGTTTTGAAATCAAATACCTGATAAACGCCAATGAATTATTGGGAGGAAAGCTTTTTGATGACAAAAAGAAAATTTTCAATCTTCTTGCTGGAAATGATACGCTTTGGCGACAAGTGAAGGCAGGAAAATCGGAAGAGGAGATTAGGAAATCGTGGGAGCCAAGGCTGTCTGAGTTTAAAGCTATGCGAGAAGGCTATTTGCTTTACGAATAGGACACGAATTTATCTCCTTTTTATCAGGTCGAATCCCAGAACTAGTGAGTTTTGCATGTGCAAATCATTTCCACCTTTATCTACAAAATCCAACTTGTCACTTGTGAAAAATCCGAAATCCAGATTGTAGGCCAGATATACACGCGGTAAAAATCGATAAGGAATACTTAGCCCTACGTTAATCGTACAATAGGTGCCAACATTAACGCAGTTCATTTTCATGATGTCTTTAATTTCGTTGACCCCGATGCCTAAATATACCGCGGGCGCTAATCTGGAACTTTGCTTCAAAAGATAGCCGTTTGCAAATTTATATTGAAGATTAAGACTTGCTGAATACATGGCAGAACTTAAATCTTCCAATTCTTCGATATGCGTTTCAGGTTCACCTTGATTTTCCTCCATCTCCCAAAGTAACAACTTGACCTCTCTTTTTTGAATGTATCCCATATGAGCCCCTGTTAAAAGCAATTTCACATCAAAGGAGTTTGAAATTCTCAAGTCTGCTCCGAAATGAACAGATCCCCAGGTACAGCGTTCGTGATCCCAAAGACCATTTCCCCGATCGCCACGGTAATCCTGAAAACCACCACCAGCATAGATACTTAATATGCGATCCTGACTTAAGCCGTTTAATGAAATAAGAATGATTACGAATTGTAGAAGTAGTTTTTTCATAGTGTTATAGTGCTTATGCCTATAACGTTATCGGAGATTTGATGGTTGGAAGAGATACTCAAATCAATCTAGCATCTAACTTCTAATAATCTAATGTCCAACTACTTCAACTCTTCAGCACTTTTAAGTACTTTTTGTTTTAACTCTTCCATGTAACCTGACATTCGTTGAAGAACAGCGGGGTTTGAAGCGCCGATGATTTTTGCTGCAAGAATTCCCGCATTTTTGGCACCGTTTAAAGCAACAGTGGCTACTGGAATCCCTCCCGGCATTTGAAGTATTGAAAGAATGCTATCCCAACCGTCAATTGAGTTGCTTGATTTTACGGGGACACCAATAACTGGCAGTGGTGTAAGTGAAGCGGTCATCCCTGGCAAGTGCGCAGCCCCTCCTGCTCCAGCAATAATCACCTTAATGCCACGTCCATGTGCATTTTTTGCATATTCGAACATGAGTTCAGGAGTACGGTGAGCAGAAACAACATTGATTTCATAAGCAATTCCCAATTCACCCAAAATATCTGCTGCGTCTTGCATAACAGGTAAATCAGATGTACTTCCCATAATAATTCCTACTTCAACCATGTGCTAAAATTTTTGGTAAAGATAGTCATTGCGGAATTATGAATTAATAATTCCAAACGTAAGATTCACTGCTTAGACTTCTGTCAAGGTTTTATACCCTTTCAGATTGTCAGTTCCCCAATTTTCAAGTTCCGTTTCAGACCATAATTCAGGGAAGAAAATTCGACGCTGATAGCGAGGGTGCATGTATTTATGCCAGTCACTACCTCCAGTTGCTTCTACGTTAACATCTCCACTGTCTAAGTACTTTGCAGCGGCATCGTAGTGATGCATTACCCAATCAATGTTTACGGTGTGGTCGTAGTGTCGCATAGCATTCACAAGACTCACGTCTTTTTGATAGGCTTCGGGAAGCTCTTTAAATTTCGTCCAAAGGTTAACAGTGTTGTATTCCTTCATCCATTCAATCAACTCTTTCTTGTACTTATCTTCGAAGTTGAGCATCAGTTTATTTTTCTTTCCAGTCGCATGGTCAACACCTGCTGCTTGCCAATACATATTATTGAATGCATGCTCGTATGGCGTATCTCTATCAATCGTTTTTCTGAATCGGAAGTCAATTAAGTTGATCAACTCAGTAGATGCAATTTCAATTTTTCGGTATTGAGCCGATTGGAATCCACTTGCCGGTGTGAGCGTATCTCTAAATTTCATATACTGCTCAACTTCCATTCCTTCTCCCATAATATCAAAGGAATTTGAAAGCATATCGAAATAGCGACTAACGCGCATTAAATGCATTGCGAACTTTTCGGGTTCAATGTTCTCTTCAAAAGAAATTTGATGCATTTCCCAAAGAATCATCTTGAATAAAAGCTCATTGATTTGGTGATACATGATGAAAACCATTTCATCTGGTAACTGCGTTCGTTGGGTCTGCAAACCGAGAAGGGCATCCACTTGGATGAAATCCCAATATTTCATGGGTTCGGCATGTAGCAATCCAGATAGATGAACATCTGGGTTTTGTCCCATTGCTTCATACTTTTTATCAATGGCTTCTAGGATTTCTTCTCTGGTCATAGTTCTATGGTTTTGATCAAATTAATCAATATCTGCGCGACCAAAGATAGCTATTCTAAGCCCCCAGATTAATGATATTAATCACTTTTTAGAAAGAAAAATGAACACGAAAATGGCCAGAAATCAAGTCGCTTTTACGTTGCTGGATGCAATTTATCATACTTCCCTGTTCCAAGTTGGTTCAACAGTGTGAAGTGACTTTTTAAAGCGGCAGCAAAGGTTTTGTGTTCATGATAAGGAACATCAAATTCCTCAGCAGTTGCCTTTACTATTTTCGAAATAGCGGGGTAGTGGACATGACAAATATTCGGGAATAGATGATGTTCCACCTGATAGTTAAGTCCACCAATAAACCACGTTAACGGAATGTTGGTTCTCGCGAAATTAGATGTCGTTTTCATTTGGTGAATCGCCCAATCATTATCAACACAGCCGTTTTCATCTGCAACGTAGAATTCTGTTTCCTGAAGCACATGGGCTGATTGAAAAATCAATGCGAGTGCCATTCCAGCGATAAAGTGCATGGCAATGAAGCCAACAATTATGGTCCATACAGGGATGCTTAATAGCCAAATCGGAAGAGCAAGGATCAATCCAAAGTACAAGACTTTTTGAAATATAACCTGAGCAAGCGCACTCCTAAATGTCAAGCCTTGTCCAGCCAATAAGTTCTTTTTTCTGTAATTCACCAATTGTTCATAGTCCTTAATGAGAACCCAGTAAAGGGTTAAAATCCCGTATAGGATAGGGGCATAAAAAATCTGGTATTTAAAAATTTTTCGTCTCCTTTGATTTGGGGTAAAACGCATCACTCCTTTTTCAATATCTTCATCATATTCTTCAATATTTGTGAAGCTATGGTGGAGTACATTGTGTTGGATCCTCCAGTTGGCAGGAAATCCACCACAAAAAGCCAGAATAACGCCTACAAAACGATTCACTTTTTGATTTTTGGAATAGGCTCCATGGTTTGCATCATGCATAACGGACAGTCCTATTCCAGCCATTCCGAAACCCATTATGCACCACATTAGAATCACTAACCAGGGAGATGTAATTACACTAGTCAAAATAAGCGCGAACGGTACTAAGTACAAGGCAATCATAAAGATTGTTTTGAAGACCATGGCGAAATTGGCGTGTCTAGAAATGCCATTATCATTAAAATACTTATTGACTCTTTTTCGGACTTCCTTATAGAATTCAGGTCTCTTCGTATCTGTAAACTTAATTGTAGGTGTAACCATAGTTTTAGAAATCTTGCAAGCGCAAAGGTACTACATAATATACTCAGGATAGGGGGAATGTACCGAAAGAATTGTTAATCCGACTTGGAATCCTACAAAAAAAATGCTGGAGAATCAGCGTGCTGTATGAATAAGAGTGTGTTGCATACTTACTTTCCGAAGAATGGAAGAAATGATTTTTAAAGTCAAGATTTCAGGGGAAATAAATGCAAAAATAGTTTCTCAAAGTCCCAAAATTGCCTTCAATTCACCATAAGAACTTCTGCTAATTGGAATAGCTGCACCGTTTGTTAGTGTTGCCCGATAACTGTTTTTTTCAAATGATTCGATTCGAGTGAGCTGATTAATATTCAAAATATATGATCGATGAATACGTAAGAAATTTGCCTTGTCCAATGACTGTTCATAATAATTCATTGTTTTCTTCTTCAAGAAATAGCGCTCCTTTGTATGAATTTTCACGTAGTCGTCATACGCTTCGATGTACATAACATCAACTGTTGGAATGATTTTAATATTTCCAGCATCCTTTACAACAATTCGTTGGTCTTCGTTGAGTTGTTTTTGAACGGTCTCACCAAGTACTGTTTTTAAAGGTTGTGCTTTATTCTTTCTCCACTTTTCAATGGCCTTGTCAAACCGCTCTTGCGTAAAAGGCTTGAGTAAATAGTCAATAGCTGATGTTTCAAATGCCTTTATTGCATATTCATCAAAGGCAGTTGTGAAAATAACGGAAGGTTCTTCGTCAATGATCTCAAGCATTTCGAATCCGTTAATTTTCGGCATTTGGATGTCCAGAAAAACAAGGTCTGGATTGTGCTTTTCAATTGCTTTTACACCTTCATAACCATTACTGCATTCATCTATGAGCTCAAGATCTTCGTGCTGTTTCAAAAACTGCTTAACAATGGAACGAGCCAATGGCTCATCGTCTATGATCACTACTTTTTTCATTGTTGCGGAATGTTTAATGTTGCTGTGAACAATTTATCGGAACTATTCACACACAATAAGTTTGCACGGTTATACAATATCAGCATTTTCTTTTCAATGGACTGCAAACCATAGCCTGTTCCTTGAACGGTTGATTGTTGTTCCTTATCATAAGGGTTTGAAATAGAAACCGACAGGAAATTATCAACTTTGCTTGCTTTAATGCTGATTTCGACATCTTCGGTATGGCCGTAAAGTCCATATTTAACAGCATTCTCTATAATCGGTTGTAGGATCAATGAGGGTAATTTTAGTGCGAGTACGTCTTCGTCCAATTCATAGTTTACACTCAACCTACTACCAAAACGAACTTTTTCAATGTCTGTATAGAGTTTGATGTGATGAATTTCCTGCTCCAATTCTACTAGTTCAGATTGATTTTCGCGGACTGCAGCACGCATGAATTCTGATAGTAAGTGTACCATTTTTCGTGCTTCTTCTGGATTCGTGATCGTCAGTGCATTTATCGAGTTTAAACTGTTAAACAGAAAATGGGGTTTAAATTGCTGTTGTAAACTATTCAGCTCGATTGCCATTGATTCCCGCTCTTTTTCAATCGCAAAGTCTTGAAGACGTCGTTCTTGTATTTTTTGTTGATCTATCCAAAACAACAGAAGACAGATTAGATAAACAAGAAGGACAAGAATGCTTTTGGAGAGAAGCGAACCATTGAGAAAATAAATGAATGCTGCATTCTCTTTAAAGACGCTATAAGAAATGAGATAATGAGCTCCAATGGTTAATCCTGTGAATAGTGCTAGAATACTAAAATTTGTGGTGTTTAACGCAATGTTGGAGTGGTAATACCGCTGTATTGTATAGATAAGGTTGACAAATAGAAAGCAGAGCAAAAACAACGAAGCGCTATCAAAGAAGGCAGTTTTTTCAGTGAACCCAACAGAACGGATAGTGCTAAAATGAAAAATGCTCAAACCAGCAATAAGGATGAACGTTTTGATCATCCTTACTGTGAGAAATTGATTTTTTTGTCGAATGTTTACCATCTTAGATGTAACTGTGAATCTCTACTCCACCAAAATAGCAAGACCCTTTCAATGTGAGCGTTTTACTCGGGTCGTTTTCAATATCACTCGATATGTTACGTTTATCTTCAACGGCTCCAAAAGCAGTTGTAATTTCCGAGTTCACTTTCCAATTGGAAGGAACGATTAGAGTGATCCCTCCAAAGTAGGTTGACGCATTGATGGTTACTGGTTGTTGAATATCAGCTCGTGTAAGGTTGATTTCAGTTCCACCAAAAGCGGTTGTAAAATCAGCACCTTTAAAGTCTTTACTGACAACATTTTTTGTCACGCCTCCAAAGAAGGTCGTCGCTTGAATGTAGTCCTCGGATGAGATTTCTTTGTTGTCATCAAACACGGTCATATTATGCCTTTTTTTTTTGGAATCGAAAATGCCTATTGACTTAGCAATCATCGTCCCGCCAAATAGAATGACAATCACGGGTAGAATTAACTTTGTATCGACTGTTTCTGGCTTGGCCTCATTAATAAGAAAGATAGTTCCAATTCCAATAAGCACATAACCTGCAAAGTGACGAAAGTTATGTTTGTACAACGTAACTACACCTATTGCAATTAAAATTGTTTTCCAGGAAACTGCCCAATCTGCAATTGGCATTCCTTGACGCTCAAGGAGAAAAAGCACTCCAAATGTTATGATAAATAGACCCGCAAGTATTTTTGAGTTGCGCTGTCTAGTTGTTCTGTTGATGTTTGAATTATCCATAGTGTTGTTTTTGTTACCTCAAATCTAAAGCGTCTTCTTGCATTTTGAAAGAAAGAATAGGTGAGTTGTAGCTATTTTTCGGTGAATGGTAACAAGTGCGGAATAAATACCACAACAGCACAAAAAAAGCCGCACAATAAATGTGCGGCTTTCTCAAGTTATATTAAAATGCACTCTTATAGAGTACCTCTTCTAGCTTGTTCTGCTTCAATAGACTCAAATAAAGCCTGGAAATTTCCTTTTCCAAATGACTGAGCTCCTTTGCGCTGAATTATTTCAAAGAAAAGAGTTGGTCGATCTGTTAAAGGTTTTGTAAAGATCTGAAGTAAGTAACCTTCATCGTCTCTATCTACCATGATACCATGTTCTTTTAGAATTGCCATATCTTCAGCAATTTCACCAACACGGTCTCCTACAGTATCGTAATACGTTCCAGGAACATATAAGAACTCAACACCACGCTTTTTCATTTCACTAACTGTGAAAACGATATCGTCCGTTGCGACAGCGATGTGCTGACATCCAGGGCCTCCATAAAAGTCGAGGTATTCCTCAATTTGTGACTTCTTAAGACCTTCTGCAGGCTCATTGATTGGGAACTTGATTCGACCGTTTCCGTTCGTCATCACCTTACTCATCAATGCAGTATATTGCGTTGAAATGTCTTTGTCATCAAAGGTGATAAGGTTCGCAAATCCCATAACTTCATTGTAGAATTTCGCCCAGACATTCATTTCGTCCCAGCCAACGTTTCCTACCATGTGATCAATGTACTTAAGCCCACAACTCGATGGGTTATAATGAGATTCCCACTTCACGAAGTTTGGAAGAAAAATTCCATTGTAGTTTTTGCGTTCCACGAAAATGTGAACCGTATCACCATAAGTATGGATCGCTGAACGTACAACTTCTCCATTTTCATCGCTCTCTTTCCGTGGTTCAAAGAATGACTTTGCACCTCTGCTAGTCGTTTCTTCCCATGCCTTAGTAGCATCTTCCACCCATAAGGCTATTACTTTAACACCATCACCATGTTTCGCAATGTGTTCGAATATTTCCTGATCACCATCACTAGGCATCGGAGTCGTAAATACAAGACGAATCTTATCCTGAACAACAACATATGAAGTTCTGTCTTTCAAGCCAGTTTCTAGTCCTGCATAAGCAAGTGACTGAAACCCAAGGGCCGTTTTATAAAAATGCGCGGCTTGTTTCGCATTTCCAACGTAGTACTCTACGTAATCTGTTCCCAAGATTGGTAAAAAGTCATCCGCCTCTGGGAAGATCTTCTCCAATCCGTAATTAAAATTTTCTACGCTTTTCAAATCTGACATTTTAAAATCGTTTTAAAGTTAATCTATTATCCAAGACTTGTAATAATCATCCACTTGTAAATTCATTGCTTCCTCTGTAATCATTACAGGAGCGAATGGATCGATCATTACAGCCAATTCTTCTGTTTTTTCCTTTCCTACACTTCGTTCAATGGCTCCAGGGTGTGGCCCGTGAGGAATTCCACCAGGGTGTAGTGTGATTTGCCCCTTTTCGATGTTGTTTCGACTCATGAAGTCACCATCCACGTAGTAAAGCAATTCTTCTGAATCGATGTTACTGTGGTGGTAAGGTGCAGGAATAGACTTTGGGTGATAATCATAAAGTCTTGGCACAAATGAGCAAACAACAAATCCAGCCGCTTCAAAAGTTTGGTGGATCGGAGGAGGTAAATGAATTCTACCTGTGATCGGCTCAAAATCATGTATCGAAAAGGCATATGGATAATGAAATCCATCCCAGCCGACAGCGTCAAACGGGTGATTCGAATGGGTGTACTCCCACAAAACACCTTGTTTTTTAGAGATCACCTTGAACTCTCCCTTTTCGTCGTGCGTAGTTAAATCAGTCGGAACTCTAAAGTCGCGCTCACAAAATGGAGAGTGCTCCAAGAGTTGTCCAAAGTTGTTTCTATACCTGCTTGGTGTCAAAATTGGACTGAACGATTCAATAAATAACAGACGGTTGTCCTCTGTATCGAAATCAATTTGATAGGTTGTTCCCCGAGGAATAATCAAGTAATCACCGTATTTAAAATCGATATTTCCATACATAGTTCTCAATTTCCCAGAACCTACATGTACAAATAGCATTTCATCAGCATCACTGTTTCTATAGAAGTAATCTTTCGGAAAATTCTTTGGAGCGGCAAGACCAATGTGCAAATCTGAATTTGCAAAAAGAACCTTTCTGCTTTTGATGTAATCTTCCTCGGGTTTTAAAGAAAATCCTTGAAAACTGAGCGCCTTCATGTTCTTTTCTACCGCAATTTTTGGAGAAACGTCCTTCAGCTTCTTTACCTCCGTTACCACAGTTGGTGGGTATAAGTGATAAATTAAAGACGACATTCCTGCAAATCCTGCTGTGCCAAACAATTCTTCTTGATACAGTCCTCCATCAGGCTTTTCAAAGGTAATATGTCGTTTGTGAGGAATTTTCCCCAGCGTATGATATCGTGGCATAATAATGTGTATTATAGTTTGTTAATTCAAAGAATGGACTACGTGAGGCACTCACTCAGGATCTCTTTTGAGAAGATACATTAAAAGTATTTTAAACTCTGTCCACATGTTAAGATTCATCTTTTGAAGATACGAATGTAGGGAAGACCTTCAAGCGAAAAAATGACAATAGTCAGGTAAATCAATTCGAGGCTCTTTTTTTTGATTGTTTAGGAATTTCTCAAAAAAATCTTTCTATTTGCATGTGAACTTGGAATTTATGAATAAGACATTAATTATCGGAGCAGCAGGTCAAATCGGGACTGAATTGGTACTTGAATTGCGCCAGAGAAAAGGAGTGCAAAATGTTATTGCCGCTGACCTGAAGGAGGACTGCCCGAAAGGTTTGGCAGACGGGCCATATGTACAAATGGACGTCCTAGATCGTGAATCGGTTCGAAGTTATATTATTGAAAACGAAATAAAGGAGGTCTATCTTCTAGCTGCGCTTTTAAGTGCAACAGCTGAGAAAAATCCAGCATTTGCCTGGAAATTGAATATGGAAGGACTTTTTACAATACTTGATTTGGCAAAAGAAGGGCACATCAGTAAAATTTTCTGGCCAAGTTCTATCGCAGTATTCGGTCCAACTACGCCAAAAGTGAATACACCGCAATTGACGATAATGGAACCAACAACGGTTTATGGAATTTCAAAGCAAGCAGGCGAACGCTGGTGCGAGTACTATTTCAATAATTACGATGTTGATGTTCGAAGCATTCGTTATCCAGGGTTGATTTCATATACCAGTTTGCCTGGCGGAGGAACAACGGATTATGCAGTTGATATTTTCTATCAGGCTAAACTTGGGAATAACTATTCCTGTTTTTTGAGTGAAGACACAGCGCTTCCAATGATGTACATGAAGGATGCCATTCGTGCAACGATAGAGTTAATGGAAGCTCCAAAAGAACAAGTGAAAATTCGGTCGGCTTATAATCTCTCTGGATGCAGCTTTACACCAAAGGAAATTGCAGCAGAAATTAAAGATCAATTAAGTGGATTTGAAATATCTTACGCTCCTGACTTCAGACAGCAAATAGCTGACAGTTGGCCTGGTTCAATAGACGATTCTGAGGCGAGAAATCAATGGGGGTGGAAAGAGGAGTTTAACCTTCAAATGATGGTGAAAACGATGCTCGAAAATGTCGATGTCTCCATGCTTGATAATGCTTAATTATTGATTAATAGTTAGTTGTAAAGGTGT
Source organism: uncultured Flavobacteriales bacterium (assembly GCA_905478665.1). Taxonomy (GTDB): domain Bacteria; phylum Bacteroidota; class Bacteroidia; order Flavobacteriales_D; family Crocinitomicaceae; genus UBA4466. The sequence continues at coordinate 10,911 of CAJQJL010000105.1, forward strand.
TATTCATGCATAATTTTTGTCGACAAAAAAGTACCATTCGGCGAAAACATCGTTTTTTATTTTGATAAGCAACGTCTGAATTGTATTTTCGTTTAAGAACTGTTATCTCTCGAAATGAAAACTATTGTGATATGGTAAAGGCAATTACTTTTTTACTGTTTACGGCATTGATAGCGGTTCCCTATTCGTGGTCTGGAAACGACCAAGGTGGAGGAGAAATCAACAAAGTAGACGAGGAAGGACGAAAGCAAGGTAAGTGGGTTTATCTTGGAAAAGATCGTCCAGAAGCTGGATTCCCAGCAGATGGAAAAATTGAGGAAGGTCCTTACAAAGATGATCGTAAGGAAGGGATGTGGACCAAGTACCACAATGATGGTGTTACCCCAAAGCTTAGAGGAGAATACAAAAACAATCGACCAAGCGGAAATTACACGAAGACATGGCCTGACGGAACGGTTCGTGAAAAAGGAACATTCAGTAGAGGTAAATATTACGACTCATTAAAGCGGTTTCACGAAAATGGTGTAGTTGAATATGAAGCTGCATACAGTGATGCGGGGAAGGAACAAGGTACTGTAAAGTACTACTACCCAAATGGTCAAGAGGAATTTGTGTACGAATCACAAAATGGAATCCCTACAGGTAAAGCAACGCGTTACTATGAAAATGGTGACATAAAAGAAGTTATTTACTACGCGGCGGATGGATCTGTTCAGAAGAGCGAGCAGAAAGAAATGGTGAATGCAGCGGTAAATGTTGTAGACCCTGGAGTTTCGAGAGTTGAGGCACCTAGAGTTGTAAATCCAAGAACGAAAGGAGCTAGATTCCAACCAAATGGATACAACAAGGTGTACAATGTGAATGATGAAATATGGCAAGACGGAGATTTCAGAAATGGAAGACTCTGGGATGGTAAGGTATACGAATATGATTCGGATGGTATCTTGCTTAAAGTAAAAGTATTCAAGAAGGGTGTTTATCACTCGGATGGATAACTTTAGCCGCTCAAAATAATAGAAAGAAAAAAGCCCTCTTGATAGCTATCAGGAAGGGCTTTTTTGATTGGCCTTATGTTGCTATATTTGTTACAAACAAACGTTCAATGAATAAGAAAAACGGGACGGCTAACCACCGTATACCTGATTTCTCACTATCTCCGCGTATCGATAAGGTTGGAGTAGAGGAAAGGGTGTCCAGATTTCAAACACGAAGTATTAAAACTTCGGCGAAGTTACAAGGACTCAAGATGGTGTTAAACATGATAGATTTAACAACCCTTGAAGGAAAGGATACGCCAGGAAAGGTTCGACAAATGTGTTATAAAGCACAACATCTTCATGATTATCATCCTGGTTTGCCAAGTGTAGCTGCCGTGTGCGTATACCCAACTATGGTTGGCGTTGCGAAAAAAGGAGTTGAAGGATCTGGTGTGAAAGTAGCATCTGTTTCGACAGCTTTCCCTAGCGGACAGGCTCCCCTAAAGATAAAACTTGCAGATACAAAATTCGCAGTTAGTGAAGGTGCTGATGAAATCGATATGGTCATTTCTCGTGGGAAATTTCTAAGGGGAGAGTACAATTATGTCTTCGATGAGATCGCCGCGATAAAAGAAGTGTGTGGTGATGCACGTCTGAAAGTAATTCTTGAAACAGGGGAGTTGGTTACCTTGGATAATGTTAGAAGAGCCAGTGACATTGCAATGTATGCTGGTGCAGACTTTATTAAAACATCTACTGGAAAAATACAACCAGCTGCCACAATGCAGGTAACTTATACCATGCTTGAAGCAATCCGTGACTTTATGGATGAGACAGGAATAAAAGTTGGAATGAAACCTGCAGGTGGAATTTCTAATTCAAAACTGGCGTTGCACAACTTGGTAATGGTAAAAGAAGTGTTGGGAGGAGAATGGCTGAACAACGACTGGTTCCGATTTGGAGCGAGTAGTCTAGCTAACGACGTATTGATGCAAATTATGAAAGCTGAAACTGGAAATTATCAATCTTCTGATTATTTCTCAATAGATTAATTTATGGCGAAGAAAAAAAATACACAAGCAGCGGTCGAATGGGATTATTCACCATCACCAGAGAGTACTTCGCATATTGAGCTGAAAAGTAAATATGACCTATACATAGATGGTAAGTTTGTTAAACCATCAAGTGGTAAATATTTCGCAAGCTACAATCCTGCAACAGAGGAGAAGTTGGCGGATGTAGCGTACGCAAACGAGAAGGATGTGGATAAGGCTGTGAAGGCCGCACGGAAAGCATACACGAACGTTTGGTCGAAAATGGAGGCTTCCGAGCGAGCGAAATATATTTTCCGCATTGCGCGAATTATGCAAGAGCGATCCAGGGAACTTGCAGTTGTAGAAACACTTGATGCGGGAAAAACCATTCGTGAATCAAGAGATGTAGATGTTCCACTCGCGTGCAATCACTTTTTCTATTATGCGGGTTGGGCAGATAAACTGGATTATGCATTTCCGAATCGAAAAGTTGAGCCATTGGGTGTTGCTGGTCAGATAATTCCGTGGAACTTTCCACTATTGATGGCTGCATGGAAGATCGCACCTGCATTGGCTGCTGGAAATACAGTTGTTATTAAACCAGCTGAGACAACACCATTAACAGCGTTAATACTGGCTGAAATAATCCATGAAGCTGGATTGCCGCCAGGCGTTGTAAATATTATAACGGGTTATGGTGATACTGGTGCTGCCATCGTAAATCATGATGATGTCGACAAGATAGCATTTACGGGTTCAACGGCTGTAGGAAAGATTATTCAGAAAGCGATTGCGGGCACGGGTAAAAAGGCCACTCTCGAATTAGGAGGAAAGTCAGCGAACATAATCATGGATGACGCTCCCATTGATCAGGCTGTTGAGGGAATCATTAATGGGATTTTCTTTAATCAGGGGCATGTTTGTTGTGCGGGATCGCGCTTATTTGTTCAGGAGGCGGTTGTTGATATTGTTGTGAAGAAGTTAAAACGCCGCATGGATACACTGATCTTAGGTGACCCTTTGGATAAGAACACGGACATTGGGGCAATCAACTCGAAAGAACAATTGGCGGTGATCAATAAGTATATTAAAATAGGAATCGATGAAGGTGCAGAAATGTATCAAGGGAAATGTGTTATTCCTGAAAAAGGATATTATTGTCCACCAACGATTTTTACGGATGTTGCGCAGTCAAGCACCATTGTTCAGGAAGAAATATTTGGACCTGTGCTCACGATTCAAACATTCAGAACAGTAGATGAGGTGATTCAGAAGGCAAATAATACGCCTTATGGTTTGGCAGCAGGAGTATGGACAGATAAAGGATCGCGCATTTTTAACCTAACAACAAAGCTACGTGCTGGTGTGATTTGGGCAAATACGTACAATAAATTTGATCCGACATCACCATTTGGAGGATATAAAGAGAGTGGATTTGGTCGTGAGGGAGGTCTTCATGGTCTGTCAGCGTACGTTAAATTAAAATAGAATGGGAAGATTGGAAGTATTGAAAACATATAAAGTATACATAGGCGGAAAGTTTCCTAGAACGGAATCAGGAAGATATTATACTCCAACGAATGCAAAAGGTGAGCAGTTAGGCAATATCTGTCTTTCATCCCGTAAGGACGTTCGAAACTCAGTTGTTGCGGCACGAAAGGCATTTGGAGGATGGTCTGAGAGAGCAGCAAACAACCGTGGTCAGATTTTGTACCGCATTGCCGAAATGTTGGAAGGAAGAAAAGCACAGTTTATTGAGGAAATCATTTTTCAGGGAGCAACAAAGAAAGATGCTGAGAAGGAAGTTTCCATCGCAATTGATCGCTTGATATACTACGCTGGATGGTGTGATAAGTATACGCAAGTGCTTAGTTCAGTCAATCCAGTTGCTTCTGCGCACTTTAATTTCTCGGTACATGAGCCAATGGGAGTTATTGGAGTGGTAGCGGATAAGCATACGTCGTTGATAGGATTGGTGTCTCTTATGGCGCCAGTGATTGCTGGAGGAAATACGTGTGTGGTAATCGCTTCTGAAGGATTGCCTTTGTGTTCAGTTACGTTTGCTGAAGTTTTGAATTCATCGGATGTTCCAGGGGGAGTCGTAAACATTCTCACTGGTAAGGTTGGAGAGATGATGCCTCCTTTAGCGAGTCACATGGACGTGAACGGAATTGTCTATAGCGGAGACGATAAAAAGGAGATCAAGGATTTGGAAGAGAGCACAGCACTCAATATGAAACGTATCAGTGTTTATTCGGCTGATTGGATGAATTCAGATGAACAAGACATCTATAAAATTGCAGATTGTCAAGAGGTGAAAACTACGTGGCACCCCATTGAAAATATTGGTGGCGCTTCATCCTCCTACTAGAAGATAAATGAAAGAAAGAAAAAGCCCGCTGAGAAGCGGGCTTTTCGGTTTATTAATTCAATGTAAAATTGATAGGTAATCTGCAACGCGTTCGTACCTTTTTACCTTTGGCTTCTCCAGGAACCCATTTAGGCATGTTTCGCAATAGTCGTTTCGCTTCTCTGTCAAGGTCGGGGCTCACACCACGCTCAATCACTATATTTGAGATTGAACCATCTATTTCCACAACAAATGCTAAGTATACTCGCCCTTGCTCATTCATTTCGATTGAAGATTGTGGGTACTTCACATTTTTCACGATCCATGATTGCATTGCAACTGCTGGATTTGTTGATTTATTTATCGTTGGGTCACCAACTATTTTAGATGGATCAAAGGTCGCTTCAACATCTACCCATTCATAAATTTTAGGTTCGACGACTATAGGCGGTCCAACTTTAACTTTTGGTGGTGGTGGAGGCAAGATAATTGGCGGCTTTGGTGGATCTGTTTTGTTACTATCAATTATTATGTTGACAGTTGGTGGAAGAATGACGTCTTGCTGAGGTGGTTGTTCTTCAGGTGGTTCAACTTTGTCATTGACTTCAATGAATGTAATGTCTACAGCATTTTCTGACGTTAGAACAGCAGAATCTCGTTCGAGACCTGAAGTAAAAGAAAATGATGCAAGGACGATACTTCCAGTAAATAATAATGCTGTTAGCCCAATCGGAAATCTCATTTTCTCGATATTGGCTTCTTTACTTTTTTTTGTTTCCATAGCAATGAAATTAATTTGTAATAGTTTTTATCCTTATCACTTGCCTAGAAACCAAAATGCATGCCAAAACTTAGCGCACAAAAAAACCGCATACATACTGTACGCGGTTTTTACTAGTTAAAAATTCTATTAGTTCAATGTAAAATTGATCGGAAGTCTACAACGTGTTCTTGCCTTTCTTCCTTTAGCTTCACCTGCAATCCAAGGTGGCATTTTACGAAGTAATCGCTTCGCTTCTCTGTCCAAATCTCCACTTACACCTCTTTCTACAGCGATGTTTGAAATTGATCCATCAGGCTCAACAACAAACGAGAGATAAACACGTCCCTGTTCGTTCATTTCTATAGAAGTCTGAGGATATTTTACGTTGTCAGCAATCCACTTTTGCATTGCTGCTGCACCACCAGGGAAGGTAGCTTCAACATCTGGGAAATCAATAATTTCTTCCTGAACAACCACTTGCTCAACAGGTGCTGTAATAACAGGCGGTGGTGTGTTCATTATTGGCTCAGGAATAGTTTCTGTATTGACTACTGGAGTAATTACATCACTTGGAGGTGGAATAACATCCACTTGAGGAGGAGTTTCTGGTGGAGTTTCTGGTTCTGGTACGTCCTCTATATCATAGTTTACGTTTGCAGCATTTGTGTCTGCTTGAGCTTGTTGTTCTCTTTCTACTGCTGATGTATAAGAAAATGATGCTAGCACCAAACTCCCTACAAACAATAGTCCTATAAGCGTAATTGGTAAACGTAGTTTATCAATATTTGCTCCTTCACTTTTCTTTAATTCCATAATCAAACAAATTCTAACTGTAAATATATGAATTTATGCTAACAAAATATGTACCATTAAATCAATAACATGATGCATACAATATGCGGAAAGTCAATAATCCTAACCCTGCACCTAATAAATCAAATGCAAGATTCCAGAGATTTATACTTGGTGCAATACCGAAAAGGTACATCCCAAGCTCTGAAAGAAGTGCAAAAATTAAGGCGGCTAAAAAGACAATCGAAAATGCTTTTCGCTTCAACGATTCGTACTTCAGTTGTTTCTTGCATGTGCCCAGCCAAATGTGAACGAATCCCCAAAAAAGTGCGCAATGAATAAATGCACGAGCTGGAACACAATCAAAATAAACGGGTTGCGATTCGCCGTAAGGAGTAATGAATAACAGAATCATTATTCCTGTCCAAAGAATACCAACAATAAAGAACCGAAGACTCAAACCTTCGCCGAATTAACCAATTAACTCAGCGTATGCAGAAGCATCTAGAAGATCTTCTAGCTCGCTTGAATCGGACATTTTAATTTTAATCATCCAACCCTCTCCGTATGCGTCAGAGTTTACTATTTCTGGATTTGCCTCCAGCCCCTCGTTAAACTCGATGATTTCTCCTGAAATTGGCATAAACAAATCTGAAACTGTTTTTACAGCCTCTACTGATCCGAAGACTTCTTCTATATCAAGTTCTTCTCCTTCTGTTTCAATTTCTACGTAAACAATATCGCCTAATTCTCCTTGGGCGAAATCAGTAATACCAACTGTTGCTACGTCTCCATCAACACTCAACCACTCATGGTCTTTTGTGTACTTAAGATTTTCTGGAATGTTCATAATTTGTTTTATTAAGTCGTTCGCAAATGTAAAATTTTTCCGCACTGATGGAAACCCTTTTGATATTTAATTCTGAACAATGTTTGTCATCTTTTTAACTAATTTTGTTCGGCATGATAAATCAGGATCAGATAAAAGAAATTCGCAAGCGCATCGATGTTATCGAAGACTACTTGAAAATCAAGGAGAAAAGGATGCAACTTGCAGAGGAGGAGCTGAAAACGCAGGATCCAGAATTTTGGAACGACTCAAAAAAGGCTGAATTGCAAATGAAAGCGATTCGTGGGTTGAAGTTTTGGGTAGAATCCTATGATAATTTATGCTCAATGCTGGATGATATAGAAGTGTTGTTCGAGTTTGCCCGTGAGGGAGAAGGAGATGAGGAAGAAGTTGATAAACAATTTGAAGTCTTAAAAATCCAGGTTGAAGAGCTGGAATTGAAGAACATGCTTTCAAGTGAAGAGGACAGTCTAAGTGCTGTGCTTCAAATTACCGCTGGTGCTGGGGGAACGGAGAGCTGTGATTGGGCCTCAATGCTCATGCGAATGTACATGATGTGGGGGCAGAAAAGCGGATATAAAATTAAAGAACTCAACTATCAAGATGGAGATGTTGCTGGTGTAAAAACTGTAACGCTTGAATTTACTGGAGATTTTGCCTTCGGATACCTGAAGGGGGAAAATGGTGTGCATCGCTTGGTAAGAATTTCACCTTTTGATTCGAACGCTAAGCGACATACGTCCTTCGCTTCTGTTTATGTCTATCCACTTGTTGATGAAACGATCGAAATAAATGTGAACCCAGCAGATTTGACGTGGGAGACATTTCGATCTGGTGGAGCAGGTGGACAGAATGTGAATAAGGTTGAAACCGCTGTGCGATTGCGACACGCACCAAGTGGAATCATCATTGAAAACTCTGAGTCAAGATCTCAATTGGGGAACAAGGAAAAGGCCATGCAACTTTTGAAATCTCAGTTGTATGAACTAGAATACCGCGCAAGAATGGAAGCGCGTGATGAAATTGAATCGAACAAGAAAAAAATTGAGTGGGGATCACAAATTCGCAATTACGTGATGCACCCATATAAATTAGTAAAAGACGTTCGTACTGGTTATGAAACGGGTAATGTAGATGCCGTAATGGATGGCGATTTAGATAAATTTCTAAAAGCCTATTTAATGTCGTTTGGAGAATAAGTTATGGAAAAAGAAACCATTGTATACCACAATCCGCGTTGTTCTAAGAGTCGAATGGCGATTCAATACCTTGATGAAAAAGGAGAAGATTACGCAATTGTCGAATATTTGAAGGATTTACCTACGCATGATGAGTTGAAAACTGTGTTAAAACAACTTGATATTTCAGCTGAAGAACTTTTGCGTAAAGGTGAAGCTGACTATAAGGAGAATTTCAAAGGGAAGACGCTGTCTGAAGATGAGTGGATTGAAGCGATGATTAAGTTTCCTAAATTAATTGAGCGTCCGATTGTAATAAAATCGAATAAGGCCGTTATAGCAAGACCGAAAGAGCGGATTGATGAATTGTTTTAAAAATTAACAAGATTCTTCTTCGGGGTTATAATAAACCGCTATATTTGCGGTCGCCGAAATAAACGTGAACAACAACAATGCTCGTAGAGACAATTTATTTAAAACGCGATTCTTTATTTTCAACGCAGATAGCTGAATGGGCTTCATCCTTAGGGATTCAAGTTGAGGACTATGATGTGAAAATGGAAGAGCACTCAGCCGAAGGTTTGTTGTTAATCAATGAAAATCAGGATATTGAAAAGGAGATGTATGAATTGCATACACTTTTCGATAAGAAGCACCTTCCAACGCAGAAAATTGATGTGAACGGTACGCTTCAGGTGGCAGTTTCCAACTTTGAAATGTGGTTGCGCAATTTCAAATGCAGCAATATTTTGATCCTGGGATCTGAAAAGTTGGTAAAAAATGAGAATTTGGAACGTTTTCTTTCGAGAATTCAGTCTTCAACTATTTCATAGTCATTTTAGCATCTTCGCTTTTTTCAAATTCACCATCAACAGGTTCCCATAGCTCAATACGATTTCCTTCAGGGTCTTCAATGTGAAGAAATTTACCATAGCTGTACGCTTCAATCTCATCAACTATCGTTACATCTTTTGCTGCCAACTCGGTACGAAAAACCTCAAGGTCGTCCACGCGTAGATTAAGCATGTATTGCTGGCTAGGTTCACCAAAATAGTCACTTGTAGACTCAAAAGTGCCCAGTTGAAGATAGCCCTTTGGTGCCGCTTCTCCATTAAATTCGAAGAGTACCCCGTATGCATTGGTAGTCATTCCTAAGACGTCTTGATACCACGTTCGCATTTCTGATGGGTTCTTAAATTTTATAAAAATCCCGCCAATTCCAATAACCTGAGCCATAGCTTTTGTTTTAGCTAAAACTAATGAATATTTGACAGTTCTTCTTCTTCAATTAAAGATGGAATTTCGACTTCATTGCGGATTAAATCATCTAAAGTTTCTCGTTTGCGAATTAGATGAGGCACTCCATTGTGAACAAGGACCTCCGCAGGTCTGAATCTTGCATTATATTGATTACTCATGGAAAATCCATATGCCCCAGCATTTGAAATGGATAAAATATCCCCTTCGCGCACTTCGTTGAGTAGACGATCATGACCAAAAGTGTCACTCTCGCAAATGTTCCCAACAATAGAATAAAGTTTCTTTTCACCAGCGTCGTTCGAAATGTTGTCGATTCGATGGTAGGCATTGTACATCATAGGTCTCAACAAATGATTCTGTCCGCTATCTACTCCAGCAAAAACTGTAGAGGTTGTTTGTTTTACGACATTGGTTTTAACTAAAAGACAACCGCTTTCACTTACAATGTATTTCCCTGGTTCAAACCATAACTCAAGTTCTCGTCCATAATTCGTGCAGAATTCTTGAAATGATTCAACAATTTTTTGACCAATGTGCTCTACATCTGTAGACATATCCTGATCTCTATATGCGACCTTGAAACCACTTCCGAAATCCATAAATTGAAGGTCAGGAAATTCATTGGCAACATCGTAAAGTAAATTTGCTCCGCGCAAGAAAACATCCGCATCGAGAATATCACTTCCCGTATGCATGTGAAGCCCAACTATTTTCATGTTATAATGATCTGCTATACGGACAACATGACGCATCTGGTGGATTGAGATTCCAAATTTTGAGTCGATATGGCCAACGGAAATGTTTGAGTTTCCACCAGCCATAATGTGCGGGTTTATACGAATACAACAACTCACAGAATCGCCGTAATGTGCTCCAAATTTCTCAAGCATATTTAAGTTGTCGAGGTTGATTGTTACTCCCACTTCAACGGCTTCCTTTATCTCATCGAAAGAAACGCAGTTTGGCGTATACATAATCGTCTCAGGCGTAAAGCCAGCACGCAGCGCTAGGTGAATTTCTTGAATAGAAACAGCATCCAAACCTGCTCCCTCATTTTTGAGAACGCGCAATACATTCACATTACTCAGTGCTTTCATCGCATAATGAAGTTTTACGTTCAACGGTTTAAAGGAATTTCGTAACTTTCTATATTGTTGAGTAATGATAGCTGAATCGTAAACGTACGTTGGTGTTCCGAAAGTTTCGGCAATGTTAAGGAGTTCAATATTGTTCATAGACTAAAAAATTGGAGGCAAAGGTATGAAATCCAACAAATAAACAAACGGTTAATAATAACAAATAACGTTAATAAATTAACATCGAACGAATTCCAAGCTCAACTGTATCATAAATAAAAAACAATGAAAAAGCACTACTTACTATTCCTTTTACTACCATTTTTCGGGCAATCACAGGAGATCAATTATCAAGATCTTAAGACCAATATTGACAAAGTGAAATTGTATCTCACCGCTGGGCAAATGACTCATGAGCAAGACGTAAAACTGACAAAAGGACGAAATAAGTTGATTTTCTCAGGTATTTCGGCCTATGCAGATCCTCAATCAATTCAATTTAAAGGGGAAAACGACTATAAACTTGTTTCTGTATCAACCGAAATGGATTTTTTAGCGGCAGAAGAATTTAATCCACGTATTTCTGTATTCAAAGATTCTTTGGAGAGTTTGAACGATGAGCAGCAAAGTGTAAGTGATAATTTGGATGCGTATTTTGCAGAACAAGCGGTATTGAATACCAACCGTGATTTGGGTGGTAAAAGCGAGAGTTTGACTGTTGCGCAAATTCGTGAAGCTGCTGATTTCTACAGAGAACGAACACTCAAAGTCAATCAGGCGATTACGAAACTCAAGAAAAGGAGGCGAAAGTTGAAAGTACAAATTGAGGACACCCGTTTCCAATTGGTAGAACTGAATTACAACGAGAATCAGCGTAGTAATCAGGTGATTGTATTATTGGATTGTGAAACAAACATGACAATGGGTAGCACCTTGAAATATTTGGTTTCTGATTGTGGATGGGCTGCAACATACGATTTGTCGGCGCTAGATTTAAATCAACAGATTAACTTAAAATACAAAGCGCAGGTATATAACAATACAGGGAACGCATGGAAGGATGTAGTATTGACTTTATCTACTGCTGACCCGAACCTATCTGCTTCGCACCCTGAATTATCGCCATGGTATTTATCGCATTACGCACCCCAATTAACTACAAATGGATTAGTTTTCTCCGCTAATAGAGAAAAGAAAGATTTTCGTCAAGAGGCAGTCCAAAATATAAATAAGGCAAATGAGCGCGCGTACGACAACTATTATATTGGAGGTGAGGAGCTCGAAAGTGAAATTCAAATAGAGGATAATGTATACAAGTTGAGGCTAGGTCAAAATGTAGGAAATCAAAATGTTCAAATGAAGAACATTGAAATCTCTGAGTTAACTACAGAATTTGAAATTAAGAATCGATTTTCATGTCCATCAGATGCGAAACCATATATGGTGGATGTAAAGGACATGAATTTGGATGCAACGTTTTCATACATTACTGTACCCAAGCTAGATAGAGCAGCATTTCTTCTTGCGCACATTGCCGATTGGCAAGACTTGGATTTGATTCCAGGACCGACACACGTTTATTTTGGAGGACAGTATGTTGGAATGTCACGAATCGACACGAGAAATGTTTCTGACACCTTAAGTCTGTCATTCGGAAGAGATGATAAGGTCACTGTCATGCGAAAATTAAAAAAGGAGATGAGTACGAAGCGTGTAATGGGGAATACAAAGAAAGAAGCGTATTTGTATGAGATCGCCGTTAGAAATAATCGGTCTGTTCCAATAAAAATAGAAGTGTATGATCAAGTTCCAATCTCACAAAGCAATGATATCAGTGTTTTTGTTGATGAGATTTCAGAAGGAACAAAGGATGAGCTGACAGGAGAGGTTGTTTGGAATCTGACGATTTCTTCTGGTGGCGTGCAAAGCAAAGAAATTGGATATACGGTTAAGTATCCTAAAAATGCGAACGTAACCATGAAGCGATTCAGAACGATATCCGCGCCATCATTTTAATAGTAACAAACAAGATTAAAGATTAGAAATTAGGCGCATATGCCAACTATCAATTAAAGACATGAAAAAAATTAGCTTTTTATTCCTTTTGCTTCCATTTTTTGGATTATCGCAACAAATCAACAGTCAGGTAGTAAAATCAACGATCGATGAGGTGAAACTGTACCTGACAGCTGGGCAGATGACCCACGAGCAAGAGGTCAAATTAACAAAGGGGCGTAACAAACTTATCTTTTCTGGGATTTCAGCCTACGCTGATCCGCAATCCATCCAATTTAAGGGGGAAGGCACCTATAAACTTGTTTCTGTGTCAACAGAGATGGATTTTATGGCTGCAGAGGAATTTAACCCACGGATTTCAGTTTTGAAAGATTCCTTGGAAAGTTTGAAAGATGAAGAGCAGAATGTTAATGACATTTTAGATTCTTATTTCGCTGAGCAGGCAGTGCTCAATACAAACCGTGATTTAGGAGGCAAAGAACAAAGCTTGACAGTTGCTCAAATTCGTGAAGCCGCGGATTTTTATCGGAAAAGAACTTTGGAGGTTAATCAGGCGATTACAAAACTCAAAAAGAAACGAAGAAAGTTAAAAGAACAGATTGATAACACGCGTTATCAGCTGGTTGAGCTCAATTACAATGAGAATCAACGCAGTAATCAGGTCATCGTATTGTTGGATACTGACATCACTGCTTCAATGGAGTGTTCGTTGAAATATTTAGTTTCTGATTGCGGTTGGGCTGCGACATATGATCTGTCAGCGACCGATATAAATCAACAGATCAATTTGAAGTATAAAGCACAGGTGTACAACAATACAGGGAATAGCTGGAAGGATGTTGCTTTAACACTTTCTACAGCTGATCCGAACTTATCAGCTTCTCATCCTGAACTTTCTCCTTGGTATTTGTCTCACTACGAAGGGCAAAAGAAATCTGGAAAGAGTTATTATGCACCACAAAGCAATGATGTTGACTTCCGGCAACAAGCGATATCAAACATCAATATGGCGAATACACGCGCTTATGACAATTATTACATTGAAGGAAGGTTGGATGAATCAAAGAATCAGTTTGATGACAATAATTTAAAATTGATGCAGCAACGAAATGTTGGTAACCAGAATGTTCAAATGATGAATATTGAGATCTCTGAGTTAACGACGGAATTTGAAATTAAGAATGCCTTTTCATGCCCCTCTGATGCGAAGCCGTACATGGTTGACGTGAAGGATATGAACCTTGATGCGACATTTTCTCATGTCACTGTTCCAAAATTGGACAGAGCGGCCTTCTTGCTAGCGCATATTGCAAATTGGCAGGAGTTGGAGTTAATTCCAGGTCCAACAAATGTTTACTTTGGTGGTCAATACGTTGGGATGTCACGCATTGATACACGGAATGTCTCTGACACGTTAAGCTTGTCTTTCGGTAGAGATGATAAGGTAACCGTTATGCGAAAGTTGAAGAAGGAGATGAGTACCAAGCGGGTTACGGGGAATTCAAAAAAGGAGTCTTACTTGTATGAAATTGCGATTCGAAATAATCGTTCTGTACCGATAAAAATTGCCGTTTACGATCAAGTTCCGATTTCTCAAAGTAATGATATCACCGTATTGGTAGATGAATTATCTGATGGTATCCAGGATGAATTGACAGGAGAAGTGGAATGGAACTTAAAGGTTTCATCTGGTGGAGTTCAAGGCAAAGAAATAGGGTACACGGTTAGGTATCCAAAAAACGCCAATATCACACTGAAGCGTTACCGTACGGTGAAATCACCTCGGTTTATGTAAATCTTCAATTTGGCGCCTTTTTCCGCAATTTTCTTGGTATTTTCGCGTTCTACGCATGAATAGAATGAAAATAGGCTTATCCATATTGTTTTTCTGGTGTACGTTAAGTGCGTTTGGGCAGTTTCATACTGCCGCCTCTCGATCTGAAATTGGTTTCATGGTTGGTGGCTCTACATATTTGGGTGATCTGAACCAGTTTATTCCATTTAAAGAAACACATTTGGCGGGAGGAATTCTTTACCGTTACAACGTTAATCCGCGTTTCAGTGTTCGTGCAAACTTAACCTATGGAAGGGTTGGGGCGGATGATGTTAATTCTACGGAAGTATTGAACAAAGAACGGAATTTGAGTTTTCACTCTGATATTTTTGAGTTGGGTGCAGGTGTAGAGTTCAATTATTTCCCATTTCAATTAGGGCATGAGAGGTACAAGGGAACTGCGTATATTCTCGCTGAATTAGCCGTTTTTAGAATGAACCCAAAAACGATGTACAACGGGAATGAGGTTGAATTGCGACCATTGGGGACAGAAGGGCAAGGAAGTTCGTTGAATTCAAAAAAACATTACTCACTTACACAAATTAGTATTCCGTTGGGTGTTGGTGCTAAGCTCTCATTGAGCGATCGTATAGGGTTAAATTTTGAAATAGGAATTCGTAAAACGTTTACGGACTACCTTGATGATGTTGGTGGTGATTCATATGTCGATCCTGACGTTCTAGCGGCGGAAAATGGACCGTTGGCAGCAGAGCTATCAAATAGATCTGGATCGCGCTATGGAAAGCGTGGTAACGCCGCCACAAAAGACTGGTACATGTTTGCTGGTGCGATGATCTCTATTCGTTTAGGAAAGTACCAAAACTGTTTTCCAGGGCATTAAAAAACCCGACGTCGCTTGGCTCCGTCAGGTCTTTTCAAATTCTATTTGTTTCTAGTGATTATGATCGTGACCATCGTGGTCATTGTGATCATGTTGCTGTGGCGCGATAGATGGCGCAGTCAGGTCAACCATCTCAATATCGAACACTAAGTCAGAATATGGAGGAATTGCTCCTGGACGACCTTTTGCACCATAGGCTGCATAGTAAGGAATGATCAAAATTGCTTTTCCACCTTTAGCCAGCATTCCCAAGCCTTCTTCAAACCCTGGAACCATACGCTGCTCTAAGTACTTAAAGCTCATTGGTTGACCTCTGTCACGCGAAGAATCAAATTTCTTTCCGCTCTTTCTGAATGTTCCTGTGTAATGAACAGATAGTCCTGCTCCCTTGCTTGCTTTGTCACCAGTTCCTGGATCATTGATGATATACACCAAACCGGAAGCCGATTTCTTTGCAGTTGGATACGTCTTAAGAACTTCAGCATACATGAAATCGCTGTATTCTGCTTCGGACATTGCCGCTATTTTTTCGAATTCTGCTTTTTTGGCTGCTTCTTCCGCTTTTACCTTGTCCATGACAGCTGCGTAATTTTCAGAAGCTTTCCATTTTTTAGCAATCTTACCTTTACGGATCACACGAACCTTAGTCATTTCGTCTCCTTGTTCAATTGCGTTTACAACGTCCTGACCAAAAATAACACTACCAAACACAGTGTGTTTTCCATCCAACCATGGTGTAGCTTTATGAGTAATGAAGAATTGACTTCCGTTTGTATTCGGGCCTGAATTCGCCATTGATAAAATACCAGGGCCTGAATGCTTTAAAGAAGGATCAATTTCATCTATGAATCGATGTCTAGGTCCGCCTGAACCATTTCCATCAGGATCTCCACCTTGAATCATGAAGTCAGCAATCACACGGTGGAACGTTAGTCCATCATAGAATGGTTTAGTATATTCAATGGTATCTTCAACTACAAAATCACCTTCAATCAAACCAACAAAATTGGCAACCGTCATTGGTGTTTTTTCAAATTCCAGCTTAATCAAAATCACGCCCTTCGTTGTTGTAAACTCAGCGTACATTCCTTTTTCTAACTTAGGCTTCTTAGGTTTTTTTTCCTTTTCTCCCTTCCCTGCAAAAGATGTGCTTATAAGAGCAAGAGATAGTATGGTCAAAAGTATTTTCATCATAATTTTTGTTTTAAACGTTAAAAGTATGGATTAAATCCGAAATCGGAAGAAGCAAAAGTCCTGCCGAATGTTAATTCTTGTAAAATCTAATTTCGTTTGTCAATCCCCCAAAGCATTTTGTTGCGAATAGTGTCTAGGAAATTATTTTCCTCAAACTTGATCACATTCACCATGTAATCAGCCTTATGGACTATCACCTCTTCTTGTTGGCGAATACTCATCGAATGTCCGTCCAAACTGATCAAATAGGTTCTATTTCGTCCTTCAATACTCAATTTAATAGGCATGTGGTCAGGAACAACCATTGGTCGAACATTAAGGTTATGAGGTGCAATAGGTGTTAAGATATGTACTTGGCATCCAGGTGTTATAATTGGTCCACCACAGCTCAGACTGTAGGCCGTTGAACCTGAGGGAGTCGCAACAATAAGTCCGTCTGCCCAATAAGAATTGAGGTATTTCCCTTCTAAAGAAGCATGAACAGTAATCATCGATGAAGAATCTTTCTTCTGGAGAGTAACCTCATTCAGAGCGATGTTGTCTGAACCAAAATGATTTTCTTCTGTTTCAATACGGATAAGTGAACGTTTTTGGTGGACAAATTCTTTTTTGCGAACCAAGTCCATTGCGCCTTGAAGGTCATCTTTGGAAATGTTAGCGAGAAACCCCAATCGACCTGTATTGATTCCCAGAATAGGGACACCAGAATCACGGACAAATTTCACATTTTGCATGAAAGTACCATCACCACCTATGCTAAAACTAAGATCGATACCCGTTTTAAAGTCAGCATGAGAAGAGAATTGATCTGTCTGATCAGAAAGACCAATCTTTTTAACCAATAATGTCTTTAGGTTTTCCTCTATGATAGGATTCCAGCCAAAATCGTTGAGAATTGCCAAGAATTCTTTGTAGTATTCTGCATTCTGCTTGGTAACTTTTCGGCCATAGACTGCAACATTCATTTTACTTACAGATTCAAATAGTTCATAAGTGCGTCGTATCGAAATTGCATGTCGTCATTGTAGCTGCTTTTTTGAAACGATGCCTTTATAACGTAGTCATACCGCTCAAAAGTACGGATAATTCTATCCAAATCGACTTTATTTATCTTGAGTGTAACTTCTATAGTCGTTGAGTCCGTTGAACTCATGATGTAAGAACTTAGAATTTTGGCATCATTGCTTTCGACGATCTGTCCAATTTGTGCCATGGAGTAATCTACACTCGCCACTTCAAGTACCAAAATACCTCCATTTTCCTTAATGCTTCCAGTGTTGGCAATCAGCGACATCAAATGCTGAACGGTTGTACATCCAATGTACTTTTCTTTCTCGTCCAGTATCGGAATTACGGATAATTTGGCCTCTGCTATTTTAGAAAGGACTTGGTAGATATGGTCTGTTCCTAGTGCATATACTCTTGGCAAATGCTGAAATAGTTTATCTAGGGTCTTCTCCATGTCCATTTTGTCAAGGATATCCGACTCGGAAATGATCCCTACAAAATTACCATCTTTAAGTACAGGAAGGTGTGACACCTTGAATTCTTCCATCCAATTCAAGGCTTTCTCCCCGGTGTCTGTATGCATCAACGGAGGTATTTCGTCCGTTATCAAATCAATTGCTCTCATTGTAATCGCTAATGTAGTATAATACTTAGTAAGTTCTTACTTTTACAAACACAAAAATTGTACCGCGGAATGACAAAATTAAGCGTCAATGTAAACAAGATCGCGACCCTGCGAAATGCAAGGGGAGAAGACACGCCAAATGTAGTGAAGGTTGCTCTTGACTGTGAACGATTTGGAGCTGATGGAATTACGGTTCATCCACGTCCAGATGAACGTCATATTACGCGACAAGATGTATTGGATTTGGCACCTGTGGTTACAACAGAATTCAACATTGAAGGGTATCCTAATGAACGCTTCATGGAATTGATTGATGAGGTAAGACCAGCACAAGCGACCTTGGTTCCCGATCCACCTGGAGTGCTCACCTCCAATGCTGGCTGGAATACCCGTGAGCACCAAGATATGTTAACTGAATTGGCCGTAGAATTGAAGGGGAAAGGTGTCCGATCATCAATTTTTGTTGATACCGACTTGAAAAATATAGAGTACGCTGCAAAATGCGGTGTTGATCGAATTGAATTGTACACAGGCCCATTTGCGGCTGATTACTTAAAAGATCCTGAAATGGCAATTAAACCCTACGCTGAAGCCGCTCGATTGGCATTGGAATATGGTTTGGGAATAAATGCAGGACACGATTTAAGTTTGGATAATTTAAAATATTTTAAACAAAGAATCCCAGGCTTATTGGAGGTTTCAATTGGACATGCATTGATTTCTGACGCACTATATTTTGGTTTGGAAAACACCATTCAACAGTACAAGCGTTTACTTAAAGATTAGCGAATTACGATACGCCCTAATTTTTCCGAGATAATGCGTTTCACCTGCTCAAGTGATACTTGTTCGGAAAGCAAATCCATCAGTTCTTCGTCTTCTATTTCGCTTGCCTTTTCAGTCAGTACGACTTGAATTTCGCGAATTCGCTTCTCAACTTTCGAAGATTTGAATGCATAAATGGATCCCATTACCGCCATATGAAGTTTGTCTTTTTCAGAGTTGGTATAAATCTTATGGCGCGTAATCCAATTATGACTCAATTCGTGCTGATTCATTTCAATTTCTGTGACAAATTGGATGATCCCCTGATCCTCTTGTCGCTTAAAAAAGCTCGACTTTAGAAACGTATTTTCATTGAGTGCGTCGACAATGATCTGGTGCATTTTATTGAATACAGGATGATCGAAAACTAACTCGTCTATGGTCAATTCATGACAGATTAGTTCCGCTACACTTGTTTCTGTAGTTTGTTTTTCGCCCTTTTCATCCAATTGTTCAAGTGACACGGCCATGGGGCCATAAAGAACTAAGATCCGCATCAAGTCGTGTTCATTTGGATCGTCCAAATCAACCGTAGGTTCTTGTGCAGTTAGCTCTTCAAATGGGTTCGGTTCAAGCGCGTAAGGATCTTCTGACGGTGGAGCTTCATTGAAACTTCTCTTTCTCAGTGAGTTTTGGTGTTCTTTGGTAGAGGCATTCGTACGCTCTTTATTCACCTCACTCCAAATGACTTCTTCCTTAATATTGAAGCGTTTCGCCACTTCAGGCACAAAAACACTTCGGGTAATTTGATCTGGAATCAGGGAGACGCTGTGTGAAATGTCTTTGATTAATTCTGCTCGTTTGATAGGATCATTCCCTCCAGTTTCCAATAATAGGTCAACTTTGAATGAAATGAAATCTTGATTGTGTTCGGAGATGTATTCCTCCAATTCAGTTGTACTTGATTTCTTAGCAAATGAATCAGGATCTTCTCCCTCCGGAAATAGAACAACCTTCACGTTCATTCCTTCCTCAAGAATCAAGTCAATTCCTCTAAAAGATGCTTTGATTCCAGCCGCATCTCCATCATAAGAATGGTAATGTTTTTTGTGTAGCGCTTAACAAGTCGAATCTGTTCCTTGGTCAATGATGTTCCCGAAGATGAAACAACATTTTTGATTCCTGACTGATACATGCTGATGACATCCGTATACCCTTCACACAGATAGCATTGGTCATATTTAATAATATCTCCTTTTGCGAAGTGGAGACCATAGAGGATTTCACTTTTATTGTAGATGATACTTTCGGGAGAATTAAAGTATTTTGCTATTTTTTTATCTGTGAAGAGGGTCCTTCCTCCAAATCCAAGTACACGCCCCGAAACACTATGGATGGGGAACATTACTCGACCTCGGAAAAAATCAAAACTTCGATCGTCCTTGGTCTTCGTTAAACCGACTTTTTCTAGGAACTCTAACTTGTAGCCCTTTTCTAGCGCTGCTTTTGTGAAGTCGTCACTTTTGTTGATACCATATCCCAATTGGAATAGTTCAATTATTTCAGGACGAAATCCACGTTCGGTAAAATAGGAGAGGCCTATTTTCTTTCCTTCATCAGAATTATGCAAATTGGACGCAAAATGGTCTCTTGCAAACTCATTGATGATGTGGAGGCTCTCGCGCTCAGATATTGCTGCTAGTTCTTCAGGAGTGGCAGGTTTATCTTCAGGAATTGGAACACCATATTTGTCGGCTAGCCATTTAAGTGCTTCAGGATAGGAATAATGTTCCTTTTCCATGAGGAATGATACAACCGTTCCACCTTTTCCTGTCGAGAAACACTTAAAAATTTGTTTGGCAGGTGAGACAACAAATGATGGAGTCTTCTC
>CAJQJL010000106.1 GCA_905478665.1 uncultured Flavobacteriales bacterium
CTTGAAAAAAACCGAGACGTTCAATTTGCGAATTCATTTTTACATAAGGGGCTGAACTGACATCAGGCAAACGAATTTGCTTTAGTTCGTTGATGTCGAGGTATGCATAGTCTACTTTCTCATGAAAAAATCCCTGATCGAACTTTCGGAAGTCGGGAATGTTGAATGTTCCCTTGATTCGGGTTTTATCCTTGATTTTCAGATCAAGATTGGCCAAACGCAGATTTTTGACTTTTTTATAGATTGCTGTAGTTAATTGAATGGTATCATTCATTCCAGCAAGAATAGGGGCAAACAAAGCTCCTTCTTTCAGGTCAATTATGCTCTTGTCAATTTTTGCATCAAAAGTTACACTGTCTACGAAAGATTTGAAATCGGTAAAGCCTGTAGAGAGCATGTTGAATTTCTCTGCTTCAATTTCCGATCCTGGTGACTTGATCTTCACATTGGTGAGGTACACACCACTTGATGCTACTTTAACTTCTGTGATTAGATCGTCTAGTATAAACCCAGATTTTTCGCGGCAATTGACAGATTCAATGGTTCCAGAATATTCTTGATTCTCGATTTTAAAGTCATTCACCATCGCATTAATTCCTGCCGCTTTGATGTGGAAGTAGTCAACACCATACGCTTTTCGAACGTGGCGATTATCATCGTAAACAAATCGTGAGTCAGAGAGTGATACATTATCAACGAGAAGTGTGAATTTTTTTTTCGTTTTCTTTTTTGGGGTGAAATATTCCCGAATAAACTGGTAATTGAATACGCCAGCAGTGTCCCGTTCAAGTCCAATGTTCGCTTTTTTTATCTCAACTTCTCCAAGGTGTAAAAGTCGCTTTCCTAGGTTGTAATCATCCACAGAAGCGAAAATGGATTGCGCAGCAAGTAAAGTGTCTCCAGATAGATCTCTTACGAGAACTCCTTCTAGTTCTACCTTGTCCAGAAAGATGATTGTAAGGCGATCAATTTTTATTTCAGCGCCTAGCTCATCTGAAAGATATGCTGTAGCTTGATTGGCTAAAAATGTTTGAACTGGAGATGTACGAATTGCAAAGGCGAGAAATATGATAAATATGAGCAACCACTCGAAGAGTAAACCGAGTGATCGTCCTATTATTTTAAGTAATTTCGCCATCCGTTACAAATTTACGTAAGTTGGCACAAAAAGATACGTTAATATTGGGTATTGAATCTTCCTGCGATGATACGTCAGCAGCTATCCTCAAAAATGACACCATTTTATCAAATTTGATAGCTGGACAAAAGGTTCATGAAAATTATGGGGGCGTTGTCCCAGAATTGGCGAGCAGAGCGCATTTACAAAATATTGTGCCTGTTGTTGATGCTGCATTAAAAAAAGCTGGTATTGACAAGAAAGATTTGGATGCAATCGCGTTCACAAAAGGTCCTGGTTTATTAGGATCATTAGTGGTTGGAACTTCCTTCGCTAAGACTTTGGCATTGGCACTAGGAATTCCATTAATTGATGTCAATCATATGCACGGACATGTACTCGCTCATTTTATTGATGACGAAGGCAAGTCGAAACCAACATTTCCATTTCTTTGTTTAACTGTTTCTGGAGGGCATACACAAATTGTTTTAGTACGAGATCACCTAGACATGGAGATCGTTGGAACTACAATTGATGACGCTGCAGGAGAAGCCTTTGACAAGACGGCGAAAATTCTCGGGTTTAAATATCCAGGCGGACCGCTAATCGATAAACATGCTCAATTAGGCGATCCCAATAAGTTTACATTTTCAAAGCCAAAAGTGAAAGAGTACAACTTCAGTTTTAGTGGCTTAAAGACAGGGATTCTTTATTTTATTCAAAAGGAAGTTCAAAAAAATCCAGACTTCATTACGGAAAATCTCAATGATTTGTGTGCCTCAGTTCAAAAAACAATCATTGATATATTAATGATTAAGCTCACTACAGCGGCGAAGGATCTCGGAATAAAAGAGATTGCAATAGCTGGAGGAGTTTCTGCTAACAGTGGATTGAGAAAACGTATTGAGCAATTGGGGCAAGAGCTAGAGTGGAACACGTATATCCCTCGGTTTGAGTATTGTACTGACAATGCGGCAATGATTGCCATTACTGGGAAATTTATGTTCCAAAGACAACTTTTTACGGATCAAAAAGTAACCGCTCAGGCTAGGGTTCCGTTTGAAAAAGTGGGGAGCTAAAATATTCAAACTCAGCTATAGTTTGTTCATTTTGAGGTGATAGATCACTTTTTTTTGTATCTTATAGTTCAAATCCAGAGAACCATGCAAGTTACCCTCAAGCCTGAATTAATAGAAAAGGAGATTATTCAGTCCCTTTCATTTAGTCAAAAAGAACCTGTCGAGCAACATCCAAATCTGCGTGAACAAATCAAACATGCAACACGATTGGGAAATGCCTATCGAAGTAAAGTCTCTATTTATTTTAGGGATGACTTGGGAGTAAAACGTGTTGATACGACCATTTGGGCGCACGGTGCAAAATACATTTGTCTAAAAGGTGGAGTTTGGTTATCCATTGATCGCATTATAGAAATTAAATCATAAGGCGCTCTTCACCCATATTTTCTTAATTTTTTTGAGTTAAATCTGTCTTTGGGATTTCAAGGATAAAATCAATTGTTTGGTCAGATATTGATTCTGATTGAGTAGATTTGAATACCCAATTGGAGGATATGTATAGAAGCCTATTTTGCATTTTATTTTTCTTTGTTTCATTATCAGCAGTCGCTCAGGAAAAAGTGAATTGGACTTTTGATTTCAATCCTACGGGTAACTTGGTTGAGGTAAAGGCAGTTATAGCAGATGGGTGGCATTTATATAGTCAATACATAGACGACGGAATTGGCCCGATTCCAACTGCATTCGAGTTCCAAGAAAATCCAAATGTGAAGTTCATTGGGAAGACACTAGAACCAGAATCCATAAGAGAATACGATCCAAATTTTGAGGGTGACCTCAATTTTTTCAAGGATGAGGTAGTTTTTACACAGAAAGTGAAAATTACTGAACCAACAGAGATAAAAGGAATGGTGACATACATGATTTGTAATGATGTGATGTGCATGCCACCAGTCGATGAGAATTTTAGAATTACAACGAATAGATGATGCAGAAAAATTTGATGAAATTACTCGTACTAGGAATGTTAGTGCTAGTAGCTAGAACGAATAGCTGGGGACAATTGGAGTTTCCAGAAGAAAAAGTTAGTTGGAAATTTACCGTTGAGCAGGAAGGTGATGAGGCTACAATTATTGGAACAATCACAATGATTGAACACTGGCATGTGTACGCTGTGCATTTACCTGAAGGTTCGTTTACGTTGCCAACTACAGTTGAACTGAAGAAATCACCAAATTTCAAAACAGTAGGAAAAGTAATTGAGCCTAAACCTATTTATGAGCGGGATGAGATGGCTGATGAGGACTTGTATTATCATTCTCACACAGTTAAGTTGAAACAGAAAATTAAAGTTCTTTCCGAGAACGACTTTTCGTTGACAGGGACATTTGGCTTTCAAACCTGTGATGATACGCACTGTTTGCCACCCTTTGAGACAGAGTTCACGGTTAAAGTAAAAGGAGCTAAACCAGTTGAAGCAGATTCGGAAAACATTGAAGATACATTTGTGAATGTGAAAGGCGATGAAGCTAAGGACAAGGAGGGAACATCTTACGTAAAGGTAAATGAAGAATGGCATGCCGTTCCAGAAGGCAATAGCATTGCGTTTTACAAAAAATATTTAAAGTTGGGAGGTAGTCATGAATAAGATAATATTACTCTTTGTTCTGGTTCTTAGTGTTTTTTCGACTGCAAAAGCGGATGAGATTTCCATTCAAGATTCAAAAGCACTTTTAGCATTAGTAGAAACCAAAAAGGATTTTGCTGATGCCATAGATTTACTAGCTACTTGTGATAATTCAAAAGACCTAAAAGCAGATGAAAAAATTAATCAAACGGTTGAAGAGTTAGCAAAGAAGTTTGAAGGTGATCTTTCTGCTTGGAAAGTGGAGAGTGTTGAAGATGTTACAGATACAAATGATTCAGCAACCACGTCAGGAACTGATCCACCGGAAGATGATGATAAAAAATCATTATTGACGATATTCTTATTGTCATTCGTGGCAGGATTCGCTGCGCTTTTGACACCTTGTGTCTTCCCAATGATACCAATGACTGTGAGTTTCTTTACGAAACAAAGTAAATCGAAATCTCAAGGAATTCGAAATGCAGTTATTTTTGGAATATCTATTATCGTGATTTATGTTGTTCTAGGCACGGTCGTTACGTGGGCCTTTGGTTCGGATGCTCTGAACGCGATGTCAACCAATTTCTGGTTCAATCTAATTTTCTTTATTCTCTTAGTAGTTTTTGCAATTTCATTCATGGGAGCATTCGAAATTCGCCTACCAAGCTCTTGGTTGAATAAAGCAGATAAGAATGCGGATAAAGGTGGGATGATTGGTATTTTCTTCATGGCACTGGCATTGGCGTTGGTTTCTTTCTCTTGCACTGGCCCTATTGTAGGTACTTTGCTTGTTGAAGCTGCAACAATTGGTGGAATCGGTCCTTTTATTGGAATGTTTGGATTTTCTTTAGCACTTGCTTTGCCTTTTACATTGTTTGCAGCATTCCCAGGATGGATGAATACATTGCCAAAATCAGGAGGATGGTTGAATACGGTGAAGGTATTCTTAGGATTCCTTGAGCTTGCCTTGGCGTTTAAGTTTTTGTCAAATGCGGATCTTGTTGTACAAGGTCATTTCTTGGAGAGAGAAATGTTCTTGGCTATTTGGATAGGGATTTTCTTAATTCTTGCTTTCTATTTATTTGGAAAACTTAGATTACCACATGATGACGCTATCGAAAGTATTTCTGTAGGAAGAGCAATGTTAGGAACAACAACCATCATTTTTGTTATTTACTTAATCCCTGGATTATGGGGTGCACCATTGAAAATTATCAGTGGATTTCCGCCTCCAATGTCTTATAGCGAGTCACCACTAGGTTTTGGCGGTGGCGGTGGTGGAGGAAGTACTCATTCTGAAAGTGCGAATGAGGACATGCACCTTGGTGAGCACGGAATTATGCTTTTCCACGACTACGATAAAGGTGTGGCTTATGCGAAAGAAGTTGGTAAGCCTGTATTGCTTGATTTTACGGGATATGCATGCGTTAATTGCCGTCGAATGGAATCTAATGTTTGGGGTGCGCCAGGTGTTTTAGATATTTTGAAAAATGACGTTGTCATGATTTCATTGTACGTCGATGATAAAACTGAACTTCCGAAAGAAGAACAAATAACAGTTAATGTGACTGACAAGATTACCCGCGAGCTTAAGACTTACGGGAACAAATGGAGTCATTTACAGGCTACGCGTTATGAAACGAATTCCCAGCCTATGTACCAGTTGTTGGGTCCAGATGCAGAGGATTTAACAAATGGGACTGCTGATTATAACAATCATGGTAGTCCAGATAAATTCAAGGCTTGGTTAGATGAAGGTCTTAAATTATACGAAAAAGCGAAATAGGAACAACGTTCCGAAAAAGTCCCCAGCTCAGCGATACTTCTTTGAACTGGGGATTTTTTTTTGTTGAGACTTATCCTTCAGGCAAAGAATTATTAGCTTTACTTCTATGAATAATTTCCTGATAACTCCCATCGAATACCTAAAAGGTGTTGGGCCTCAAAAGGCCGAGTTGTTAAAGAAGGAAATTGGCATCTTTTCATTCAAAGACTTGCTGGAGTATTATCCCTTTCGCTATGTAGATAGATCACGCTACCACACCATTAGTGAATTACTTGAGGTAAACAGTTTGGTTCAAATAAAAGGGCGTATCGTAGGAATATTTGAAGCCGGAGTTGGGAGAAATAAAAGGCTTACAGCTAAGTTTCAAGATGAAACTGGAATGATCGACCTCGTTTGGTTTAAGGGTGCAAGCTGGATCAAATCTTCGTTGAAAGTAAATGAAGAAATCCAGATTTATGGTAAGCCGACAAATTATAAAGGGAAATGGAATATACCTCATCCTGAAATTTCTGCCGTTGCACCTCCAGGTGGTGAAGGGTTTCAACCGGTTTATTCAAGTACGGAACGTTTGAACTCGACTGGTTTGAATACGAAGGGAATAGAGAAGCTGGTCAAAGTCTTACTTGAGCAATTATCTGGGCAGGTAGAAGAGCTACTTCCTGAAAGTTTGAGAAAGGAACATCGACTCATTACGCGTGAACAAGCAATACATTGGATTCATAGTCCTGGCTCAGAATTAGAGGCACAACGAGCAAGGTTTCGATTGAAGTTTGAAGAATTATTTTTTCTGCAACTCGAATTGTTGGTCCGAAAAAAGATCACTATGCAAAAATCCAAAGGGTATCGAATGGAGACTGTCGGAAGTTTGTTCAACGAATTCTACGAGAAGCATATCCCCTTTGAGATGACCAACGCACAGAAAAAGGTGCTGAAAGAAATAAGGAGGGACCTCAATACGGGGCATCATATGAATCGCTTACTGCAAGGGGATGTAGGAAGCGGAAAAACGCTGGTAGCATTGCTGAGCATGTTGTTGGCCATAGGAAATGGATTTCAAGCAGCATTGATTGCTCCGACAGAGATATTGGCTTTGCAGCATTTTGAGTCAATTTCTGAAATGTTGGAACCCTTGAATGTTAAAGTTGCACTGCTCACTGGGTCGACAAAGAAGAAGGCCAGAATACCGTTGCATGAAGAACTGCAAAATGGTGAGATCTCAATGCTAATTGGTACGCACGCATTGTTGGAGGATACGGTAAAATTTCAAAATTTAGGACTAGTTGTTATTGATGAGCAGCATCGGTTCGGCGTTGCTCAGCGTGCGAGAATGTGGAAGAAAAACAAGCTTGCACCTCACGTTTTGATCATGACAGCGACTCCAATACCAAGAACACTCGCAATGACCTTTTATGGAGATTTGGATGTGTCTGTAATTGATGAATTACCACCTGGAAGAAAGCCCATCACTACCATGCATAAATTTGACTCCAGTCGATTGCGCTTGTTTGGTTTCTTGAAAGAAGAAATCGCCAAAGGACGTCAGGTGTATATCGTGTATCCGTTGATTCTTGAATCTGAAACACTGGACTTTAATAATTTGATGGATGGTTATGAGGCGATAAGTCGTTCATTTCCTCTTCCTGACTATCGCGTGAGTATTGTTCATGGAAAAATGAAATCGGAGGATAAGGAATTTGAGATGAACCGATTTGTGAAAGGGGAGACCCAGATAATGGTCGCAACAACTGTTATTGAGGTTGGTGTCAATGTGCCGAACGCAAGTGTTATGGTGATAGAAAGTGCGGAACGTTTTGGTTTGTCGCAATTACACCAGTTGCGTGGTCGAGTGGGAAGAGGTGCAGAGCAGTCCTATTGTATTTTAATGACGGGAGATAAACTTTCTGCTGACAGCACGAAGCGGATGCAAACAATGGTGCGGACCAATGATGGGTTTGAAATTGCAGAAGTAGATCTTCAACTCAGAGGCCCAGGCGATTTATTAGGAACGCAACAAAGTGGCTTGCTTGATTTGAAAATTGCCAATTTATCGAAAGACGGACAGATTGTAGTCATGGCCAGAGATGTCGCCAAAAAGATACTAACGGATGATCCCACAATTGAGCTTCCAGCCAACAAAGGTATCCGATCACGTTTGAGTGAGATGTTGAAAGGCCGACCAGATTGGGGGAGAATAGCCTAAGAACTGACCTCAAAATATAATTGATGGAATCTTCAAATCAAATTGTGTAGCTTTGGTACAAATCTTATTCATGCGATTAATTGTAATTCTCTGCTTGTTTTTATCCTCAACTGCGTATGGGCAAATACTCAGTGGTGATCTGAAAGACGAGGGTAGAAAAATGTTGACCTCAACGAGTTTTATTATTGAAGGACGTACAAATGGCTATGCCAAATATGAGCTTTCGGTGGACAGAGAAGGCAAGGTTACAGGGGTTCGGTTGCTAGAAACGGATATAAAAAGTACTCCAGCAAAATTCGAATTACGTAATGAGATTACCAAATTGAAATTCGAAAAAGGAACGTATTACCCGAAATTTCATCATGTGGTGGTAAAATATACAGTTGTTAAACCACTTTAGCTTTAGTGACCGTAAATTTTCTTTACGGTTTCTGCATGAAGTTCCATAATCTTCTTTCGTTTCAGCTTTAGGGTAGGAGTCAATTCTCCACCTTCAACGGAAAGTTCATTTTCAAGCAATTCAACGCATTTCAATTTTTCCCAACTACCAAAGTCTGCATTAAAATCGTCAACTTCTTTTTGAATTCGATCGATTACCTTTTGTGATTTTATAATCGACGCGTTCGATCCATCTCCAATATCAACACCTTTTCGTTTTGCCCAATCTTTTAGAAAATCAAAAGACGGAACGATTAGAGCTGATGGGAATTTTTCACCTTCGCCAATCACCATGATCTGCTCTATGAAACGTGATTCTTTGAATTTATTCTCCATGGCTTGTGGAACGATATACTTTCCGCCAGACGTTTTGAATATTTCCTTTTTACGGTCGGTAATTTTGAGGTATTTGCCTTCTCTAAATTCGCCAATATCTCCAGTGTGAAACCATCCGTCTTTTATCACTTCTGCTGTCGCCTCAGGAAGATTATAATACCCCATCATTACATTGGGTCCTTTAACCAGAATTTCACCGTCCTCCGCGATTTTTACTTCCACGTCATCTAGAAGAGCTCCACATGTCCCAATGCGAATTCCTTTTGAAAATGAGTTCACAGAAACAACAGGGGATGTTTCTGTTAAACCGTATCCTTCCAAAATTGGAATGTCGGCAGCAAGGAAAATTCGTGCCAATCGTGGTTGTAAAGCTGCACTTCCAGAAGCGATTGCTCTTACATTACCTCCCAAAGCCTCCTGCCATTTTTTAAAGATTAGTTTTCGCGCTATTTTAAGCTTGAAATTGTACCATCCCGACCTTCCGACTACTTCATAATCTTCAGCCAAATCGACAGCCCAGAAGAATAATTTTCGTTTTATTCCAGTAAGTTCATCGCCCTTTGCCATGATTTTATCGAATACCTTTTCAATTAAACGAGGAACAGCCGTAAAGACATCAGGATTTACCTCTCGAATGTTATCACCAATTGTTTCCATTGACTCCGCAAAGTGAATAGAGCACCCAAGGTACATATATAAGTAATGAAGCATTCGCTCGTAAACGTGACAAACAGGTAGGAACGATAAAACTTTTGAATTTGAGTCTGCAGGAATAGGATCAATACAGCCTTCTACGTTTGAAAGGATGTTTCTATGTGAAAGCATCACGCCTTTAGGGTTTCCAGTAGTTCCTGAAGTGTAAATAATTGTCGCCAAGTCTTCATTGTTGACTTTATCCTTGCGTTCTTGAATTGTTGATTCTTCAATATTTTCACCTTTCTTTTCAATTTCAGACCAATGATCTGCGCCATTCACGGTTTCCATTGTGAAAATGTGCTCCAACGTTGGTGTATCACCTTTAATGTTAGTGATTTTCGTAAACAGCTCTTCATCTGCAACAACGCAAAGTTTTATCCCTGCGTCATTAAAAATATAACGGTAATCATTTTCAGATATATTAGGGTAAAAAGGAACAACAATCGCTCCCGTTTGCTGAATTGCAATGTCCATCACGTTCCATTCATACCGTGTATTTGATACAATTCCAACCATATCTCCAGCTTGAACTCCAAGAGCAATTAAGCCTTTTGAAATACGCATAGCATGGTCAAGGAAATCTTTTGTTGAAACTCCTACCCAATTTCCGTTTGTTTTTGTAACAAACATTTTTTCATTTGGGTGTGTATTTAGTTGGTGATATGGGACATCAAATAGTCTTTTTACTTCGAGCATGGCTTATAAAGTTGGTATACGAATGTAGGAAAAAAAGATTATTCAAAGAGCGACTTTAAATATTCGACGAATCATGCTGAATGTTAGCCGTAATTGCACGTATGCTAATCGACCGAGGCTATGTGTACCAATAGCCGTTATTTGTAAGTTATTAGTGTAACATTATCAGGTCATTATTTGTTTTAACTGTACTGACTTAAAGTAGATTTTTGAAGAGACGCGAGTATAATATCATTGTAAGTGAGCATTCCAACAATTTGTATGGGTATGCAATCCGCTTTTTACGCAACAAAGAAGATGCGCGAGATATTGTACAAGATGTGTTTGAAAAGTTATGGATTCACCGCAAAAATGTAGAGTTCGCTAAGGCGAAGTCGTGGATGTTTACGACAGCTCACAATGCGATGATCAATTTTTCAAACCGAAAGGGCCGGGTTATCTTAAGCGATGAGATGCAATCATATGATAAAGGAGCTATTGTTCCAAATTCATTTGAGTCAAACCAAGTTGTGGAGAGAGCGGTAAGCATTTTACCACCGGTTCAAAAAAGCGTCATTCTTCTGAGAGATTTGGAAGGCTATTCTTACAAAGAAATAGCGGATATCCTTGAACTTTCCGACTCTCAAGTAAAAGTATATCTCTTTAGGGCCAGAAAGAAAATTAAGAAACAGTTAAAAGGAATGATAGAACTTGTATGAGCAATCCCTCATTTTCAAATATAGATCTTTGGTTGTTTGAACTTGCGGAAGGTAATCTTACCCCCACGCAGGTCGAACAGTTAGAACTTTTCCTTCTTCAACATCCAGAATTGGACGTTGATAGGGATGTATGGGATATGGCAAAAGTGGTAGCATCAGCGGCTGTATATGAAGATCAAGAGAACTTAAGAAAGAAAAGACCTATTGCTTGGTATACGTTCGGTTCAGTGGCTGTGGTATCTACGGCTTTGATTGCTTGGTTCTGGATCGGAGGTTCAAGTGTTGAACAAAATGTGCGAGAATTAGCAGTTGGTAATCAGAATAACACTAAAACAACAGCATTAACTGGGCGGAATGATTCGTCGCCTAATGCACCTAATGAGGTCGCGACAAGTATTGGTTCGAACAATCATTTGAACATTGGTTTTGCGAATCCTTTGTCATTGGTTGTCTCAACTTCACCACCTGTTGTTGTTTCTAACTATGGAACATCAAATCCATTATCCGCTGGGTCTTTGAACTCAGTAACAGCGAATCAAATTTCGCAATCGACTACGGTAGGACAATCGGGAGGAAAAACTTCTAACAGTGTGTTTACATCGTCTTTATACAATAGCGCTTCAACTGACATGGTATTCACTATGGTAAGCGAGTTGGAGAGACGTGGTGTCACTCTTTTGAAAACGGATGATTTGGAGAATCGTGTTTTAGCCACGCACACGGCGCACACAATCGATGTTCTCGACGAAAGCGATTATGTCCTTGTTGAAAAATCACCTTCAAATGAAAGAACAGCATCGCATGGAGTGTATGGAATTTCATCAGAAGAGTATAAAGTGTCCTTTAAGTCCCGTATAAATACATTATCAAGAAAGTTGCAGCGAATGATGGATAATCCAGTGGCATTGAAAAATTTCCGTGATCCATACTTCCATGTTCCAGGAATGTTGCCAAATGATTTGAATTTTAGTTCTACAGGAACAATGCTATCGACACGTGTTCAAGCAATTTCTCGTCTACAGTGGTACGGTCAGGAAAATGAGCAGATGATGAATCAATTAGCGATTGACGGCTATTCTTATGGAATGCGTGGAGGAATTGGCTTGCAAGTCAGTCATACGATGTACAATGACGGTGGTATGAATGTTGCAAGTGCTGCATTGACATATTCTCCGAAGCTATCTATTTCAAAAAAGATTTCGGTTGAACCCTCGCTAAGGTTTAAAATGGGGAATAAGTCCTTGACAAAATCCAAAATGGAAGATGTAACACAAGTGGAAGTGGAGCGAGGTAATACACACCAATTCTATCCAGATGGAACAAGTCCAGTCGGAAAAGATTTATGGTATCAAGATTTAGGTGTTGGGCTGATGGTGAACACTGAGTGGTTCTTTGTTGGTGCTCAGCTAGACAACCTATTTAGACATAAGGACAATGTTTATGCTCACGATTTTGAAAGTCCAAGACGCTCGGATTATCATTTCGTAGCTTCTCTTGGTACAGACTGGGTGTCGAGAAAAGAAAACGTGAGTTTATCACCTTATCTTGTGTATCAGAAAAATGAGAAGTTATCTGAGGCTTGGTTAGGAGCAAATATTAGATGGAATTGGTTCACTATGGGGGGCTCTGTTTCGTCAAATCTGGAGCCTGCGGCTTCAATTGGGATGAAGTTTGATCATTTTGCATTGAGTTACAATGCAGATTATGTGGAGAGTACGATGACTGGACAGCGATCGTTGTCACATCAGGTCACGTTAAGATTTGTTAGTAAGCCTAGTCGATTTGGGCGAAGATTGTTAAATCTGTAAGTTATGATGAAGAAGAAAATATTTATCTGTGTGATGTTGGGAGTGCTGAGTTTTTCAGTGCGTGCGCAAGACCCTCAGTTTACCCAGTTCTATGCTAACCCGTTGTATTTGAATCCAGCTTTTGCAGGATCGCATGGATGTCCGCGGTTTGCGATGAACTACAGAAACGAATGGCCAAGTTTGACAGGTAATTACGTTACGTATAGCATTTCCTATGATCAGTATTTTAAGAATATTTCTGGAGGAATTGGGATTATTGCTACCCATGACCAACAGGGAACTGGAACTATTTATACCTCGTCTTTGGGCTTGATTTATTCGTATCACTTAAAGGTGAATAGAAAATTCTCAATGCTTTTCGGAGCGAAGGCAGCAATGACCAATAAATACCTAGATTGGGATAAATTGACATTTGGAGATATGATTGATCCGCGGAGAGGGTTTATCTACCAAACGGGAGATGTTCCTAGGGGAGGCTCGCGTTACTTTTTTGACGCATCAGCTGGACTTGTTGGTTTCAGTAAGCATTTCTTCTTTGGAGTTGCTGTCAATCACTTAAACATGCCGAACGAATCAATGATCGTAGGTGAATCGCGCTTACCAATGCGTTTTACAGGACATGCAGGTGCGGAAATTGTTTTGGGTGGTAAATCTCAGTACACAGAAAAAGGCAAAACTTCAATTATGCCAAACATAATCTATCAGTATCAAAATGGGTTTCAGGAATTGGCGTTGGGTACCTATGTCAAATATGGTGTGTTTACGGCAGGAGCATGGTATAGAAATAGAGACGCGTTTATTCTGTCAATTGGAATTAATACAGGGAAATTTAAAATTGGATATAGCTATGATGTAACTGTATCAAAACTAAATAACGGAGTGTCTGGAGGTTCACATGAAATCTCTTTAGGGCTTAACTTAAACTGTAAAGACAAACCGACATCATTTAGGACTATATCCTGTCCTTCATTCTAAAATTTTAGACGGTCGTCCGATTCTCTTTTCTGGTTTGATATATCGGATTCGTTGTAAAAGGTTTATTCTACGGAATAGACCTTTTTTCCTTTTATAAAGGTTGTGTAGGCAAAATTGGGAGTGAAGCTTTCATTCGCTTTTACAGGGCTTTCAAAAATGACAAGCGTTGCATCTTTTCCTTTCTCTATCGTTCCCAATTGGTTTTCTTGAAAGGAAGCCATTGCTGACCAAATGGTCATTCCTTTTAAACATTCATCCAAGCTAATTCGTTCTTCAGCAAGAAATCCAGCGCCAGGAAAATTGTCACTATTCTTACGATTGACAGCAGCATGGATGGTTAAAAATGGATCCGTCAACTCAACTGGGAAGTCGGTTCCAATGGCCACCATTCCAAATTGCTCTAGTAGGGACTTATATGCGTAGGCACCTTTCATACGGTGTTCACCAATACGCGATTCCGCCCACCGTTGATCAGATACCGCATGGGTAGGTTGAACACTTGGAAAAACACCTGCTTTTGCAAACAATTCAAAATCGGCAGGGTCCACAATCTGTGCATGTTCTATTCTCCATCGATGATCTGGATTTATTTCGTTGATGCCTTGATACAATTCCAGCATTACCCGATTTGTAGAATCACCAATTGCGTGCGTGTTCATTTGGTAACCCAATTCAGTACACATATCCGCGATCTCCTTCATGCGTTCCATAGATGTGCACAAGTAGCCATGATGGTCGTGTTTGTCGCTGTAGGCTTCCTTTAAAAATGCACCTCTCGAGCCAAGCGCTCCGTCTCCATAAACTTTGAAGCTGCGAATAAGCATACTCTTATATTCATAGATTCCTTCCTGCTTTGCAAATGCTATGTTTTCAGGGGTCGGCATCAGCATTCCATAAATATTGAGCTGCAATTCATCCTTGTCCATTAGTTTCTTAAACAACTGTACCTCGTGTTGCTGCATTCCTGCTTCATGGACTCCGGTAATTCCATACGAGTAAAGTTCATCTTGAATTTCAAGAATAGCTTGTTTCAGTTCACTCTCGGGAAAATCAGGAAGGATATCTAAAATTGGATTCATGGCGTTATCAACCATGACTCCCGATAATCCGCCGATCATTGTAGCTCCGCCAACACCAATTTTTTTTTGTTCTTCTTTTGTGTAAACTGTTGTTACAGGATCTATGTGGATGAAGTATCCCCCAGAAG
Source organism: uncultured Flavobacteriales bacterium (assembly GCA_905478665.1). Classification (GTDB taxonomy): domain Bacteria; phylum Bacteroidota; class Bacteroidia; order Flavobacteriales_D; family Crocinitomicaceae; genus UBA4466. Next base: position 14,604 of record CAJQJL010000106.1, read on the forward strand.
AAAGTTCAGGATCATTGGCTACTTTATTAACCACATCCGATTTCTTCATCAAGTACTCATTCGCTAACAGTGCATGTCCGTCTATTCTGAAAAGACATACTGGAATGTCAGGAAATAACTCGTTCAAGCGATCATTGGTTGGCATTTCTCCGTTCTTCCATAAAGACTGATCCCATCCGCGTCCAATGATGAATTTTCTATTATGCTTGCTTTGGTATTTCTCAATGCGAACGAGCATTTCATCATAGGATTTACATCCTACAAGGTCAACACTGATTTTTTGACGGGCATAAGACAAAATGTGCGCGTGTGCATCCGTAAAGCCAGGGTAGACATCTTTCTTTTGTGCATCAATGTATTCGTCGGCACTATATTTATTGAGAATTTGACGTTCTGGTCCAACTTCTACAATTATTCCGTCACGAATGGCAACAGCATCTTGTACGGTGCCTTTATCGTCCATAACATGGATTTGGGCATTGTGAATAACAGTGTCTACAGATTCCCCTTTCATACATGAAGAGAAACTTAAAAGCGATAGTAGAAGAACAATAGCGATAGGGGATTTCATAGTCTGTTTTTTTTCAAAAATAATGCTTTGATTGGAAGACAGCATTCTTATTGGATTTACTAATTTTGCAATTAAACAAATTTAAGCATGGAAACCCCGAAAACGTACGAGCCTCAGAAGGCGGAGGAGAAATGGTATTCGCATTGGATGGAGAAAGGTTACTTTCACTCAGAACCAGATGAACGAGAAGCGTATACCGTCGTCATTCCACCTCCAAACGTAACGGGCGTTTTGCACATGGGACACATGTTGAACAATACGATTCAAGATGTTTTAGTTCGGCGTGCAAGAATGCAAGGTAAAAATGCATGTTGGGTTCCAGGGACAGATCATGCGTCTATTGCCACGGAAGCTAAAGTTGTTCAGAAACTGAGACAAGAAAATATCAAGAAATCTGATCTTACGCGTGATGAATTTTTAGCGCATGCCTTCGAATGGAAGGATAAGCACGGCGGAATTATTCTTGAACAGTTAAAGAAGCTAGGAGCTTCTTGTGACTGGGAGCGGACCAGTTTTACGATGGATCCCGAGTATTCTGAATCGGTAATAGATGTATTTATTGACTTGCATTCAAAAGGGAAGATTTACCGCGGTGTTCGTATGGTGAATTGGGATCCAGAAGCACTTACAGCCTTATCGGATGAAGAAGTTTTGCATAAGGAAGTAAATTCTAAGTTGTTCCATATCAGATATAAAATTGCAGGTAGCTCAGATGAATGGTTGACGATTGCAACAACACGTCCAGAAACGATTTTGGGTGATTCTGCCATTTGTGTGAACCCGAATGATGTGCGTTATGCCAACTTGAAAGGGAAGGAGGCCATTGTTCCCATTTGCGGAAGAAAAATTCCAATAATTTTCGATGATTATGTTGATATGGAATTTGGAACAGGGTGTTTAAAGGTAACTCCTGCTCACGATACTAATGATTATGAGCTTGGTAAAAAGCATAACCTTGAAACAATTGACATTCTTAACGATAATGGAACATTAAACGAATACGGACTTCACTATGAAGGGATGGATCGATTTGATGTGCGTAAAGCCATTGAAAAAGAGCTTTACGAGAAAGGATATTTGATAGATACAGAAGATCATATTAATAAAGTGGGGTATTCTGAGCGAACGAATGCGGTAATTGAACCAAAATTATCGTTGCAGTGGTTTGTGGATATGAAGGAGCTTTCAGCACCAGCTTTGGAGAATGTGATGAATGGAACAATTGAGTTTCATCCAGCGAAATTCAAGAATACCTACCGTCATTGGATGGAAAATATTAAGGATTGGTGCATTTCACGTCAATTGTGGTGGGGACATCAAATACCAGCTTGGTACTACGGAGAAGGGAATGAAAATTACGTTGTAGCTAAAACACGGGAAGAGGCTATCACGCTTATGAGCAAGAAGGAAGGAAAGACCATTGCCGCTGATGATTTACGTCAAGACGAGGATGTGTTGGATACTTGGTTTTCGAGCTGGGTTTGGCCAATTTCTGTTTTCAATGGTTTAACACAACCAGGTAATGAGGAAATCAAGTATTACTATCCTACAAACGACTTGGTAACGGCACCTGAGATTATGTTCTTCTGGGTAGCGAGAATGATCATTGCAGGGTATGAATATATGGGTGATATTCCATTTAAGAATGTTTACTATACTGGAATTGTTCGTGACAAGCTCGGTCGTAAGATGTCGAAGTCATTGGGCAACTCACCTGATCCAATTGAACTAATTAATAAGTATGGTGCAGACGGGGTTCGTTTGGGTATGCTCGTTTCGTCTCCTGCTGGAAATGATTTGCCATTTGATAGTTCACAGTGTGTTCAGGGACGGAATTTCAGTAATAAGGTATGGAATGCAAACAATTTGATTAATTCATGGTCGATACAAGAGGATCTTCCTCAACCTGCATCTTCAGTGAAGGCGATTGAATGGTTTGAAGCCAAGTTCAATCAAGAGTTGAAAACAATCAATACCCTGTTTGATAAGTTTAAGATTTCAGAAGCACTTATGGCAACGTATAAGTTGGTGTGGGATGATTTCTGTGGTTGGTATTTAGAAATGGTTAAACCAGGGTATCAACATCCAATTGACGCAAAAACACTGGATGCGACTAAGTCTTTCTATGAAGATGTTTTACGATTGATTCAGCCTTTTACGCCTTTCATTGCGGAAGAAATGTGGCACTCAGTTAGAGAACGCGAAGACGGAGACGATGTGATAATTGCGGCTTGGCCTGAATTAATTGCGTTTGATGATGAAGTTCTCGCTCAGTTCAAAATTGCAATTGAAGTAATTACCAATATTCGTAATGTTCGGAAGAAGAACAATATTGCGAACAAGGTGAAAATGGAACTCTTCATAAAGAAGAATAAAGAGTTGAATTCTTCTTTTGATTCGGTTATCGTGAAGATGGGGAACTTATCCCAATTGGAGTATACAGAAGAGAAAGTGGATAATTCAAATACATTTATTGTTGATGGAAATGAATACTTCGTTCCTTTTGGTGATTCGATAGACGTTGAGGGAGAAAAGGAGAAACTGACTGAAGAATTGGATTATGCGAAAGGTTTCTTAAAAAGTGTTCAAAAGAAATTACAAAATGAGAAGTTTGTAAGTAGTGCACCAGAGAAGGTTGTAGCAATTGAGCAAAAGAAAGAATCTGATACCTTGAACAAAATTGCTATTTTGGAGGAAAAGTTGGAGAATTTGAATTAAACCGACTTAATTTAAAACCAAACTACACTACTATGTCAGGAAATGAAATATTGGATGATATCGCAACAGAGACTGCGAGCATGACTGAGGATTTTCAGTATCCTCTGCAATTTACGTTTAAGATCGGTACACTGGCCAATGATTTCGTAGCAACGGATGCTAGCGGAAAAACCTTGGCGTATATCCGTCAGAAAATGTTCAAACTTAAGGAAGCCGTCACGGTCTATACAGATGATTCGAAATCATCGGTTTTGTATATGATTAAGGCTGATAAATGGTTGGACTATAATGCAAACTATGCATTCACAAGAGGAACAGGCGAGGAAAATTTAGGAAGGGTAGGACGAAAAGGTCGAAAGTCTTTCTGGAAAGCTACCTATGAGATTTTTGATAAAGAAGGGAATCACGAGTACACAATAGTTGAAGAAAACCCATGGGCTAAAGTATTGGATAATTTATTGGGTGTTATCGGTCAGTATTTTTTTAATCCAAAGTACTTGGTACAAAGTGTAGATGGCAAGAACATCATGCGGCTTTCAAAGGAAAAGTCTGTAATGGGACGTCGTTTCCGACTGGATAAGCTTGGGGAGACTAGCGCTGAAGAAAGTGAGAGAATTCTTTTGTCGTTAATGATGATGAACCTTCTCGAAAGACAAAGAGGGTAGAATATTCTCTTTAGATTAAAAAAGCGACTTCTATTTCTAGAAGTCGCTTTTTTTGTATTCAGTTTTTTAAGTCTTCAAATCAATTATAGAGTACTTCCTGAATAGTTGACTTTGAAACAAAGTGATAATTCTTCTGTGCATCAGCAAACACCTCTTTTGCCCATACTAAATCACCTTCATGCTTAGAGTCTTTTAGTTCTTGGTAGATTCCTTCAATGTACCAACGACGACCAACCTTGTTGAGGTAAGCAGCCATTTCAGGGCGTACATCTTGATATCCTGTTTGCACAGCCAGTTGGAACCAAGCAGACTTCAATGCTGGATTACCTTCAGTAGAAAATTTCAGGTGGTTATCAATTTCCTTCATCATTTTTGGCGATAATGAAGTGTCTAGAGAACGAATAAATGTCTGCCATTCCTGTGTGATGAAGTCGCTTCGCTTCACTTTTTTAAATTCACCTTTAAAAACATCTGTGCCTTCATTTATTTTCTTCGCCACTACTTCCATTTTATTAAGTCTATCGGACTTAATCTCTACGCAGTTGTCAGGCATTCCAGACTCGTAAATCCATTCGTTCACGTCGAACTCAATCGAATTTGGTTCAAGTAATTCGGCTGTTAAATAATTTACAAATTCCTCTGTCGTGATAGTTTCAAAAGCATGTTCATCAAAGTAACGCGTCAGGAACTCATCGAATTTTTCTCTTCCAACAAGCGTCTCAAGTGTTCTCAGGAAAAACGCCCCTTTCACATAAGCTATATCTGTCATCCCTTCGTCTGGATTTCGATGGTCGAGTTGAAGTTTTAATTGAGTATCTTCTGGATGATCTCCACTTTCAATATCAATGAGCGCAACTTCAAGCTCTTGAAACTCTGTGATTGCAAGTATATCCGCAGCTTCCTTTCCGTAAATTTCTTCCATTATACGGTTCTCAAAATAGACTGTGAATCCCTCGTTCAACCAGAAATCATTCCATGTAGCGTTTGTTACAAGGTTACCCGACCATGAATGCGCAAGTTCGTGAGCGATAACCGAAACCATGCTTCTATCGCCAGCCAAAATTGTAGGGTTAGCAAAAGTTAGTCGCGGGTTTTCCATTCCGCCAAATGGGAACGAATAAGGTAACATCACGATGTCATATTGATCCCAACGATATTCACCGTACATGTTCTCCGCAGTTTCTATCATTTTTGGAAGGTCCACAAATTCATAAGCACAAGCTTCTGCCAATTCTGGTTCAGAATAAACGCCACACTTATTACCAAACGACGTATAGCTCATGTCTCCAACAGCAAGCGCAATTAAGTAGGCTGGGATTTTTTGTTTCATTTCAAAATGGTACTCGCCACTTTTACTTTTCGCTTTTGGATTGGATGCACTCATTACAGCTAAGAGATCCACAGGAACTTTCACATCAGCAGAATACGTGATTCTGTTCATTGGTGTGTCCTGAAGAGGAATCCACGATCGAGTAAGAATTGCCTGTCCTTGCGTATACATGAACGGATGCTTTTTTCCAGCAGTTAATTCTGGTTCTAACCAGTCAAGTGCCTCGGTTTTATCCGTTGTTTGGTAATAAATATTGATGTATTTCGTGTCCTCCTTTATTTTTACCTTCAGTGATTGTCCAAGTAAATCACTGTGCTTACCAATCACGAAATCGGTAGAAACTTCATTGTCTTTTCCAATCGTTACCTTTTTGATATCAAGCTCTTTAATGTCAAAAATTGCGGTGTCAGTATTGTGTTCACTCATCTTATGACGCGCTACGCCATAAATCGTGTGATTTTCAAAATTGACTTCTAAATCGAGGTGCAAATGCTCGGTTCTGATCTCATCCACGTTCGCGTAGGTGTGAGCATCAATGTGCATCGTTTCATCTAGAGTGTCAGCTGCCCCATCGGCATTGCTGATCGGTGCGCACGATACTAAAAAGCACGCACTCAAGAGAATAAGGAGTTTGAGTGTATTCATATTTTTTATCAAGAAACAGGGTAAAGATAGAAGTTTCCTACCTATTAGACTGTCATAATTTCCATTAATTTGTACGGCGAAGATTCACTTTAGTTACGCCATTCTCATTCGTCTGTGGCTTTTTGCCATTCGTCGATATTTTGGTGTATTCTGCCAATTTTTTATTACATTCACCCACCTAAAAATATTTTTATGAGTGCGAACCAAAATGTTGCTGCAGAAGAGAATTTATTCGGACACCCAAAGGGGTTGTATGTATTGTTCTTTACTGAAATGTGGGAACGTTTTTCCTATTATGGAATGAGAGCCATTTTGGTTCTGTATTTAGTGACACAATCTGGGGGGGATAACCCTGGACTTGGATGGACGGACGGAGAAGCTTTGGCACTTTATGGGTGGTATACAATGATGGTTTATGTCATGTCTATCCCAGGAGGAATTATAGCGGATAAATGGCTTGGACAAAAAAAATCTGTCTATGTCGGTGGCGTTTTGCTCTTGTTTGGGCATAGCGTTTTAGCTATTGAACAACCATGGGCGTTTTACACAGGTCTTGTATTGATTGTTTTAGGTGTTGGGATGCTCAAGCCTAACATTTCCACAATGGTTGGTGGTCTCTACAAGAAGGGAGATATTCGTAGAGATAAAGGTTTTACATTGTTCTATATAGGGATTAATATAGGGGCTTTCTTGTCAAGTATAATAGTAGGATATGTAGGTGAAGTTCATGGTTGGCATTACGGATTTGCCTTGGCAGGATTCGGTATGGCACTTGGATTAATTCAGTATGCTATTGGTCAGAAGCACTTAAAACATGTGGGGAATTTCTTAGGTGCTTCGGAGAACGCAGAAGAAAAGGCGGCATTGAAAAAGCCATTAACGAAGATCGAAAAGGACCGTGTATTAGTACTCTTCCTTTCTTTCTTGATTGTAATTTTATTTTGGGGAGCTTTCGAACAAGCTGGAGGCTTAATGAATATTTACACGAAAACTAAAACTGATCGAATGCTCTTTGGAATGGAAGTTCCAGCAACTTGGTTCCAGTCCTTAAATGCATTATTTATTGTCTTTTTTGGTACGTTGGTTGCTGGCTTTTGGGCGAAGAGAAAACTAAGAGGGAAAGAAGCCTCTTCTTTGTTTAAAATGATTCTTGGCCTTATTATTATGGGAGCTGGATTCTTCTTTATGACTGGTGCGGTTGCACAATATAATACATCAGGGTCATCTGCAATGTATTGGTTGATTCTGGCATATTTATTCCATACGATTGGAGAGCTTTGTTTATCACCAGTGGCACTTTCATTCATTACCAAATTGGCGCCTTTGAAATATGCATCAATTATGATGGGGGTTTATTTTGCAATGACAGGTTTTGGAAGTAAGTTGGCAGGATTGCTAGGCGAATGGTCAGAATCTTTGGGAGAATATACCATATTTACTGGAATTGCTGTCTTCACAATAGTTATTGGAGGGTTGGTGTTGTTGGTATTGAAGAAATTGAAAGCCCTTACACATGGAGCTGAGGATAATGAGGGAACAAGCCATGAAGAAGCTGAAGGGTTTGAGCTTGCTGATAGTTCAGATTTGTTAGACAATTAAAATAATTACAACCAGAAATAAAGTAATATGAGCGCAAACGCGAAAAGTGAATTTTTTCAATCAAAAGTATTAGGTCACCCAGCTGGCTTATTTGTTTTGTTCTTTACAGAAATGTGGGAGAGATTCTCATTCTACGGAATGAGAGTATTGTTGGTGAACTTCTTAACAATGTCACTGATTGGATATAATCCAGGATGGGAATGGACTACAGAAAACGCCGCAGCATTATTTGGTACGTATGTAATGTTACTGTACATAACGCCTATTATTGGAGGAATAATAGCGGATAAGTTTATAGGTTATCGTTGGGCCGTTGTAATTGGCGCGCTGATAATGACATTGGGACATGCCTCGATGGCGATGGAGACAGAAGCCTCTTTGTATATAGGGCTTGGACTTCTTGTGATAGGTACAGGTTTCTTTAAGCCAACAATGACTTCAATTATTTCTGAAATGTATAAGGATCTTCCTGAAAAGAAAGATGGCGCATATACCATATTTTATATGGGTGTTAACGCTGGGGCATTCTTCGGGATGATGATGTGTGGATACCTTGCTGAGAAGGTTGGCTGGAGTTGGGGATTTGGTTTAGCAGGAGTCTTTATGCTCTTGGGAACACTTCAATTCTGGTTGGCAAAACCATTGTTCGGTGATATCGGTGGTGTTCCATCTAAAGCAAAAGCTGCTGAGCCTCATGCTGTAGAAGGTGTGCAAGAGCCAGATGGAAAAGTTGATGATTTATTAGATGCTGGTACTAAAGAAGAGTCTGGAAATCCAGATACGGAAAAACGGAATCCATTCACTATAGTTGATAAAGTGCTAATATGGATATGTTCAATTATTGTGTTGGCATATGCCGTCAATGACCCTCTTCGATTTATAGCTGGAGTTGACTTGTTCGGAATGCTGCAAATTGGCGATTTTTCAGGGCAATATGTCGGTGTTCTCTTTGGACTGGGATTGTTCCTCTATTTAGTAGTAACGCGTATTTCAAGATACACCAAAGTAATTAGAGATAGAATGATTGCGTTTGTAATCTTTGCTTTCTTTACCGTATTCTTCTGGATGTCTTTTGAACAAGGCGCATCTTCTTTAGTACTTTTTGCTAGAGACTCTGTACAGCGTGAATTATTAGGTAATTCAGCAATGATATACAACGTTGTGAATGCGATGCTTACTATTATACCACTCATGATAATTACATGGGTTCTATTCTTATTGGCAAAACGTACAGGAAAGAAAATTCTAGGATCAAATGTTGTCTTGATTATCTGTTTTGCTGGTGTATGGGGTGTTGCAGGTTGGATGCTTCATAGAGATTTTAATACTACAGCTTACGAGGTTGGATTTCAAGTTGAAAAGATCGCAGTGATGGATGATGAGACTGGGAAGCAAAAAATATCTGAAGAAGGTGTTCCAGTATTTACATACAGTGCCATAACTGAGAATACGGATGTCTCGAAAATAACGAATGAGATTAGAGATACAACGAAAATTGTTGGAGAGCCATTTATTACAATTGCGGCAGGAGATCAGGTTAACATTATTGCTAAAGATAATGCTGGTGAGTCCTTTGCGTATATTAATGATAAACAATCAGATGAAAAACGAGCGAATGCCACTAAGCTAGATCGTGATAATGGGATTGTTCAAGCAACCGTAGTTAAAGTGAAATCTGATTGGGCAGAAATTACTGTTTCTTGGTTTAGTATTTTGAATTCCTTCTTTATTATTGCCTTTGCATCACTAATTTCTAAATGGTGGGATAGTAAGTACAATCCTTCTGCTTCTGTGAAATATGGTTTAGGATTGATCATTATGGCCATGGGATTTGGTCTGCTTGCGTTTGGTTCGTATGGCGTCGCAGCAGGTGTTAAGGTGAGTATGCTTTGGTTAATTCTAGCCTATTTATTCCACACACTTGGAGAACTCTGTTTATCTCCTGTAGGGTTGTCCTATGTGAGTAAGCTTGTTCCAGCAAGAATGATCGCATTCATGTTTGGTATGTGGTACCTTGCGATTGCTATTGGAAACAAATTGGCAGCGTTACTAGGTGGGCAAATTGATCATATCACGAAAGAATATTCAATGTCTACGTTCTTCCTAATCTTTACAATAGTACCACTTGTTGCAGGTATCCTGGTAATTATGGCAGGACCATTATTAAAGAGATTAATGCACGGAGTTAAATAACCACATTAAAATTATTGAACAAAAAACAGCGCTCTGGTGCTGTTTTTTGTTTTACATAAACACACGATTATGAAATCATTAATTCTTTTTTCGATTGCTTTACTAACGTTTACAAGTTTAGGACAAGGTGTTCAGCCAATGGATAGTCTCAAAATTCAAGAACTTGAGGCTGGTGAATTCGAATATGTCAACATGAGTGTTGAAGATGAGTTGGTTATTGAAGGGACTGAAGACATTCTTGTTGATCTAAGTACGGTTGACGTTCCAGCAGGGGGGATAGATTCTTTGGTGGTTGAATTTGTCAGTAAAAGCTATAAGCAGCGATTTACAATGGAGGACGCTATGCCGTTTATGTTAAAAGGAATGGACTCTTCCGTTTCAATGAAAATGTACATGTTTAGCAATACGGATACCTTGGTGTATAAATCAAGTGGTGAGAATGTAGCAGGACTAAAAATCGAACACAGAATTAGACCCACGTTTGTGTCCGATACCATTGTCTTTGGTTTCCTAGCCATTGTCCTTGCATTGATTTTCTATTCGTCAAACCTGACTTCTCCACGCTGGAAAAAATTCTATATGGTTGTGCCAGCCTTATTACTTTGTTACTTGATCCCGGCTATTTTAGACTCATTTGGATTGATTTCGAAGGAGTATTCGGCATTGTACCCAATGGCTAAAAATTATCTTCTCCCAGGGGCTTTGATATTGATGACACTGGGAATAGATTTCAAGGGAATTATCAACCTTGGACCAAAAGCGATTATCATGTTCTTGACGGCCACTGTTGGTATTGTTATTGGAGGACCTCTTGCAATTTGGATCTATTCCTATATCGATCCAGAAGTTGTCGGTGGAATTGGAAACGAAGCAGCATGGAGAGGATTTTCAACACTAGCTGGAAGTTGGATCGGTGGAGGTGCTAATCAAGCAGCTATGTTAGAGACGTATAAGTACAATCCAGATCTCTATGGGAAGATGGTGACTGTTGATATCGTAGTAGCGAATCTATGGATGGCGTTCCTTCTGTGGGGAGCGGCAAGAGCACATAAGTTCGATAAATGGTTAAAAGCAGATACGTCCTCCATTGAAGATTTAAAGGAACGTGTAAGTAACTATCAATCGTCGATTGCGAAGAACCCAACTTTAACGGATTACATGGTAATTCTGGGGATAACCTTTGGTGTCGTGGCAATTGCCCACTTCGGAGGTGCAAAAATGGCGGCTCAGTTTGATAAAGAATCTCCTTTCGGGAGCTCATTTTTCTGGTTGGTGGTCATCGCTACTACTGGAGGCCTGATTCTTTCGGCAACGAAACTAAGGAAGTATGAGGGGGCAGGTGCTTCAAAAATTGGAAGTGTCTTTATTTATATCCTAGTGGCGACCATTGGAATGAAAATGGAGTTGGAAAAAGCAATTGAAGAACCTTCGTTGATTTTGGTTGGGATTATTTGGATGCTGATTCACGTAGGAATCTTATTTGCCGTAGCGAAACTGATTAAAGCACCTTTCTTTTTCGTTGCTGTTGGTTCAAAGGCAAATGTTGGTGGAGCAGCTTCTGCGCCAATCGTTGCAGCGGCATTTCATCCATCGCTGGCAAGTGTTGGGGCAATTTTAGCCGTACTTGGTTACGCGCTCGGAACGTATGGAGCAATCTTGTGTGCTGAAATGATGAGGATGGTAGCGCCTTAAGCTATTCAATAGCAAGAGATCATTCACATGCAAAAATAAATAACAAGAAAGGAGACCATTGGTCTCCTTTTCTCTGTAGTAATAAAAAAACGTCCGCCACAATTAAGTGACAGACGTCAGGTTCAGTATAAAAAGGGAGAAATATCTTTACTCGTTTCCTTTTTACGGCTGTATTCTTTTCACGGATGTACCATCTTCGAAAACATCGATGACAAACCCACTGTAATTCTCGTCAACTTCCTGACCTACAAGGTTGGTCGTCAAAACTACATTTTTACCAGTGACAGCATTGTTAATAGAGACAACTTTAAAGTCACTTTCCGTACCGTCATAATCAGTTTGATAAAGTCTGTAATAGTTCACTCTTTTTTGTACATTTTTATGCAGTATACCATAAGTGCGTTTTTCATGACTATTTCCAGCTCCCTGAACATTGTCAATTGTTTCCCATACTTCACCGTCCACAGAATGTTGGATCGTGAAGTAGCTATTGTTAATTTCAGCTAAAGTCACCCATTTAATAAGATTGTCATCATTTTCTGGTGTTGCATAAAAGGTCATGAATTCAGTTGGAAGTATTGTACAATCCAACCCTGCGTTTCCAGTGAAATCTATCGTGTAAGGTGACGTCGTAGAAGAGAAATTATCAATTAATAGCATAATT
>CAJQJL010000107.1 GCA_905478665.1 uncultured Flavobacteriales bacterium
AAGAGCCGAGTAGGCTTGGTAAGACATCTACTTTGCAGCGAATTGATGAAGTTCAAAAAAAGTATTCGACGGATACACTCTTTACCAAGCACGTATCCTATATCGACTTCCTGAAATCGGCCAACATGGCCTTTCACGACAATGATTCATCTCAGTTTAAGCTAGTAACAAACCGAAGGCAACTCGGTGCTTTAAAACGATACATTGACAGTTCGATAGTTACCAATTCCAGTACAGTTGGAATGGCCATAAATGAACTTATTGACACAGCCAATTGTGTATTGAGAATTCGCTCTCAAATTAGAGATATCGGTTCTTATGATATTTCAGACAAAGCCGACTCAATGAATATTGAATTGGATGCAATTCTAAATCCAGACCGACAAGACATTGAGCGACTTTACAGTATCTATGAAGATAAGGGACAAACTAAATACATCGATTCAATAATTTACGGTTATCCGTCCGTATTCAATTCACTCACAAAGATTTTGTCTAATGGTGATGAAGACAAACAATTTGAATTTGATTCTAATCCAGAAATAATCAACAATTACTTTGCTGAAAAAGAGTTTAAAACGAATTTGCGTGAAGCGATTGACAACGAGTATTTTGACATCACGCTAACAGGAACAGCAATTGTAGCATCCAATGGAACGAAATACATGGTGCTCAACTTATTTACGAGTTTGTTGTTTGCCATTCTTGCTATCTCCATTTTAATGGCGATCCTATTCAGGTCTTCGCGAATGGTATTGGTCTCGTTGATTCCAAACTTCATTCCTCTTCTATTCACAGCAGGTATCATGGGTTGGTTTGGAATTCCGTTGAAACCTTCAACGCTTTTGGTCTTTAGTATTGCCTTTGGAATTTCTGTTGATGATACCATTCACTACTTGGCTAAATACCGTCAGGAATTGAAAACGAAACAATGGGACCTGAAGCAATGTGTTATCATGGCTATTCGTGAGGCAGGACTCGGAATGTTCTACACGTCAATCGTGCTCTTCTGTGGATTCTCTTTATTCTCTTTCTCGCAATTTGGAGGAACGAAAGCACTCGGTTTACTTGTCTCATTGACTTTACTCATTGCGATGATTACCAATCTCGTTGTTCTACCAACACTACTTCTCTCATTGGAAAGAAGGTTGACCACCAAATCATTTGAAGAGCCTTACTTCGACGCTTATGCAGAAGAAAGTGACATTGATTGGGACAACCTAGATCTAAAGACAGAAGTGTCCGATGAAGATGATGGAGAAGATGATGAAGAAAGTACCGCAGAAACCTAAAGGCTTCATTTTGGTGAAGTTGGTATATTTAACCTGAAAGCAAATAATTATGAAAGGAATTATTTTAGCCGGCGGATCCGGAACTAGATTACACCCCTTAACATTAGCGGTTAGTAAACAACTAATGCCTGTCTATGACAAGCCAATGATCTACTACCCTCTTTCAATTTTGTTGAATGCTGGAATTAAAGACGTTTTAATTATTTCCACACCTCATGATCTGCCTCACTTCGAAAAACTTCTGGGAGATGGGTCAAAATTGGGATGTAATTTTGAATACGCTGAACAACCAGAACCCAATGGACTTGCTCAGGCGTTTGTGATTGGCGAAGAATTTATTGGTGATGAAAAAGTCGCGCTTGTTCTGGGAGATAATATTTTCTACGGATTTGGAATGAATGATTTGCTCAAGGAAAATGCTGATCCAGAAGGTGGAGTTGTATACGCCTACCATGTAAGCGATCCAGAGCGTTATGGTGTTGTTGAATTTGACGAAGACATGAATGCCATCTCAATTGAGGAAAAGCCTGTTGAACCAAAATCAAATTATGCCGTCCCAGGGTTGTACTTCTATGACAATTCTGTTGTGGAAATTGCAAAGCAACTTAAGCCATCGCCTAGAGGAGAGTATGAAATAACAGATGTCAATGCTGAATATCTGCGCCGAGGAGATCTTAAAGTCGCAGTGCTAAGCCGAGGGACTGCTTGGCTGGATACAGGAACTTTTCCTTCGCTAATGCAAGCAAGTCAATTTGTTCAGGTAATCGAAGAGCGACAAGGTTTGAAAATTGGATGCATTGAAGAAGCTGCATATCGCAATGGATTTATTGATTCGGAGCAACTGAAAGAAATCGCACAGCCACTTTTGAAAAGCGGTTATGGTAATTACTTAATGAACCTCATCAAGGAGTAATGATTGAATTAAAGGCGTATACTGCTTTTATTGAGGAGCATTTGGAGAAGTTGGAGAATCCTGGAAAACCAGAAAGACTCTACGAACCCATTAGCTATATATTAAAAATTGGTGGAAAACGCATCCGCCCGATTCTCACCTTATTGGGTGCTGAGCTGTTTGGTCTACCAAAAGAACAGGTTGTATCACAGGCGATCGCTGTTGAAGTCTTTCACAATTTCACATTGATCCATGACGACATAATGGACGAGGCTCCATTGCGAAGAAATCGTGCTACCGTCCATGAAAAGTGGAATGCAAATGTGGGAATTCTCTCAGGTGATGTAATGCTTGTTCAAGCCTACCAACACCTTAGCAACATTGCACCTGAACATCTTCCTGAAGCGCTTAACTTACTTAATAAGACAGCAATTGAAGTATGTGAAGGTCAGCAATACGACATGGATTTCGAAGAGCGCGATGACGTGACGATTCATGAGTACATTGAAATGATCCGGCTGAAGACTTCTGTTCTTCTTGGAAGCGCACTTACCCTTGGAGCTATCGTTGCTGGAGCTAGCGAAGCGGATAAAAAGGAACTTTACAAATTTGGTCAGCACATTGGACTCGCCTTTCAAATTCAAGACGACATTCTGGACCTTTATGCAGATCCTGATAAATTCGGAAAGCAAGTCGGCGGAGATGTTATGGCTAACAAAAAAACCATCCTCTACCTTACTGCTCTCAGCAAGGCGAACAAGGAACAAATGGAAATTCTGAAGCAACTTCGCAACGAGAACAATATTGAGCTGAAGATAAATCGCACACGTGAACTATTTGACCACCTCGACGTAAAGAACGATTGCCAAAATCGCATGGAAGAGCACTACGCCATGGCTAAAGAAGCGTTAGCAAAAGTTGATACTCCATCTGAAAATAAGAAAGCTCTTCTCGCTTTAGCAAGTTACTTGATGAGCAGAGAAATCTGATTTCTACACAACAAATCTTGTTGTCACCTCATAAACAATGACTTAACGCGTGTTTTTTTCATTGAGTGCATTTTCTCATTATTCCAATCAACAGTTTTTTTGTTGAAATTTCCAAATATTCGTATATTGAAGGATGCCATTTAATCGGTTTAACCATTCTATTCTGGGTGAAATTCGCCCTCGTTTCAAGCTAAAAATTCCACTTCCACCTGAAGAGGCACTCAAGCATGTAGAATCAAAATTGTACAACGACAAAACAGTTTCAGGAGAACGCTCAGATCGATTGCTTTTCTTAAGAACACCAAGTTGGCAACAACACTATTGGTCGCCAGAAATGACCGTTCGCATTGAGCAAGAGGAGTACACTGATTACACAACAGTCTCTTGTCTAGTCGGTCCACGACAAACGGTATGGGCACTTTGGGCCTTTATCTATTCAGCGATTTTATTGGTTGTTGTTTTTGGGGGCTCGTTTGGCATGGTGCAATACAATCAACAAGGTTCAAGTCCATGGATTTGGGTGATTCCAGTTGGTTTAGTATTACTCTCCAGTGCTTTTATTGCATCTAAAATTGGGCAACGAAAAGGCCGCGATCAGATGTTGCATCTTGTAAGTTTCATCTATCATTCTTTGGATGAAGTCACTGAAGTTGAACGTTTGGATCGATAAAGTATTCCGTTTGCTGAACTTCGATTGGCCAATCCTAAAGCCTTCCTTAAGAAGTCCACATTTTTTACTTAGAAAACAATATTGGTATATTGAGCGCTGAATATGCAATTAGACGACCAATCATTTCTCTCCTTAGCCAAACAGAACAAAGAACGGGCGTTCAGCTATTTGGTTGAAACCTATTCTGGGCTTGTCTATAGTGCATGTTTAACTACTGTTCGGAATAAAGAAGATGCCGAAGATGTGACGCAGGAAGTCTTTACAGCTGCTTATCTTTCCTTGGAAAAATTTGAAGGAAAATCGAAAATTTCTACTTGGCTTTACTCCATTGCGTTGAATAAAAGCAAGGAATTTCTGAGGAGTAAAACCCGAAAGAAGCGTTTTGGAATCTTTACAGTATTGGAGAAAGAAGATTCGCACATAGTCCCCGAAGGAACCATCAACCGTGATCACCCTGGTGTTCAATTGGAAAACAAAGAACGCGCGGCAATTTTTTTCGAAGCCTTGGATCAACTCGCTGAGAATCAAAAAACGGCTTACACTTTGCATAAAGTAGAAGGTGCGAGTTACTCTGAAATAGCAGAAATAATGGAGACTTCGGTCTCATCAGTAGAATCACTAATGTTTAGAGCAAAGAAGCGCTTGAAGGAACTTCTTTCAGATTATTATGAAAAAAATGAGCGTTAAGCGCAAGTTATTAATTGAACTGTCAACAAAAGTAATATGAACCAGAAGGAAAAATGGATAGAAGATCGAATGAATGCAGAAAGCTTCATTGAGCGCGTTCCACCGAGTGAAGAACTCATGAATCGTTTGAGAGCGATTCCTTCACAAGTGAAAACGAAGTATGATACCGTTCCGAAAAAAATTGTTTGGGCTGTTGCCGCAAGTATCGCAATTTTGATATGCGTCAACGTTGTTTCATTCAGTAACTACAAAACTTCACACACTGAAACTACATCTCAAAACGAGGTCAGTGACTCTTATTTTTCCTACCTAAAACAACTCTAAGCGATGAAAGGCACACGCTTTTATAAAATAATCATAGCACTATTGGTAGTCGTAAATCTATCAATGCTGATCTTTATGTGGTTGGGAAGACCACCACATCCGCCAAGACCTGGAGATGCACCTCAGTTGGCAAATGAAATTGGACTTACTGATGAGAACAAAAGCAAAGTAGATGAACTGGAAAAACAGCATCACATAGATAAACATTCACTAATGCGGGAGGACACACGCCTTCATAAAGAAATGTTCTCATTGGTTGGAACAAACAAAGATGTTGACAGTGTGCAAAAATTACTAAATACAAATAAGGAGGAAATTGAACGGATGACTTTTGATTTTTTCAATAATGTGGCAGACTACTGCAACAATGAACAAAAAAAAATTCTACGGGAACATATTGAGAATCGCCTAATGCGAATGGGACCTCCACCACCACCTAAATAATTCTATTGAGAAGTGTCTTCATTATAGCTTTCCTTGTCAGTTCTGGATTGTCCAGTGGGCAAACCAGTGTTAACTTTGAGTTGGCCGTAGAGAATAATGAGAATGTCGAAATTTCCGTATTCCGTTTTTATATTTCCAATATTATTTTGAATTACTCCGATGGATCTAACTTCAGTGAAAAAAACAGTTATCACCTCATTGACCTTGACGAACCAAAATCACAGCACTTAACACTCAACGGATCTTCCGACAAAGAAATTCAACAGATCACCTTTACAATTGGAACCGACAGTCTCGTGAATGTTTCTGGTGCTTTGGATGGTGACCTTGACCCTATAAAAGGAATGTATTGGGCATGGAACACAGGCTACATCAACTTTAAAATCGAAGGCAAACGAAACGAACAACCATTCGAATATCACATTGGAGGATACACAGGTAAACATGCTACAGCTCGAACGATATCACTGCCCGTGAAGGCTGAAAAATCAATTCATGTCAACGTTCAACCAATCCCCATTCTTCTTTCACCTGATCTTTCGAAAGCGACCTCCGTTCTAATTCCAGGAGAGGAAGCTTCAAAAATGGCAGATTTTTTTCAAACAAGTTTTGACATACTATTGGAAAATGAATAAATGGTTCTTTACGCTATTAATTGCACTCGGGGTCATGCTCGCTTCTTTTCGTTTGGCAATCGATACCAATCCATTGATTCTTGAGCTCCCAGATAAATGGCCTACTCCTGTTTACACCTTTGCCACCAACCCATTAACCGAAGAAGGATTTCAATTGGGAAGAAAACTCTTTTACGACCCAAATCTCTCACGCGACCAAACGATTTCCTGTGCGAGTTGTCATCTGCAATACACAGGCTTCACGCATGTGGATCACAATGTAAGTCACGGCATTGAAGGAAGAAAAGGAACACGGAATGCACCCGCATTAATCAACCTCATCTGGAATTCAAGTTTCCATTGGGATGGTGGTGTAAACAACTTGGAAGTGCAACCCATCAATCCAATTCAACATCCTGCTGAAATGGACAATACATTAGCGGCAGTTCTGGAATATCTAAATGAATCGAAGGAATACAAAGCACTCTTTTATGCGGCATTTGGAGACTCGACTGCATCCTCAAAGCAATTACTAAAGTCGATTGCACAATTTACCTCTTCATTGATTTCTTCCAACTCCAAGTATGATCAATACATTCGCAAAGAAGTAGATTTCACTAAACAGGAAAAAAATGGACTCAAGCTTTTTCGAAAAAATTGCGCTGCCTGCCACAAAGAACCATTATTCAACATGAACGACTTCGCAAGTAACGGTCTCACTATGGATACAGCTTATAATGACGTTGGTCGCTATGCAATCAGTCAGATCGGAACAGATTCACTTCAATTCAGAGTTCCTACCCTGCGCAACATTGAATATACATTTCCATATATGCACGATGGTCGTTTTCGAAAGCTGAAGGAAGTATTGAATCATTACACAGATGGTATTGAGACAGACAATCCTTATCTAAGCAAAAAACTGCGTAATAAAATCGTGCTTTCTCCAGAAGAAAAGAAAGATTTAATTGCCTTCTTGCACACCTTAACGGACAGAGAGTTCCTTTACAACAGGAGATTTAGCTTCCCTCGTTGATTTTTTTTTGTTCCCCACCGCAAGTTTGTTTGTTGAATGGCATCTTATCCTTTGAACCCCAAAATACATCCTATGTATAAATCAATTTTTTTTCTCATTCTCATACTTTGTAGCGGTCAATTACTCGCTCAAGGTCCTGCAGTCACTTCATGGTTGCAAAACACGACTCAAACTGGATCCTACTACGTTTCTGGAAACTCAACCGCGATAGATAACGGAATTCCGTATCACTGTCAAGAGGTAAGCTATTCCAACGATTATGTCTACATAAAAACACATGGAATTCCTTCGTATCCAACAGGTCCATTTTTAGACGGTAACCCGTCTCAAGCCGAAGATCAAAATGCAATTTTTAGATTTCCATTGGCTCCACAACCCAATAGCGGAACTTTAACCCAAACTACCATGGGTAATATTGGTGTCTTCATTGATGGTGCTGCACTTTTCGATAACCGTGATGGAGTTGGCTGGGATCCAACGACAAATGCACTTTGTGGTGGCCCTGGAAACCCTCCTTGTCCTGGTGGAGTAAATGCAGTAACTGACTGGAGTCGCGACGCCGTTCTTGCAGAAATGCCTGGTTTTGATTGTTCGAAAGGACACCCTGCAATGGGGAATTACCATCACCATCAAAACCCATCCGCATTTAATTTGGATTTAAACGTTATCTCGACAATTTGTAACCTCTACGATGCAGATGGTCTGTACGCAATAGACGCCAATGCACACTCTCCACTAATTGGATACGCATATGACGGCTACCCGATTTATGGAGCATTTGGATACGCAAACGCAGACGGAACTGGTGGAATCACACGAATGAAATCAAGCTACGTTTTAGCAAACTATTCGGTGCGTACCAACTATCCTGATGGAACAGATGTTGACGACGGTCCAGCAGTAGATGCTACGTATCCCTTGGGCTACTTCAGAGAGGACTATCAGTACATTGCTCAAACTGGAGAAGATTACCTCGATGAGCATAACGGTCGACAGTGTGTTACGCCAGAATATCCTGGTGGAACCTATGCGTACTTCTGTACAGTAGATGACAATTGGAATTCTTATTACCCATATGCAGTGGGTCCAACTTTTTATGGAGTCTACCAAGATGCTGCAGTCTCTTCAATTACAGAATCGGTAACTGTTTATGATGCATCTACTGCATCTATCTCTGAAGAAGATTTTAACAACTTAAACATAAACGTATTCCCAAATCCAGCAACAGACCTAATTGCAGTTCAAGTTGCTGGACTTGTGAATGACGACATGGAAGTTACTTTGGTTGATATGACAGGAAAAGTAATTACCTCAACAACCATTAACAAAGGACAAACGATTGCCTATTTTGATGTAGAAACCATTTACGCAGGTACTTACTTTGTACACATTTCAACAGTAAATCACACAACTACTCGCAAAGTAATGGTACAATAATCGTAGTTATCAAGACATAAAAATCTATCTCGTGTAAAGTAGATGGTTTTTGGTTAAGAAGAGCCTTCAATTTCAATGTTGAAGGCTTTTTTTGTGAGTGTTAATTGGATTTTGAAAATAAACCAATCAATCTCCATTACTTTTCGTCATTCTCCAGAATCAACGACTTCACCCATTCATTAGGAATCATATCAATCGTAATATTGATTCGATCTGTAGTTCCGCTGTTCACCACCTTGTGCGGATCTGTTAAACGCATATACCAACATTCTCCTGGTTTCATAGGCACCAATTCTCCATTCAAATAGAATTCATCTGTTTCATCAGACAAAATGGGAATGGTTAAACGAATCACCGACTCTTCGATTTGCAAACCAAGCGTTGGGTCACAATGTTCCTTTACGACATTTCCAGCTTCAAGTCTTAAGGCTCTAACCAAAGTAACATCCGTATGTTCACGAAAGACATCTACAATCGTCTTTATATACGGGCAAGCGTCTAATTGCGGCGTGTCTAACCAATCCGTCCATGAACCATCAGCATAATTACCTGAAGGAGGAGGAAGTGGCAATGAAGTATCAACTAGGTGCGCTGGAGACCGCAAAGAGATTACATTATAATAGATAAAAGTGTTTAAATCCAATGCTAAAATCTCTTTTGTCATTTTCTCAACATCAAAATTAAAAGGCAATCGAATTCGGTCGCTTGAAGTATCAACGGGTGGTGCGTGTGGTGTCATTAGGTTATTCAATCTATGGTTTAAAAGACTAATCTAAAAATAATCATACTAATGGCTTCAAATCATTCCGATTATTATTTGAATTTGATGACAAACAGGAAGTCCAATGAAAACATTGAAAATTATTCGCTAACTCACCTGCTTAACCTGCACCGCAAAAGACTCAAACTATTATCGTAAATTTGTGAAGCCGACTCTATTGGTCGGAAACACCCATTAAAAGCACAGCACTGTGATCAAAAAAATTGCATTTCTTAGTGTTCTTATCCTAAATCAGTTTGCGTATTCGCAATTGCAATTCACTGAACTAAACGAAGTGGATACTCATATTGATTTCCAGAATACTTTGTATGAGAGTCCACAAATTAACGTTCTTATGTATCAATACTACCACAACGGCGGTGGAGTGTGCATGGGCGACATCAACAACGATGGTTTACCTGATCTTTATTTTACGGGGAATATGCTTCCCAACAAACTGTACCTGAACAAAGGGGATTTCCAATTCGAAGATATTTCAAAGTCGGCAGGTGTCATTGGCGTTCAAGGCTGGACCACAGGTGCTACCATGATAGACATTAACAACGATGGTTTTTTGGATATTTATGTATGCATGTCGGGAAATCTTCAACCAGAACAACGCAGAAATAAACTCTACATAAACAAAGGTGATTTAACTTTTTCGGAACAAGCGAGCGTATACGGAATCGACGACCCTTCATATTCATCCCAAGCTTATTTCCTGGACTACGACCGAGATGGCGATCTGGACATGTATTTGTTGAACCATCCAATCATTCCCTTCACCCCAGCTACGGAAGATGAGAAAAATTTAAAGCTTGAACGTCACCCTTATGCTGGTGATAAATTCTTCAGAAATGACGGCGGAAAATTTGTCGATGTGAGTGAACAAGCTGGTATTGAAGGATCACCAATTGGTTACGGTTTGAGCGTTTCGATTGGCGACTTGAATGGAGACGAATTTCCTGATCTATATGTCTGTAATGATTACCTAGAACACGATTACCTCTACATAAACAACCAAGACGGGACATTCACAGATCGACTTAAAGAGCAAACGAGTCACATTTCCAACTTCTCAATGGGATCTGATATCGCGGACATTAACAACGATGGATCGCTTGACATTATGATTGCCGACATGGCAGCGAAAGACAACTACAGATCAAAAACCAATATGTCGGGAATGAATCCTGAACGTTTTTGGAAGTACGTTGAGGAAGGTTTTCACTATCAATACATGATCAACACCTTACAATTAAACAACGGAGATGCTGAGTTTTCGGAAGTTGCACAATTGGCTGGCGTTGACAAAACAGACTGGAGTTGGGCACCTTTGTTTGCGGATTTTGATCAAGACGGACTAAAAGATTTGTTTGTCACCAATGGGTTGCGAAAGGAAGCTAGAAACAACGACTTCGTTAAGCGGAAGCGCAAGATCATGGAAAAAATGGATCAACATCGGGATAGTTCGAACATCTATTTGAAACGGATTCTTGACGACATGCCTGAAGAAAAAATTTCCAATTATCTTTTTTCGAATTTGGGAAATCTTGAATTCAGTGACAAGGGAAATATAGGAATGGAAACACCTACATTCTCATGCGGAGCAGCGTACGGTGACCTCGATGGAGATGGAGATTTGGACCTGGTTACAAATAACATAGATCACGCTGTTTCGGTTTACAGGAACGACACAAAAACCAAGAATAGACTGGTTCTAAAGTTAAAAGGGAATGCACAAAACATCTCTGGAATAGGCGCAAAAGTCACTGTTGTTTGTGGAGATCTTGTGCAAACTGTAGAGCACTACCTAACACGTGGCTACCTCTCGTCAGTTGAAGACAAGATTTACTTTGGTTTAGGTGATCATACTACCATTGACAGGATAGAGATCATTTGGTCTGATGGAAAAATGAGCCAACTTTTCGATATCGAAGCAAATCTATCAATTGTTTTAGACTACGAAATGGGAACGGAACATCCAAAATTTGTACGAAAGACAAACGAACTAAAAACCTTTGCTTCCAAATTACCTTTCACCCACAGTGAAAACGACTTTGACGATTTCGAACGTGAAGTTCTTCTGCCACACAAAATGAGCAACCTTGGGCCAGCTTTAGCAGTTGGAGATGTAAACGGTGATGGATTGGAAGATTTCTACGCAGGCGGGGCTTCTGGGCAGGCTGGTGGTTTATTTATTCAGAACAAAGACGGCAATTTTACGCCGAAACAAGCAGCATTGTGGGACGAGTTCAGTAGTGGTGACGAAGTGGTCGCACACTTTTTTGACTTCGATGGAGACAATGACCTTGATCTTTTCGTAGGAACGGGAGGTAATGAATTTGAGAATGGAAGTCCTGAACTTCAAGACAAACTCTATGTAAACGTGAACGGCACCTTTGATTTGATCGATGCCTTACCGTCTGATCTTCGTGTTTCGACGGGATGTGTCGCTTCATGCGACTACGACAATGACGGTGATCTTGATCTATTTGTTGGAAGTCGGCAAACTCCTGGTAAATATCCGTTTGCCTCGAAGAGTTTTTTGTTAGAGAATGTTGACAACAAGTACATCGATGTGAATGTTACCAAGGCTCCATATTTGGACAGTATTGGTATGGTAACAAATGTGTTGTGGGAGGATTTGAACGGAGATAATAAATTTGATTTGATTCTTTCTGGCGAATGGATGCCAATTACGATTCTGGAACAATCGGACGACAGTTTTGTCGATAAAACGGCTGACTACGGATTGGATGGAAGTGAAGGCTGGTGGTTCGGCTTGGCAAAAGGAGACATTGACAACGACGGCGATATTGACTTAATTGGAGGAAACCTTGGGCTGAACTACAAGTACAAGGCAACAGAAGAAGGACCTTTTCAGGTATACTCAGATGACATCAACGAAGATGGCAAAAACGACATTGTATTAGGCTACAGTCAAGAAGGAAAGAACTTCCCACTAAGAGGACGGTCATGTTCATCTGAGCAAATTCCTGAGTTAAAAGCGGAGTTTCCAAATTATGACTTATTCGCATCTGCGACCTTGGAAGAAGTGTATGGTGAACGTTTAGAACCTGCATTAAACAAAAAAGTCTCCGACTTCCATTCTGCTGTTTTCATCAATGAGGGTGGTCAGTTTAAGCGGGTCAACTTTTCACACGACTTACAGCTGTTCAACTGGAACGACATTGAAGTCTTGGATATAAATACGGATGGGAACCTTGACTTAATCATTGCCGGGAACTTATACGAAGCAGAAGTAGAAACCCCAAGATGCGACGCAGGAAACGGATTAATTTTAATGGGAAATGGAGACGGAACTTTCTCGCGCATTTTCCCAACAGATAAGAACTGGGGATCAAAAAATGTAAAGGAGCTCGGAATCATTCAAGTCAACAAACAGCCAGCTGTTATCATCGGAAGCAATAATGCACAGTTAGAATTGCTGCAACTGAACCAAAAGTAATTGATTATTTCAGTTGTTTCTGAGCCTCTGCTACTGATGTCACTGGAGCTTTGCATGATCTATTCCGACAAACATAAATTGTGGTTTGTCCTTTAATGAGCTTGCCTTCTAACAGGCTCAATTCACTTGCTCCATCGCCACCATAAAACAACACGAAAGGATTATAGCCTCGATCGAATTGTTGACGCATTGCTTTAAAGTCTTTCCCGACGATTGCAACTTCAAATGGCGGATGTACAAAAAAGGCTTCCAATCTGCCCCAATTTGAATAGAAGTAGACGTTTTCGTGAACGTCAGTCTGAACATTAACGAGCATCTGTCGCGCTGTTTCTACGTATTCATCATTGTATAAATAATGCCCAAGAAAGAATAAATTCATAGCCATCTCTGAATTCGACCCTGGAATCACATTGTCCGATACCTCCATTTTTCGCGAGACGAGGTTGGAGTTATGGTTATCGGTATAAAAGAACATCCCCGATTTTGAATCAAAAAAATGTTCTGTTGCGTATTCTGTTAGCGCGTTAGCGCGCGTTAACCATTGTTCATCAAAAGTTGCCTGATACAACTCAATAAATGATGAAATAACAAAAGCGTAGTCATCCAAAAAGCCAGTTATGGATGATTTTCCGTCCTTATAATTTCGTGTAATCTCTGACTGTTTATTGATGGCATTGTCCAATAGGAAATTCGCATTTTTCTCTGCAGACTTTAAAAATTTCTTTTCGCCGAAAGCTCTGTAGGCTTGCGCATACCCCCTCAACATCAAAGCATTCCAAGAGGTAAGTTGTTTATCATCCAATCCAGGTCGCACCCGTTGACTTCTCGCTTTCAGCAATGTTGCTTTTCCAGCTTCAATAATTTGCTGGATCTCTACAACTGTTTTATTGTGATTTTTCGCAAAGTCGACATCCGATTCATTTCTGAAAAGAATGTTCTTTCCATGTTCCCAATTTCCTGTTTTTTGCACGTTGTAGTAGTCCATAAACAACTTGGACGTTTCACCCAATTCCCGTTCAATTTTGGCAGCAGTCCACACGTAGAACTTTCCTTCTTCTCCTTCACTGTCAGCGTCAAGAGAGGAATAAAACCCACCTTCGGTTGACGTCAATTCGCGCTCAATAAATTCCAGTGTTTCATACACCACCTTTTTATACAGCGGATTCTTTGTCTCTTGCCATGCATGGGTGTATAAACTCACCAATTGCGCATTATCATAAAGCATTTTCTCAAAATGAGGGACGTGCCAATCGGCGTCTGTAGAATACCGTGCAAATCCTCCACCTACATGATCGTAAATCCCTCCATAGGCCATGTTTTCCAGTGTTGTATTCACGACCGTGAGTGCCTCCTTATTGTTTGCTAGTTTGCTGTACTGCAGGGCATATTCCCAAATAGATGGCATGGGGAATTTTGGCGAACCGTCTCTCCCTCCCCTTCTGTCATCAACAGATTCTCTTAGTTTATAAAATGCGTCATCCATTGTATTCTGCGAAAATCTCCCGTCGACATCATTGAAGCTTACCGCTCCACTCGACTGAATTCCAGCGGTTACTTTCTCTGCTTGTTCCACAATACTTGCTGGATTATTGGCATACATATCAATAAAATAGTTGAGCAGTTTCACCCAGTTTTCCTTCGGGTAATAAGTTCCAGCAAAAAAAGGTTTACCATCAGGAAGTGCCAATGCATTCAAGGGCCAACCTCCTCCACCTGTGATCAATTGCGCTGCATTCATGTACACTTGATCAACATCGGGGCGTTCCTCTCTATCTACTTTAATGCAAACGAAATTCTCATTCATCAAGCGTGCAACGGTTGTATCCTCAAAGCTCTCATGTTCCATCACATGGCACCAATGACATGCAGAATAACCAACACTTATAATCAACATTTTGCCTTCGTCCTTGGCTTTTTGCAAAGCTTTGTCTCCCCAAGGATACCAGTTCACAGGATTGTGCGCATGTTGCAACAAATAGGGACTACTCTCGTGAATTAACTCATTTGTGTAGGGGTACTCACCGTCCTCGTTACTTGTTAATGCGTGTTCTTGAGCATTGCACCCAGGTAATAGATACAATGCTCCCAGAGCGATAAGCAGTCCTTTTTTCATTCTCCTCATTCCTTAATCATTAAAGTTGTGATTGATTCAACATCAATACTACTGCGAAAACCTAAAGATAGTGATCCTTAGTTATTTCGTCATCTTTGATTTATTGTGTCAAAAAAAACGAGCGACTCAAAAGAGCCACTCGTTTTCTATATTCTTTTTTTTAGATTCTATCTGTTCAATACGAATCTCTTAACCATAACCGCACCGCTCATCTCAACTTGGATGAAATAAGTTCCGTTTACAAGGTCATTAAGATCGATCAATGTAGATGCTTCAGAAACATCAATTGTACGAACAGTCTGTCCAAATACATTGACAATTGCCATTTTCGCATCTGCAACAGAAGCTACTGCATCAATTGCTACAGTGATTGAACCACTTGATGGGTTTGGATACAAGTTAATGCTGATATTGTTTCCTAATTCGTCCAATCCTGAACAATCTTGGAATGTAATCGTTACATCATCTGTTCCTTCACAACCGTTTGCGTCTGTTACAATAACACTGTACGTACCTGTTGTACTAACAACCAATGTTTGGTTAGTAGAAGCATCACTCCATAAGTATGAACTTGCAGCTCCTGCATCCAAAGTGTACGTCAATGTATCACAGAATGTCATGTCAAGACCAAGGTCTACAACTGGCAATGCATTTACGATAAGATCCATTGAATCAGAAACAGCACACCCGATGACAGTATCTGTTACTGTAACACCATAAGTTCCTGCTGTGTTCACTGAAATCATTGAAACTGAATCACCAGTATTCCACATGTACATTGCATCAGGAGATGTTGATGTTGCATCTAGTACGGCTGAATCTCCATCACACACAGTTACATCATTTAAAGTAACTGCCAGATTATACAGCATAGCTGAATCCGTTACCATACATCCAGTAATTGTGTCTGTCTTCGTCAAGTTAATTTGACCAGGTGCAAATAACCATGATGTCTGAAGTGTATCACTAGTCGACCAATCATAGACGGCTCCACCAGTCCAATCGCCGCCAGCGTCAAACACAGCACTGTCGCCAGCACAAACGGTGACATCC
>CAJQJL010000108.1 GCA_905478665.1 uncultured Flavobacteriales bacterium
CTCGGCGCAAGAAAAATTGATGGAGGATTGGGCGAAGGCTCATCATTCAGGGCTATGACGATGGATTTAAGAGATAAATTGGTACAACACAATCACTCTGTAATATTCATTGACGAATTGTTGTATTGGCATACGAATCACATTCAATTTGTAACGGTAGAACATCATCCTAGAAAGATCGGCAAAAGTGGATATACGCCTTTTAAACTGTTAAGAATGGTTGTGAAACTTTCCTTCAATTACAGTACTGTTCCTTTGAAATTGATGACCTATTCGGGCGTTACCCTTTCGGCTATTACATTTATTCTTGGAATCTTGTTTTTTATTCGGAAAGCGTTTTTCGGCGTCGGTGTAACAGGCTTTACGGCGATCATTGTTACCATTCTCTTTTCTACAAGTATTATTCTAATCAGCTTTGGTATTATTGGAAAATACCTGAGCAATATTTTTGTGGCTTTAAATAATAAGCCTTCCTACTCGATTAAGGATACGAAACTATGATTATTGAAAAATATGGCATAGTTCTAAAAAGGCTCACCGAAGAAGATATTGAGCTGGTCAGAATCAAACGAAATTCTCCTGAAATTCAAGAGAAGATGTTTTACCAAAAAACGATTTCAGAACAAGAACAAAAAGAGTGGTTCGACTCCATTAACAATGAGCTCAACTATTATTTTGTTATTTCTTACAACGGAGAAAAGATAGGGCTGATCAATGGAAAAATACACTCCTACAGCGGAAGAGTTGCCGAAGGTGGGATGTTTATCTGGGATGAAAGATACATCGGTTCACACGTTCCTGTAATTGCGTCTGTTTGTATGGCTGATCTTACATTCTTGATCATGAAAATGGATAAAACAATTGCCGAAGTGAGAACAGATAATCCAAGAGCTGTGAAATACAATTTGGATTTAGGGTATCACATCGTTGAAAAATTGAAAGACTCAAATAGGGTGTTAATGGAGCTCACCAAAGAGAGCTATTTGCAGAATGCGGCAAAAATAAGAGAGACAGTCAAAAAAATTTCCAAGGATCTTACAGATCTTTCTTGGGATGATATAGATGTTGATAGTGAGAATTATGAAAAGCTTTATCGAAAATTACCTGACTATCTGAAAAATGAAATCATGGAAAAAATCGGATACACCTAGTTTTTTTTGCTACGTATTTCTCATGTTTCGTCTGTGTTTTTCGTTTTGCAATATTGACTGATTTAGCGTAATTTCGTTGCGTAAAATGCAAGCACACTACTGCTTGAAATGATAAAACCTACACTAGATGAAAAATCGATCACTGCTTTTAACTTGTTTTATATTAGGTGCTTTAGCATCCTCTGCCCAAACCTTTTCAGAAGTTTCTTCTGCGAGTGGAATTGACCAAGTATTTGATTTTGGAGACTTTCACTTTGGAGGTGGCGCTGCAGTAATTGATTTCAATAATGATGGATGGGAAGACCTTTACGTTGTCGGAGGGGTGAATCCAGATGCATTGTACATGAACAATGGTGATGGCACGTTTACGGATGTGATTGCTGGTGCCGGAATGGGAAAAACGGATTCTGTGCTAACCATGGGCGCTATTGCGGGTGATTTTGATAACGACGGTTGGGCTGATTTGTACTTAACCTCTCGCTGCCGCGCTGATAATTTTAATGCCTGGGCTCCCAATTTATTATACAAGAACAATGGAAACGGAACCTTCACGGATGTTTCGGTTTCATCTCTAACAGGCGCTGATACTTCTTTTAGTACTTCTGCAGCTTTTGGCGATTACAACAACGATGGTTTACTTGATATCTACGTCTTAAACTTTTTAGGAGTGCCGGTATACAGTATTTTGGATTCTGCGACTACAGGCGGACTTGGACCGTTAAGACCAGGTTCACCAAGTTTTCTATACGTGAACAACGGCAATGGTACCTTCACTGATTTGGCATTGCAAACAGCAGTTGTCGATTCCGGTTGTGGATGGGCGACAGTTTTTACAGATTACGATTTGGACAATGATTTGGATATTTATATAGCCAACGATTTTGGAAAGAAAACGAAGCCAAATACAATGTACCGCAACGAGTTTCCTACCGATATTTTTTCAGACGAAGGAGCCAATAGCGGCACGAACGCGGCAATCAATGGAATGGGAGTTGCAGTTGGTGATTACAATGAAGACGGCTGGCTCGACTATTACGTCACAGATTTGGACACGAATATCCTGTACAAGAATAATGGGGATGGAACTTTCGATGATGTCACCTTGGCAACAGGGACAGCCAACACAGGATGGAATGTTCCTTTGTACAAGTCTTCTGTAGGATGGGGAACTAACTTTTTAGATTTTGACAATGATACTTACCTAGATCTTTTTGTCTGCAATGGGTCGCTTAATCCAATGATGCCTATGTATAATATGGTAGACACGTTTTTGAATTACAACGTGATGTATCGCAACAATGGTAATGGAACATTTAACGAAGTTTCAACACTAACTGGATTGAATGATCCGCAACGAGGAAGAGGCTCTGTGATGTTTGACTATGATAACGATGGCGATCTGGATTTAGTCGTTGTCAATCAAGTTCACTACGACGGCTACGGAGTGAATGAGTCGCCAAGGGTGCAGTTGTTTAGAAATGATGAGGTGAATGACAATAGTTGGGTGAAAGTTCAATTGCAAGGAACATTGAGTAATTTCAATGCTATTGGTGCACGCGTGCGGGTTGTAATTGGTAACCGTAGCTTAATTCGAGAAATCAATGCAGGTTCTAGTCACTTGTCTTCAGATAGTCCTATCGCTCATTTTGGTTTAGGTGGTCATGTGATGATAGATACGATGGAAGTTACTTGGCCAGGAGGGACTATTGAAACCTTCACGAATGTTGCAGTCAATCAGAGCCTAACGATTATAGAAGGGATAACAGTATCCACAAGTGATTTGAGCAATACGTATCAGATAAATGTCTATCCGAATCCTTTTGAAGATGTAATTATTCTAGAAGTTCCGCAGGTTTTGTTAAACCAAGAGCTCACATTTGTAATGAAGGATCTTGCAGGTAGAGTTGTGTATGAGGAGAATAACATTCATTCCACTCATTTAACGATTCAACGCGACAATTGGAGTAATGGCATTTACATGTACCAATTGAAAAAAGCGGATACAATTATTGAATCAGGAAGACTGGTTGCACGTTAGTGATAAGAAATCAGTAAACTGACCGTCGAATATCCTATTTTGATTAATGTGGTTATTCTAACTTGCCCTTGAAAATGGAAAAAAGAGAACATTAATGTTGAGCAAAGGGTTGAGTAGAATAAATGAACGCTACCGAAAGTTTGTCACTGCGCTTGGATTTATCCTCTTGTTCAAATTAATTTCGACCGTATTTTACGGAAGTTTCTTTTTCTTCTTTAATAATTTGGCGCCTAAATGGAATGAATTTCTGGTTCTTAATTATGATCTGAATATCTACTTTTTAAAATTACAGCCGTATTTAGATTTTTCCTTTTTTATCTCGAGTTTTAAAAGTCCAGCCACCTATTTAGGACTGATTGTTTTCATCTACCTATTCGTTCATCGGAAGCGAATTTCATGGAAGGAGATGGAGATTGGCAATACGTTGAAACTCCTCTTTATCATTCCTGGTTTTATCCTTTGCTGGGAACTATTGACGTATGATTACAATTATTATTTAGACAATTATTTCTTGCTTGAACGTTTATTGATGGTCGTCTTTCTGGCACTTATATGGGTGCACCCTATATCTGCTGTTGGTTTTTTAATGATTAGCCTTTTGTTCCGTGCTCAATTTGATTTCCCCATCGGTGGATTCCCTCTTTTTGATAAAAAAATCCTGTTTGACTTTTATGTTTTGTTGATCACCTTTCTTTTGATAAGAACGCGAATAAAAATTTCGAAAACGTGGTTGTTCTATTTCTTTCTCATCGTTATTGCGGCGAGCTATTTTGCAACGGCCATTGGTAAAATCAGAATTTCTCCACACGGACACGAGTGGTTTACCGATAATCCACTTCACTACCTGATTATTAATGGAAGTGAAAGAGGGTGGGTTGTTCCAGCACATCTTATTTCATGGGTTGGAAACAACAAAGTAATCCTTCAATTTTTAGTTCTTTTCCTCGAGTTTTTAGCCTTGTTTTTACTGTACAAACGTCGTGTGTCCATAATTGTGATCTCTTTGCTTATCCTCTTTCACTTCTCTATCTTCTATTTTGGTGGCATCTTATTTTGGAAGTGGATGATAGTTGATCTTGTAACAATCGGAATTCTCATTTTCTATAAAGAATCACTAAAAGTGTTTACACCTCAATTTTTCAAAATCTCTCTGTTCCTTATTCCAACGGCAGGGTTTTGGCTTTCTACATTTAGTATTGGTTGGTTAGACACAAAATTCAATCAGACTTTTGAATACACGGTAGTGCTCGAGAACGGAGAAGAGTATGCAACATCTAAGAACCTTTTCAACCCCTATCATCAAGTGTTTTTTCATGATAAATTTTTGTATTTAGTCGATGATAAACGGATAAAAATTACAGGATTCGGATACACATTTAAACACAAATTATCTCATGCAATCAATGCATCCGATCTAGCCGAATTGCCACTTCTTGAACGTGATTTTGGAAAGAATTACTACTCCAAAGAGCGTAATGAAGTACACACAAATTTCATCAAGACCTTTTTTACGAATTACAATAAGTACCTTGGGGAGTCTCAGAACAGACACCTAATTGATGCACCGCAACATATTTATAATTTTCCTGATGGCAAAATGTATGAAGATCAAGGTAAAATAAGAATGGTTAAGGTCTATTTGAAGAAGACATTTATTGTAGATGGAAAAACACAAGAGATTGAGAAAATAGTCATCAAAAGCATTCCTATATCAAATAACAATTGATAAATTTATTCAATGCAAAATTTTAAAAGAAACATAAAATGGAGTATGCGTTTTCAATACGGATATTATCAGTTTATGGATCATTTTCTAGGAAGGAAAAGATCTTTTAAAATGCACAGGAGAGGGAGAGTTAAGTATTATAAAAAACTCCATCAACAATTAAAGGAAAGCGGAGAGGGGAAGATTACTCCTGTTGAAAGAAGAAAGGACTTGACCTTAAAAGAGTTTAAAAAGCATTATGTAAAGAAGGGGATTCCTGTCGTGATGGAAGGTGCAGCGGCTGATTGGGATTGTGTGAAGCATTGGTCCTTCGATTATTTCAAAAATCTCCACGGAGAAGATGAAATTGTCATGGCCGATCAAGAGTACATGGAAAATGAATACAAGAAAACAACATTGGGTGATGCCATTGATGAGATAAAAAAAGGAAAGGGTAGCTATTACAGGTTTTATCCATTGTTAGAAAGGCATCCTGAGCATCTGAAGGATTTTGATTATAAATGGTTGCGCGCAAGACGAAATAAGGTAACCTGGTTCGAGGCGTTTCAAGTTTTTATCGGTGGAGAAGGAACAGTAACACCCTTGCACAACGCAAACCAATGCAACCTGTTTGTTCAGACCCACGGTGAAAAAAAATGGGTGTTGTATCCCAATTACTATGTTCCAGTTATTGATCCAGATCCTATTCGAAATGTCTATCGTGGAGCTCCATACAAAACAACTGAAGGGCCTTTCAATCCTTTTGATCCGAACTTCGAAACGCCTTACACGCTCTATAAATACATTGATGGATATTCAGTGCATTTAAAACCAGGGGATGTGCTTTGGAATCCACCGTTTTATTGGCACGCTGTGAAAAATGTTGGCGAGTCCATTGGTGTTGGATATCGCTGGTTCGCTCCGTTCCAGATGTTTAAAATTTCGCGGTTGTATTCTTTTTTAGATTTATGTGCTGTCAATCCACCGTTTTGGAAAGCTTATAAACTTTATCGAAAAGACATCAACCTAATTCATCTCGCCGAATTCGGGAAACTGGATGAGTATTTAAAGAGCAAGAAGGAAGCTAAATAGATTGATAACATGAATTACAGGAAAATCTTCAAATCGCGTGAAAGGCTTCAATATGGTTACTACCAGTTTCTCGATCGTTTTATTGGGAGAGATAGAACCTTCAGGTGGCACAATAAATCGAGGAGAAGGTTGTATTCAAAAATTCACAACCGTCTAAAGGAAAGCGGAACCGTTGGACAAACTTTTGAGATTGAACGAAGAAAAGACTTGACTTTAAAGGAATTTAAAAGAGAGTACGTGCGGAAAGGAATTCCTGTAATTTTGGAAGGGAAGGCAAAGGAGTGGAATTGTGTGAAGGACTGGTCATTGGATTACTTCAAAGAGTTGTATGGCGATGAGGAAATTCTGTTCATCAATCACGAAGCGATTGAAGATCCTTACGAGAATCTCTTGCTAAAGGATGTGCTGGACGGGATTCGAAGAGGAGAGGGGAAGTATTACCGTTTCTACCCTTTGCTTCAACGTCATCCTGAACACATCAAGGATTTTGATTACGATTGGATTTTGAAAGCACGTCATAAAATGACGGTCGGTGAAAATTTCCAAGTGTTTGTTGGAGGAAAAGACTCGTACACGCCACTTCACAATGCGTTTAGCTGCAATTTGTTTACACAAGCACATGGTGGAAAGGAATGGTACCTTTACCCACCTTATTATACGTTGATTTTCGATCCAGATCCAGCACAGAACATTTACCGAAGTGTGAGTTCTCGGCAAGGTGGGGCGTTCAATCCTTTCGAGCCAGATTACGAGAAATTCCCCTTGTTTAAATACATTGATCGGATGCATGTTGAATTAAAGGAAGGCGATGTATTCTACAATCCGCCTTATTGGTGGCACGCGGTTAAAAACCCTTCAGATTCAATTGGTGTCGGTTATCGTTGGCTGCCTCCATTTCATTGTATGAGGCAATCTCCACTGTATTTCTTTTTGGATTTATGGGCGCGCAACCCGACTTTAAGAGGCTCAATGAAGCTGGCAAAAAAGGACATTAATTTGATTCAATTGGCGCAAACAGGTCGTCTGGATGATTATTTAAATAAAAAGAAGTCTAAGTCAAAGCTGGCTGAAGTTCCACCAAAAAGTGAAAAAGCCTAGTTCTGAAATTTGTGATCTGTCCGTTTACTGCGGATGTTCAATACCCATTTCCGAACGGCAAAAGGCACAGCGAAATAGACTTTAAGAATAGTGAATCCTACCATCAATTTCAACGAAGAAATGGGTTGCTTGAAGAGCATTCCAAGCGTTGGTTTTGGTCGATCAAACACATAACCAAATTGCTTCGCCACCCGATGTGTGGTGTATTCAATTTGTCTGATTTGACTTTTAGTCATTGAGGTTTTCCATTTTTCTGCAATGGCTGGGTCAATTGGTTTTAGCAAACTTCTGTGCTTGTCTTTGAAGTGCTCCGTATATTCATCAAATTGCTCAACAACACGCTCCCGATACGCTAACATATCTTCGCTAAAGTCTATTGCTAAGAATGTACAAAGATCCTGAATTACCATCTTGGGATTGTCAACTAAATCCTCGTACTTGAGCAGGTAATATTGATTGGGGTATTGAATGCTGAGTCGTTTGATCCGAAGATTAGTATAGCTCCAAATAGTTCCAATTGCCAGAATATCCGTGCGTTTGAACGTATGAATATGCCCGTTGGCCGTACCTCTTGGGTCGCGAATCATATGGATCACTTTTGCCTTTGGATAAACGCGCATGATTCGTTTTGTAAACTGCGTATACGAGGGGTTTTTATCACCAAGAATTTGGAGTTGATCAATTTTATAAGCCTGATGAAAGCTTGTACGAACAACATTACATGCCTCAGCGAAAGACGTGATTTTTTCCGCTGCTTTAAATGATGCTTCTACCTCAGATCTTTCCAGTTTCCATACAAGACGAAAAGGCCGATCGGTGTATAGGTCATCAATAAATTGGACAATGTCCTGATCACTCCACACAGTTTTGTTTTTGTACTTCGTGTACAAGTGAAGCATAAAATAGGACTCAGGCGGACTAACAATAGTTGGATGAGCATCGAGGATATTCTGTAAAAGCGTCGTACCCGACCTGCCCATAGACAATATGAATACGTTCTCAGCCATTCGTTTCAAGGTACGCCAAATTCGGTTTGCTTTTTAATTCCCGCAACCTAATTGGTAAGCGGTAGTACAATCTTAGTTTATCCCGATGTATTTTTGCTCCAAAAGATAAGGAAGGAATAGTGCCATTATCAATTTTCGTTTCATATTGGTAACGTTTTCCAAATTCCCCACAAACCAATTCAAGATCTTCAATTTCTTTATCACTCAAGGTTGTTTTCCATTTATCTATGAACGAAGGGTCGAGCGGTTTTGACAAGTTCTTATGAACTGTTGTTGATCCTAGCTCTCTGAGTTTCTTTATTTCTGCGGAAGGTGAACGTTCTAGGTATTCACCGAAATGCGCTTGAATGTTTTCGTGAAATTTCAACATGTCCAGATGATAATCAATACCCAGAAAGGACGTTAATTTCTTCAGTTCTATTTCTGGCTGTTGCAATAGGTCTTCGTAGCGCAAAGTTTGAAATCTTTCAGGCAGCTTCGCTTTTAACTTTTCGATCTCTTGATTGGATACCAGCCATCGAAAGCCCAATTGACGTGCTTGCATTTTATTACTGAGCCTTAACACAGAACTTGAACTAGCTCTATAATCGCGAACCATGTGAATAAAACGGGCGTTAGGGAAAACATCAAGTATGTGCGGAGTCAGCATTGCATAAATTGGATTTTTATCAATGATAATTTTAGGCGTTTCCTTTGGAAAGAAGGAAATTGCAGAACCAAAGACTTGTTCACATAGGTTGGCATAGCTAGTATCCTCAGGAAGTTGATTGATTCGTTCCATTAATGCTTGCACGTCGATTTCCCAGAAAAATTTGATTTTTTGTTCTTCTAGAACGTCTTGTATGAAAGCCGATTTGCGATCGGACGTCCACTTGGTAACTTGTCCATACCGATTTTTAAAATGAACAACAAACCTCGATTCAATCGGTGCAATCGTATTCGGGTGCGCATCCAGCATGGTCTGAAGAAGAGTGGTTCCTGAACGACCTTTTCCCAAAATGAAGACAATTGGAAGATCTACCGGTTCAACTATTTGTCGTTGTTCACTCATCCAACAAATATAGAATGTTTTGAGTTAATCATTTTTCATTTTGTAATTTGCAGAAGCGATGAAAACGGCAAACGTCAAACCCGAACTTTGGTTTTCTTCTTCAGGAAGAAAATTGACAGAAGAAAACCTCGGATTCTATGATTCGAAGGATTTTCCGTGGGTTAAAAATCTGGAAGATAATTGGACGGTAATTGCCAAAGAGATTAATCACTTTATTCAAGAGCATAACGATCGTATTGAACCCTATTTCAATAAATCAATGGTGTCTGCTCCGCAAAAATGGAAGGCGTTTGGGTTCAAGTTTTGGGATTGGGAACTGAAGAAGAATAGGATTACATGCCCTGAAACAATGGACATTCTTGCGAAAATTCCGAATCTCCTATCTGCGTCCGTTAGCATCTTGGAACCAACGACCGAAATTCATGAACATCGTGGAGACACAAATGCGATCTATCGTTGTCACTTGGGATTAAAAATTCCCGCAAAACCACCTGTATGTGGATTTAAGGTAAACGAAGAAACACGTGAATGGCAAGAGGGGAGAGTGTTGATCTTCAACGATGCGGCACTACATTCTGCATGGAATTTATCAAAAGAACAACGGTACGTGCTTCTGTTAGATGTGCTTCGTCCTGAGTTTGAATCAAAAAGACACCGTATTTGTCGCAAAGTACTGGCAGGAATTCGCATGCAATTCGTGAATCAAAAATACCCTCGCCTGAAACGGTTTCCAAGATTTATCCGCAAAGGGATTTATTACTTCTACATCGTATTCATTGGCGGAATTCTCAGATTCAGAAAGTTGATTGGAGTCTAAGTCGTTCTTAAAATACAGTAGGGTAGGTGCAAGCCTTAATAAAGCAAATTCAGGTATTTATACCCTTGTTCGTGCCGATTAATCCATGTTAATTTGTAACTCCTAATACTAAAGCAGTAAAAAGGAATTAACCAAACCATAAAAACTATGAAACTTATCGACACACCTTGGGATACTTCTGCCATAATTGATTGTCTCAAAAACGAAGGTGTAGGAACCGTTATTCGTTATTACAACAACGGGAATTCCACAACCCTTCCTCAAAAACGTTTGGAGCTGCAAGAGGCTCAAGCATTATCTGCTGGAGGTCTTCAAATTGCTGTTGTTTTTCAATTAGTGCAAGACTCTACTCAATTTTTCTCGGAACAGTTAGGATACGATGCTGGCGTGAGCGCTTTTAATTGGGCGAAAAATACAATTGGTCAACCAGCAGGTTCAGCTATTTATTTCGCTGTTGATTATAACCCAAATGACGCTGAGGTACAGAGTAATATTGTTCCATATTTTGAAGGTGTAGCAAAAGCATTTGCGAGTTTAGGCGGTGATTATAAAGTCGGGGCGTATGGCTCAGGATTGGTTGTGAACACACTTAGAGACCAAAGCCTTTGTGAGTTCAGGTGGTTATCAATGTCTTCAGGGTATTACGGAACGCAGGATGCCTTGAATGAAGGGAATTTTGAGCTGCACCAAATATACCCATCAGCGGTTATTTGCAATATCGCAGTTGACTATGATGAGAAGAACCCTACTTCAACTGACATAGGGTCGTTTTCTCTTAACGGAGCTTCTTAGAATCTAGTAATAATTAAAAAACGATTTTCCTCGACGTCTTTGAAGGAAGGCATATTTGCGTGAAATATTCTTTCTCAGGATACGTATGCTCATTCTTTTGGCGCGGATGTAACAAAAAGGAGATGAAATCGTTCATGATGTCGACTGAAACTGACGATCGTTATTTTTTATCGCTAAATACCTGAACAACTAATGGAAAGTCTGAAAAATACCTTTTTACTATTCTGTATACTGTGTACGCCTCTCATTCTTTCTGCACAAGAAACTTTTGGAATCAAGGGTGGTATTGTTGATTCCAATGGAGTGAACATAGAGTCTGGAAATGTGATTATTCTATCTCCAGCAGATTCCTCTGTTATAAAGGGTACGCATTTTTGGGACGGGGCTTTTGAGCTGTATGGACTGGAAGAAACAGATATACTTTTTAAAGTCACGGCAACTGGTTACACGCCTTTTTTCGAGCACAAATTGTTGACACCTGGAGCGGATAGTTTGATCGATCTGGGGACGTTTCAATTGAAAGTTTCTGTGCAAAATTTGGAAGGAGTAGATGTCGTCTTTGTGAAGCCGATGTTTGAACGACAGGTAGGCAAACTCATTGTGAATGTGGAAGGAACCATCTTGAGTGAAAGAGGTTCGCTTTTGGATTTATTGAGAAGTGCACCAAATGTAATTGTTCGATCCAACAGCAGCGTTTCTGTAGTAGGGAAGGGTGCCGCGATTATCTATCTGGATGGACAACGGATTAATTCAGTGGAGATGCTCTCTGCGATTTCTGCTAATGACGTGTCTAGAATTGAAGTCATTGATAGTCCATCAGCGCGTTATGATGCTGAAGGGAATGCAGTCATTGAGATTATCACCAAAAAAGGTGCAATGGACGGTTATCAGGGAAGTTTGTCTGTTCGCGGAATTCAACGAACAGATTCCAATCTTTGGTACAGAGGTCAGTTTAGCTTGCGAAAGAAATGGTTTTCCTTGTACGCTTCGGCTGGACAATATGCAGGAACGCTACACGAGAAAGAAAAGTACCACCGAGAAATCTATGGAACGCCAATAACGGTGATGGATAACGATGTAGATAAAGCTTCCAAACATAAATTCAATACGTGGTTCTACCTTGATACTGATTACCGATTGGATTCACTGAACACTGTTTTTGTCAATTATAACATGTACATCCCGAATACGGAGATCAACACCATAAATACCAACAGAATTTTTGAGGACGATACGCAAGTGGGAACATTGGATAGCGAGACAAAGGGTTCACAAAAGCGATTTGTTTATTCCGTCTCATCAGGTTATTATCGATCCCTGGATACTTTGGGAAGTGAATTGCGACTTACAGGACAATACTCGACCTATGATTTAAAAAACTCCAGTAACATCCGTCAATCTTCAAACTTTGGAACGCCTGTAGTGAATTCATTTCTCAGCGAAAACTTCAACAACATTGACGTACTGGCTGGTCAATTCGATTACACGAAGAAGTTTAAGAATAACAACAACCTCAGTTTGGGAGTGAAAAATGGTTATGTCACCAACGGCAGTGGAGTCAATTTTCAATATTACCAGAATAGCCAGTGGGTCACAGATTCAAGTTTATACAACGAATTCGATTACACAGAAAACATCCTTGCAGGTTATAGTGAATTGGCTGGACAAATCAAGAAGTTTTCGTATCAATTGGGTGTTCGCTATGAATGGACGACAACAAAAGGAAACTCTTTACTTTCTGGTCAAGGTGTAGTGGATAGAAACTACCACAATCTGTTTCCAAATGTTCAAATGAGTTACAAGCTTTCGGATGATTTGATATTGGGCGCAACCTATAGCTACAGAATTGCTCGTCCGTCGTATCAAGATCTCGATCCATTCATCAACTTCATTGATTCGTTGTCTTCATTTCGGGGAAATCCACAGTTGCTCCCAGCCTATTCAAACAGTGCTGAGGTGAGTTTGATCTATATGGAATATGCGTCCATTAAGTTGGGTTACAACAAAACCAAAGATCCGATGTTTTTGACAGTAGAAAAGAACAATGGTACAAATACTTTCAGTGCGATTGTCCAAAACATAGATTGGAGCGAAACTTATTCCATTGGACTAGTTATACCTTACGAACTCACGTGGTGGACAACGTTTAATGCTTTTGGTTATGACATCAATAAGTACACATACACCGATAA
The DNA here is from genome assembly GCA_905478665.1 of uncultured Flavobacteriales bacterium. GTDB lineage: Bacteria > Bacteroidota > Bacteroidia > Flavobacteriales_D > Crocinitomicaceae > UBA4466. Next base: position 12,944 of record CAJQJL010000108.1, read on the forward strand.
TGCGACTTTATTGGTAAGCAACGAACCGACATGGTATGTTAGTTTGTACAATGAATTTAGGTTTAAGAATCTCTTCAATCTTGAATTAACCTATGATTATGTTTCGCCTGGTTCGCAGGGTATTTTTGTAGTTAGACCGTATCAATCATTGGGAGGAAGTATAACGCGCAAGTTTTTCAAAGACCAGTTCACGGTTCGATTCAGCGTATTTGATGCACTCTTTCAAGAAATCGAATCGGCAGAATCGCAATTGGAGCAGTTTAATGTGAGCTATACTTCTAGAACAGATACGCGTGCACTTACCTTAGGGCTGACGTGGGATTTCGGCAAGCTAAAGAACCAAAACATGGCTGGAAAAACCATCGATCGTGACGAGAAGAACAGAATAAAAGATTAATGCTTTGGCTGATCCTACAAATTGTAGCGCAGTCCAATGGCTGCTCCATACGACGAAGTAATCGTTCTGTAGAAATGCGCTGGAATACCATCAACACCCTTGAAGATGTTTAAGAAACCATTGTTGTAGAATAAGCCCAGCTTCATGTCTAGTGAAGGGTGTAGGCTATAAACACCATCAATTCCAATTCTCCCGCCAAGATCAAACTTTTTAAATCCGTCGCTAAGCAAAGAGCGCTCTTCATCACCCCATTTTTCTTCAATTTTACTGAGGTAGCTAGCAAATAGTCCAGCACTCATTTCAATTCCAATTCTGCCTTTCATTTGATTGGCAAACAGCGAATGACTGTATGAAACATTTACGGACTGGTATGTAAGATCAAGACTTTTCTCGAGGTATTGTGAACCCACGAAATCCATGAAGTTTTGAGATTTTTTATCGTTTAGAGTGACGGTAGCTTGAACGGTTCCCAAGTTTGATATGCGTCTTCCAACTGATAAATTATAAGAAGTGGCGGAACTTGATAAGTTCTTAATGTTGCTTTGCTGATCATTCCCTCTTTGAGTAGTTGGGTTGTACAAAGTGGAATGTTGAAAGCTGACACTTCCTCCCACATTCCATAAACCTCTCTTTGATCCTTTAATTTTTGGATTCTCTTCTGAACGCTCATATAGAACAGGTGTAGTTGATTCTTGTTCTAACAGACTAATTGCGTTTACAGGGAGTGCTGATATATGCATTCGATTATTCGAAGTGACATTCGTTTCTTGTTGTGCAGCATTCGCTGGCACCTCAATTTCCGATCTTTCAAGAAGATTGTTGTTGGCAAGTAAAGTGTTCGTCAACGGTACGTTTTCCTGAGATTGGCTAAGGCGATTTGTCGCTGTCGAAGCTGCAATATTATCGTTCTGAACTTCTACTGCCGCAGGGCTTAAAGAAAGAGCGGCTAATTGTGGTGTAACGCTAGTTTCGTTAATTGCGAAAGATTCAGTTTGAAAGTCGGCAAGAAGAGAAGGAATGAGCGCAAAGATCATTGAAGCACCAACGGCACGCATCCAGAATTGACGCACTGATTTTCTAAGCACCATAACTTGTTCGATACCTGTATTGATACCTTCCCAAATGGCTGGTGCAGGTTTCACTT
>CAJQJL010000109.1 GCA_905478665.1 uncultured Flavobacteriales bacterium
CTTAGAAAACAATTTACACTCGACACCAACGAAATTCGCACAATTTATGGGGGTTTCAGATGGTAAATCCTTCTATTTCTATGAGACCTTGGAGCTAAAACTAATGATGTTCATCTCCTTTATATATCTCTATCATTACCTGAATTGGTTTTCAAAAACGTCGATAATTGGTTGGCACAAAAGCCTGACGACCAAAACTTCGTTGACCATTGGGTTTGCGTGGATTATACTCTTGGGGTTGTTCTACTACGATTACCGCGCAGGCTTTGTCTTCGCACTCTTCTTTAGCTTCCTCCATGTGATATTGGAGTTCCCGCTAAACCTGGTAAGCATAAAAGGAATCTTCGTTCGAAAATAAGTGGTCCTTATTTGGATGTCCACTTCTTCCCAATCTTCTTAGTCACCTTTGATCGGAAGCGCTTCAATACTGTTTCGCGGTCACTGATGTTTCCGCACTTAATGATGTCTCCATGAACAAACTCACCACCACGGAAAAATTTGAATTCGAAACTTATTGAAACAATGTCCTGACGATACAGATCGAACAAGCTAGCTGCCTCTAGCGCTTCACTAAAATTCTGTTGCTTAGCAGACACCTTGAACCTTCTGTCATAACCTCTTACAGAAACAATCACATACGTGTCAATTCCTTGGCTTGCGAGTATTTGCTTCATTGAATCAGATGCCAAAATGATAGCATCACCTCCCAATTTGAGGATATTCAATGACGGTATAGTCTTCACTCCTGCAGATGTAAACATCTGTGTCAAATTAATCTCCAAGGAATAACGGTCTTCTGAATTATCAAGCTGACCAATAACCAATACATTTGTAAGGTCTATACTCGTCTTCTTCTTTTTAGACTTCTTCTCTTTTTTTGGCTTGTCCTTCTTTTGTTTCTCGGTGGTTGTTGTCTCCGTTCCACCTTCTTTCTCCTGAGCAAATGTCGGTAAAGTAAGCGCCAGAAGTCCCAACATTAAAATAAGCTTTTTCATAGTCTAAAATATTTCTTTCGCAATGGATTTAACCGACGCTGAATTTGACATGGTATAATAGTGAATGCATGGTGCCCCAGCTTCTTTAAGTTCTTTGGATTGTTGTATTCCCCATTCAATTCCAACCTGACTTACTGCTGCATTGTCTTTGCATTTCAATAATTCTTTTGCCAATTCCTCTGGATAGTCAATATGGAAGAATTTTGGCAAGAATGAAATGTGATTCAAAGACTTAATTGGTTTCAATCCTGGAATAATAGGAACATTGATTCCAATAGCTTTGCAGGCCTCTACAAAATCAAAATACTTCTTGTTATCGAAAAACATTTGCGTAACGATATATTCAGCTCCTGCATCTACCTTCGCTTTCAAATATTGAAGATCTGTGGCTAAGTTCATTGCTTCGAAGTGCTTTTCTGGATATCCAGCGGCTCCAATACAAAAATCTGTTGGCTCCAATTTAATGTCGTCCATTAGATAGTTTCCTGCATTCATTTCCCCCATTTGTTCAATGAGATCCACTGCAAATTTGTGTCCGTCTTTGTGTGGGCGAAAATTTGATTCTGTCTTTATCGAATCTCCTCTAAGCGCCAATACATTATCAATTCCTAAGAACTGAAGGTCGATCAGTGCGTTTTCCGTTTCTTCTTTACTAAAACCTCCACAAATTAAATGCGGAACCGCGTCCACATCGTACTTATTCATAATTGCCGCACAAATTCCCACTGTTCCTGGGCGCTTTCGAATAGCTATTTTTTCAAGGAGTCCGTTCTCACGTTCCTTGTAAATGTACTCTTCACGGTGATAGGTTACATTCACAAACTTAGGAGCAAACTCCATTAGTGGATCAATTCCATCAAAAATTGATTGAATACTTTTTCCTTTCAGTGGAGGCAATATTTCAAAGGAAAATAAGGTTCCCTCTGCTTCTTTAAGATGATCCGTAACTTTCATGTTTCACTTGAATAGGCCGTAAAGATATCAATATTGCAATTCCTAGACCTGACTTTTGGTTATTTTAACGAACCTTATACCTCATCATTTAAGAAACATCTCAGCGTACTTCAGATCCATCTGAGAAGTGATTTTAATGTTCTCTGGATTGCCTTCAATTGTCGTAATAGTAAATCCTGCTTCTTCAACCAAACTCGCATCATCGGTAATACTGTTGTGATACGGTCGTTCATAAGCTTTCATCAGAACAGACTTCTTAAAACACTGAGGCGTTTGTACAAGCAAATAGTCGGTACGAGATACCGCCACCGTTTCACCATTTTCCTTTTTCCGAAGTGATTCCGTCACAGCGTGAACAGGAATAACAGCATCGTTTTCCTTCACACTTTCAAAACAATTTTTTAAGGTCTTATAGCCAACTAGGGGGCGAACTCCATCATGGACTGCGATATAGTCTCCATGACAATAAAACAATGCGTTCTTTATAGAATGATAACGCTCATCACCACCCGATACGACCCTGTGAGGAATTTTAAAATCATGTTCTAAAAGCAAATCTTCCCAATACGTTTTCCAATCCTCGGGAAGGGTAAGAATAAGTTGAATTGTGGGATCAAAACGATAAAACTGTTCAATGGTGCGCATCAAGATTGGCTTCTCACTAATCAACAGAAATTGCTTAGGCAAATCCGATTTCATTCGCTTTCCAATACCTCCTGCCGTAACGATAACGCTTATTGAGCCCATATGTAAATGTACGAAATCAGTTTTAGTGCGCACAAAAAAAGGCTGCCAAATGGCAACCTTTACTATATTGATAGTTTGTTTCTTACTTAAGTTGGTCAGGGTTGTTCTCTGCCTCTTGATTATACTTACGTTGCTTGTTCAACCAAATGAACAATCCAACGAAACCAAGCACGATGAGTGTGTAGTTAAATGAGTTCCCTATCATTTCAAACATCTGAAATGTCCAAAGAAAAATGTCTCCTAATCCATTAAAAAATTCCAATAATGTCATAACTCTACTTACTTATGGTTAGTACAAATAAAATCATTTTTTCAGAAACAGCCATGGTTTTGGCGGATTTGTTTCTATTTGAATTGGTTCTAATCAAGCTAGTGAGTCTCGTATCATTTTCACCCGCCTGATATTTGCCAATTTACTTCAATAGCAATTAAGCTGTAATCTGCTCAACCATTTGCGTCAACTCAATAAACTGATCTACAGAAAGTACCTCGGGGCGCAAGGCTAAATATTCATGATCTATCGTTTTCCCTTCCAGCAGAGGTTTGATCGAATTACGAATTGTCTTTCTGCGTTGGTTAAAGCTCATTTTCACCACCCTAACGAACAGTTTTTCATCACAAGGTAGATGTTGCCGCTCATTTCGAACGCAGCGAATAACACCAGATTTTACTTTGGGTGGTGGACTAAAAACATGTTCATCAACCGTAAAGCAATACGTTATATCATAATATGCCTGAATAAAAACGCTCAGAATACCGTACTGCTTAGATCCTGGTTTTTCAGCAATTCGTTGAGCAACCTCTTTTTGAAACATGCCCATTATTTCTGGAATCTGATTGCGATATTCAAGGCACTTAAACAAAATCTGTGAGGATATGTTGTAAGGGAAATTCCCTACGACTCCAAAAGGTTCGCTGCCCATGAATTCGTTCAAATCCGACTTTAGAAAATCGGCTTCGAAAATCTTATTCTTCAATGCTGGAAAGTGTTCCTTGAGGTAAGGAACGCTATCTCTGTCAATCTCCATTGCCCAAACGTCGAGACCATCTTCGAGCAAATATTCTGTCAATGCTCCCATTCCTGGGCCTATTTCCAGTACCTTTTTACACCCTTGATGCGCGGTATATTGCTTGGCAATCTTTTGACAGGTATTTTTATCCGTCAAAAAGTGTTGACCCAAGTGTTTTTTTGGTCTTACACTCATCCTTTAAATTCTTCGAGAACTGTCAATAAAGTTCGGAACGCTACGAACCTGCCACTGAATTTCCCAGTATGTTCTTGTTGGAGTGCCGCAGCATGCTCTTCTTGATATCGGTCATATTCTTCCTGAGTTCTACACAAATAGGAAATTGCAAATGTTTTTCCGCCCTCTTCCTCTCCATGAACTCTTAAAATTCGACTTTCTATAAAACAACCTGTTGCCATTACATCTGGAATGTGTTTTGACTTCATCCAATCCAACCAATCTTCATGGATTTGTTCGTCAATACTTACCGTTACATTGTATAAAATCATGCTGCAAAGGTACTAAAAGCAGTTATGCCATTGCTATAGGAATTCCAACACGTTGTAAATGTCCAACAAGGCAAACGATCCTCCCAAATCTCCAGTCACCATAAATTTGGTTTTGCCCCCATTTAATCTTTTCAGCACGTACGACGTGTTAATCGACTTGCCATAATTCATGTCTATATCACAAAAATGATGTTTGAATGAGGCTGAGGGCAACTCGTCCGCTGTTATGTTCGGTGGCGAGTAATCGTGAAATGTATTCCCCGCAACCAAAGTCAAGGTGTTCTCCTCATCAATATCAAAGACTTTTATCTCACCTGCCCTTAAAAACATAGAGTGTACATTTCCACCACTTTTATTTTCTGAAACGAGAACAATAACATCGTACTCTGAATCATTACGAATCATTGCTTCAACCCTTCCTGTCTTCGACTTCAAATCCTTAACACCGTTTGGTCTTTCATATTGCATAGCTCGAACGCACGTGTCCGAATAACCTCTCTCCTGTAAGTTCGCATCCTTAAGTAAATCCTCATAAATCCCTTGCATTCTTTCGTTTTCAAACTCAGTCATTGTGGACACTGTCGCGCTTCCGCCCATTATTGGAATGCTGTTGTCGATCCAAATATCTTCATCCTCTCTATCTCCACCCATTTCCCGCAATAGGGAGTCAATTTTTAATCGCTCATCAATTGTAAATTGGGTAAATGCGGTGTTGTCCGTCAGTTTGGGCGACTCAACATCACTGAAGGGTTGATACTTCACAACATAAAAAATAAAAGCCCCAATTAATGCTATTAAAAGTGTTGTCACAATTGTTTTCCATGGTGTCGGTGCCCTTCCTGTTTCCAAAGTGTTTCTCACGCGAATGCTGCCTTCTCGTAACTCCTTGCGAAGATCATTGATTTTATAGGCGTGCTCTTGGTTCAATTCAATAAGCTCCATTCGCTTCAATATCCAGTTGGCGAATCTAGCCGTACACGCTTTCGATCGAATTGCACCCAATATATCATCAACATAGTTCAATTTTGAAGCGTACATGGAACGCGACATACGATTTACGCAAAGTACTATTTCATCCGAACACAACGGTCGAATCAAATCGACCAATTCTTGCTCTTCAAAGAGTTCTTTCATCCGGCTTTTCGCACTTTTAAGTTCCTTCTGAATAGAACCAAAAAGTTGTTCTTCAACCACTGCACTATGATCTGCATCTAAAATTTGTACATATGAAAATGCCACGGCAATCGTTCGCTTATCAGCATCTTTGAAACGCAAGAGCGCCTGAGAAAGATAAGGGGAAATAAATCGCTTGTATGACTCAAAAAGTTGGTGCTTTAATTGAACCGAACTAATCTCAAATTTAGTGAGTTCTCCTTTTTGGGTTAGCAGTTTTTCCAATCCAGGATTTTGCGCAATCCAGCCATAAAAAACCAGATTTTCTGGAGAGTCTAAGGTTGAAACGAAATGCTCCAATTCCCATTTTTCTATTCCCTTTGCGCGGCAAATAGTTAGGCCTTCCGTAGAAACCAATTTCGCTTTGAATGCTCCTAAGCCTTCTGCACTTAGAATATCTGCATGTGAACTGTAGAGTGTTGAAAATGTTGAAATTGAAATAAACTTAGGCATGCATTGGCATTTAGAATATAAAGATTGTGTTTTTTGCCGAGAATTCCATAATTTGCACTCTAACTAACAATCCCGACCACTATGAAATTAACTTTACTTCTATTCTCATTGTTCTTTTATTTGACCGCATTTAGTCAAAACTGGAGTGATGACGTTGCCGAAATTTTCTATAATAAATGTACCAAGTGCCATCATACAGGTGGGGTTGGACCATTTCCGTTAACAACGTATTCTGAAGCAAGCCCTATGGCAGCCGTTATGTTTGATGCTGTTAATTTGGATGAAATGCCACCCTGGCCTCCGAACAACGATTTTCAAACATATTCACACGATCGTTCACTTTCTCCAAGTGAGAAAACAACTGTTCTCAATTGGTTAACGAATGGTGCTCCTGAAGGAACTGCTGCAAACACACCTCCACCGCCAGTATATCAAACTGGATCAATTCTCGGAAATGGTGATTTGGAGCTTCAAATTCCAACATACATGAGTAAGGCTCTGAGCAATGGAGATGACTATGTTTGCTTTGCCCTCCCATCAAATTTAGCAACTACACGTAGTATTAAAGCCGTGGAGATTGTTCCTGGAAATCGTCAAATTGTTCATCACGCCTTGATTTATATTGATCCAACTGGAACCTCTGTCACCGACACGATAGGTGGAGACTGTGGTGGACCAAGCTCCCCGTCAGCATCATTGGTCATGGGATATACCCCAGGAAGTTCTCCTATGACACTACCTTCAGCTAGCCCTTTGAAACTGGGAATTCCATTTCCTGCAAATTCACAAGTGGTCTTTGCCATGCACTACCCCGAAGGCAGTTATGGTGAATATGACAGTACAAAAGTGATTTTCCATTTTTACCCTCCTGGTGAAACAGGTGTTCGGGATGTGTCTGCTACAGCTGTGCTTCAAAACTGGAGTTTCGCATTACCCCCAGACCAATACACTGATGTAACCGCTCAATACCCAGCATCTGGCGGACTTGGACTTAATTTTTCACTCCTAAGTGTCTTCCCACACATGCATTTATTGGGTCAAAAAATGAAAGTTTATGGACTAGACGCCAGTCTCGATACCCTAAAGCTTATTGACATTCCGCACTGGGATTTCGAGTGGCAGGATTTCTACTTCTATAAGAACATACAAAAGGCCGAAATCGGTTCAACGTTGTATGCAGATGCCACCTACGATAATACTGCTGGGAACATCCACAACCCCAATAGTCCTCCAGCATTGGTATGGCCCGGGCTAAATACCACGGACGAAATGATGCTGGTATACATGCACTATATGTTATACCAAAACGGTGATGAAAACTACAATATGGATAGTTTGATGTCCCTTGGCTTTTCTTCCATTGCCGATGATGCTTTTGGTGAAGGTTTGTTTAACGTTTACCCGAACCCAACAGATGGAATTGTAAATCTTTACTCAAAAAGCTTAAGCGCTGGTGATATTATCAGTGTTGACATCTACGATACGCAAGGACAGCGTATCCGCAATTTGTTAGATGCTATGAAAATGAGTGACGAGGAACTACACCTCCAATGGGATGGAAATAACAATTCTGGACACCCAGCTGGTAGTGGTCTGTACTTTATTTCGATTAACGTAAATGGAGAATTCTCCCATCAACGCGTGATGAAACGTTAGCGGAGGTGCTTAATCGCTTTTTGTACGTCAACATCAGTGGTATTGTACACTTCATAATACCCTTGTTCAACCCACATTTGACGCGCGATTTCAGCCTTCAGAACTCTTGAAATTAAGGCCTTGCTAATTGCAAGGTCTTTTTCATTTCTCTTCACACCATGTTCTTTAAACGCAAACTCAGCAAAGCGCTTAAGAAGTGCATCCGTAACCACGAATGTTTTATTAAAATCCTTTGGTGATTTCCATTTTCCACGCTTGTTCTGAATGTAATCAAACGCAAACGTGTTAAATGCTGACGAATAACGGAGCTCCGTAAAGTACCAGCTTGATCCCACAGAATCGAAAGGAACAAAAACGTCTGGCATGATACCACCACCTCCATACACAACCTTCCCTTTCGGAGTAACGAATTTCAAGGAGTCTACAAACAGTGATGAATCCACTTTGAACATTTCACCATTGTCGTAGCGTTCCATTTGATCTTCGTAATAGGCGTCAAAATCAGCTGTGTAAGGCTTCTGAATGCATCTACCCGTTGGGGTATAGTAACGTGCAATCGTTAAACGCAGATTGCTTCCATCGCGAAGCGCAAAGTCTTCTTGAACCAACCCTTTTCCAAAAGACCGTCGGCCAATGATTGTACCCCTGTCGTTATCTTGAATTGCTCCAGCTAAGATTTCTGATGCTGATGCACTGTTTGAATTTATTAGAATCACCAATTCGACATCCTTCAATGAACCTTTGGATGTCGCTCTATATGTATAAGGAACTGAGTGCTCACCGCGCGTCTCTACAATGGGAACATTTGCCCCTAGGAATTCGTCGGCAATTTCTGTCGCTCCCGTTAAAACTCCACCTCCATTGTTTCGAATATCAAGAACCATTTTTTTCAAGCCCTTTTTCCGAAGTTTTTCAGCCGCTGCTCTAAACTCATCGGCCGTAACAACTGAAAACTGTTCAATACGAATGTATCCGATTTCACTTGTGAGCATATATGCAGCAATTACCGATTCTACTGGAATGGTTCCACGAATAACCCGTTTCTTCATTATTTTTTTCCCTCTTTGGATCGAAACATTTACTTCCGTTCCTTCGCTTCCCTTCAACATTGCCATCAAATCCTCATTGGTTACGTTCGTTCCAGCAATGAGTTTTCCATCCACCTTAATGATTTTATCGCCTGATTTCAACCCTGCGGTCATCGCGGGAGAATTGGAAATAACATTCGTTATGCAAACCGTGTCTCGAATAATAAAGAACCGAACGCCAACTCCACCGAATTTTCCTTCGATGGATTCATTCATCGCTTTCAACTCTTCTGCAGGGATATAATTACTGTGTGGGTCAAGGCTGTGAAGCATATCTCCGATAGTCTTCTCAAAGAGGATCTGGCCATCTAATGAATCAACATAACGCTGATCTAGAATGTTAATAATGTCTTGTATTTTTTGGTAACGTTCCTCCCCAGAAGTCATAATTGAATCCGATCGAGGGGTAAGGGCATTACCAGTATATAAACCGATAGCCATGCACGTGGCCATGACAATCGGAATCCAATATGTGTTGCTTCTATTCTCCATCAATAGCGTTTTCTATTTGCTCAATTTCAATCCCTGCTTCTTTCAAAAATTCGACGCCACTCAGGTCTTTATATGCATTCTTGTATACCAATCGCTTAATTCCCGACTGGACAACCAACTTACTGCAATCCTTGCACGGTGACAAAGTTAGGTACAGGGTCGCATCATGGCAATTGTGTGTCGACTTTGCCACCTTTAAAATTGCGTTTGCTTCCGCGTGTAAAACATACCAACGCGTCTCACCATCTTCATTTTCACAACAATTGTCGAATCCACTTGGCGTGCCATTAAAACCATCCGAAATGATCATGCCATCTTTAACAATAATTGCTCCAACCTTTTTGCGATCACAATGTGATAATTCCGACCATGTTTCTGCCATCCGTAGATAGGCCTTGTCGTACCGCAGTTGCTTCTCCTTACTCACCATACTCTTACAATAACGGTCAAATTTAACATTTAATACCTAGGCCAAATCGAAAATAGTAGAACCTTAAGTTATTTTGTGAATTTATACCCCACTCCTCTAACCGAATGAAAATGTTGCGGATTCTTGGGGTCATCTTCGAAGATCTTTCTGAAATTCAGGATATAGTTGTCAATCGTTCGTGTTGTTGGAAATTGATCCTTCCCCCAAACCTTATCCAAAATCTCTGAGCGCGCAATGACTTCTCCGTTTTTCTCAAAGAATAGTTGAATTAAAGAGACCTCCTTTTTCGAGAGGCCTATTTCCTCTCCTGTTGTAGTATTTCTAACCAGAAAAGTTTTGAAATTCACTTCACATTTTCCCACTTGCAAAGTCTCTGGATTCTCTTTTTTATTCACGTTTGCCAAAACGGCAACGCGCAACAGAAGCTCCTCCAAATCAAACGGTTTAGGCAGGTAATCATTCCCCCCTGCCTTGAGTCCTTCAATGCGATCAGATGTTGTTCCTTTCGCGGACAAAAACAAAATAGGAACATTTGAAGCCGCACGAATCTGTCTGCACAATTCAACTCCGTTCATACCTGGAAGCATGACATCAAGCAGAATTAAATCGTAATTCACCCCTTGAGAAAAATGCTCGCTGGCCTTCAGTCCATTATCGAAGTGTGTGATGTCATACCCTTCCATTTCAAGATTCATACGAATCAATTCGGCCAAACTACTTTCATCTTCAACAACGCAAACTTTGAGCATACTTATTTCAACTTTAAACCTAAAATTAGACATTCGTTGAAAACTATCCTCGTTTTGTTGACAGATAGTAGTCATCTGATTTTAAAATTTGAAGTAATTTTGCACTTTTCAATATAACATCCAAAATACTATCCGAAATGAGTGGGAGAAAAAAGATCCAATCAGCGTTAATTTCCGTTTTCGACAAGGCTGGGCTTGAGCCAATTATCCAAGAACTTCACAAGAATGGAGTTATTATTTATTCAACTGGAGGAACACAGGCATTTATCGAAAAATTAGACGTTCCCGTAGAACGCGTTGAAGACCTTACCTCTTACCCTTCCATTCTTGGTGGTAGAGTGAAAACTTTGCATCCAAAAGTTTTTGGTGGAATATTGACACGAAGAGATCATGAAGAGGACCGTAAGCAGATAGCGGAGTACGAAATTCCAGAAATTGATTTGGTGATCGTTGATTTGTATCCATTCGAAGATACTGTTGCTTCAGGAGCTGACCACTCAGCAATTATTGAAAAAATTGACATCGGTGGCATTTCATTGATTCGCGCCGCTGCCAAAAATTATAAAGACGTTGTAATTATTCCTTCAAAAAATGAATACAGTTCGTTTTTAGAGATTATATCAGCAAATGAGTGTGCCACAACGATGGGAGAACGTAAGGATTTCGCTAGAGATGCCTTCAATGTTTCCTCGCATTACGACACGCACATTTTCCGCTACTTCAACAACCATACGAAAGAAACATTCAAGGAAAGCATTCAGGAAAACCAAACTCTTCGCTATGGAGAAAACCCACATCAAAAGGGAATTTTTCACGGAAACATGGATGCACTTTTTGATAAATTGCACGGGAAAGAACTATCATATAACAACTTATTGGACGTTGATGCAGCCGTAAATCTAATGACGGAATTCAAAAACGACGGTCCAACCTTCGCAATTCTTAAACACAATAATGCATGTGGACTAGCAACGCGTAGTACTATTCATCAAGCCTATGTTGATGCCTTAGCAGGAGATCCTGTTAGCGCATTTGGTGGAATTCTGATCAGTAACTCGCCGATAGATGAGCCTACAGCGACGGATGTCAATGAGCTTTTCTGTGAAGTTGTTATTGCACCATCGTATTCTGATAAGGCTTTGGAAATTTTGAAGGGCAAAAAAAATAGAATTATTTTGATTCAAAAAGAAGTTGAACTGCCAACACGCCAATTTAGAACTTTATTGAACGGTGTCTTAGAGCAAGACAAAGATTCTAAATCAGAAACAGCTGCCGATTTGGAAAGCAGAACAGATGCAAAACCATCGGACAATGAAATTGAAGATTTGATTTTTGCGAACAAACTTGTAAAACACACCAAATCAAATACAATTGTATTAGCGAAAAACAAACAACTTCTCGCTAGTGGAACAGGACAGACATCACGTGTTGATGCATTAAGCCAAGCAATTCATAAAGCACAATCATTTAAATTTGATTTGAATGGAGCAGTAATGGCATCCGATGCATTTTTCCCGTTCCCAGACTGTGTTGAAATTGCAGGAAAAGTTGGTGTGAAAGCCGTTATACAGCCGGGAGGTTCGATCAAGGACCAATTGTCCATCGATTATTGCAATGAGAACGGAATGGCGATGGTTTTTACGGGCAATAGACATTTTAAGCATTAATCGGAACCTTTTTTCATTTTTTCAGTATAAGATATCAGCAATAAGTATTAATATTACCAAACGAGAAGTAGCGCAAGGGAAAACAATGGGATTATTTAGCTTTTTAACGCAAGAAATTGCAATTGATTTAGGGACAGCGAATACGCTTATCATTATGAACGATAAGGTAGTTGTTGACGAACCCTCTATCGTGGCGAAGGACATTCAAACTGGAAAGGTTGTCGCCATTGGTAAACGTGCACAACAAATGCACGGAAAAACACACAAGCTAATTGAAACCGTTCGTCCTCTTCGTGATGGAGTAATTGCCGATTTCCAAGCAGCTGAACAGATGATTCGCGGTATGATCAAAATGATTGGTACTGGAAGAAGTTTGTTCAACCCTTCGTTGCGTATGGTGATTTGTATTCCTTCAGGAATTACAGAGGTTGAGAAACGTGCCGTACGTGATTCTGCAGAACATGCAGGAGCGAAAGAAGTATACCTTATCCACGAGCCAATGGCTGCTGCGATTGGTATCGGAATTGACGTTGAAGAACCAATGGGGAATATGATCATCGACATCGGTGGTGGTACCTCTGAGATTGCTGTAATCGCCCTTGGAGGAATTGTCTGTGACAAGTCTATTCGTGTTGCGGGTGATGATTTTACAAAAGATATTGAAGAGTACATGCGACGCCAGCACAACATTTTGGTTGGAGAACGTACTGCTGAAGAAATAAAGATTAACGTTGGGGCAGCATTGCCAGAGTTGGATAATGCTCCAGATGATTGGGCTGTTCAGGGTAGAGATTTGATGACAGGAATTCCAAAAGAAATCATCATTTCGTATACAGAAGTAGCACATGCACTCGACAAAACGATTTCAAAAATTGAAGAGGCGATTCTAAGTGCCTTGGAAATGACTCCACCAGAGCTTTCTGCCGACATCTATAAAACAGGGATTTACCTTGCAGGTGGTGGTTCTATGCTTCGCGGATTGGATAAACGTATTTCATTGAAAACGAAACTTCCAGTTCACATCGCAGAAGATCCGTTAAGAGCTGTTGCACGTGGAACAAGTATCGCGTTGAAGAATATCAATCGCTTCCAGTTCTTGATAAGAGACTAGTTTAGACAAAAGAGATCGTCAGATGTTAGACATTTAGACTTCTGATCTCTTTAGAAAGATTAACAATCCGCTCTTAACAAGACTCTCTATTTTCGAACCAATTACCTGTGCTTTTTCTTAGCTTTGCTTTATGCGCAATTTTCTGGCATTTATCAGGCGTTTCCAAGTACTCTTAATCTTTGCATTAATGCAAGGTGTTGCGCTTACTTTTTACTTCACATTCGTACATTTTCCAAGATCGCAATACCTAACAACGGCGTCCACTGTTTCAGGGTCAATTCTGGAGATTCGAAATGACATCACAAAACACTTTGCATTGAGTAAAAACAATACAGATTTGCAAAAGGAGAACGTACGTTTGATGGAAGAATCAAACCTGATGAGTTTTGTGTCACTTGATAATGGCTTGGTAAAAATCAATGACACGCTTCATAAACAACAATATTCATACGTTCCTGCCATTGTTATCAACTCAACGTACGACAAACGCAATAACTATTTCACCCTCAATATAGGCTCAGCACAAGGCGTAAAACGAGGAATGGGTGTCTTTTCTGGAAAAGGTGTGGTTGGCGTGGTTCACAATACCAGTGAGCATTATTCTGTCGTGAAATCCTGTCTTACCGAAACCATCAACATTGATATCATGGTTGAGGAAACTGGGCAGTTTGGTTTACTTAAGTGGAATGGAAGAGATGCCCGTCGAGGAACCATGTCAGGTGTCTCCAACGATACAGAAATTAAGAAATGGTCGACTGTTGTTACTCGCGGTGGCGGTGGCATATTTCCCAGAGGACTCAAAGTCGGTAAAGTCGAAAAAGCAGATGTTGTTGAGGGAAAACCACTTTGGGACATCACCCTTTTGTATTCTGAAGACTATCGATCCTTGCAACGTGTATATGTTATAAAGAACTTATTGCTAGATGAGCAAAGAGAATTGGAAGATTTAATCCCTAATGATCCCGTGCAATGAATGTCGTCGTAAAAATAGGGTTGCGTTTTTTGTTCTTCTTGTTTGCACAGGTACTGGTGTTGAACCAGATAGAAATTGGGTTCGGTATTCAGCTAATGATCTATCCCCTATTCATACTTCTTCTTCCTGTAGAAATGGGGGTTGTAACGCTTATGGTTGCTGCCTTTGTTCTCGGAATTCTCATTGATGCCTTGTCGAACACATACGGATTACACGCGTCCTCATTGCTGATTGTTGCCTACATACGCCCAATGATTTTTAAGTTATTCGCTCCACGTGACGGATATGATGCCCTAGTAGAGACCAATATTTTCACTATGGGTACAGCTTGGTTCCTCAAGGTCTTCGGAATTCTCATTGTTGTACATCACCTCTGGTTTTTCATGTTGGAAATGTTCAAAATGAACGAAATCGTATTTGTCCTACAAAAAACCTTCTTAAGTGCGCCAATCTCGTTTTTGATTTGTATTTTATTACAATACTTATTCATCCAGAAACGTGTTGAAAAATGAAGTTTGACAACCGCAAATACGTCATCATTACGATCTTTGTGCTGATAGGCATGCTCTATGCCCTCAAACTTTTCTATATGCAGGTTGTCGACGATACCTGGAAGCTCCGTGCTCAACAAATTGCCGAAAAGAGACGTGAAATCAATCCGCCGCGTGCAGTAGTATTCGATAGGAATGGAAACAAAATTGTATCCAACAAAACCTATTACAACCTAATGATGGTGGAGGAAAACATCGTTGACCTTGATACCGCAGCATTCGCAAAACTGGTTGGTTGGACAGTTGAAGATGTACGCAATCGCTTCAAAGAAATCGTTGATGGCGAGGGAAAATATTACAACAGACACACAGGTAAAACAACCTCCAATTATCAAAGTATTCGGGCATACCCTTTCCTCAAAGAACTTACAGCCGAGGAGATTTCAAAAATAGCTCCTCATCTAGAAAATTTTATTGGCTTTTACGAAGAGGTTTCCAGCATGCGAGACTACCCATATTCCAATGGGGCGAATATTCTTGGATACCTTTCAGAAGTAACACAAAAAGAAATAGATGAAGACCCCTTTTACCGACCTGGAAGTCGAATTGGGCGGTCGGGTATTGAGCGCTATTACGAGGAACAATTCCGTGGAAAAAAAGGTGTACGGTACATTGTTACGTCTGCAATGAACAACACTGTTGGATCTTTCGAAGATGGCAAATACGATACAATTGCCGTGCAGGCACCTGCCATTCATCTTGGTCTAGATATTGACCTCCAGGCATATGGAGAAAGACTTCTTCAAGGCAAGAAGGGATGTATTGTCGCCATCGAACCAAGTACTGGAGAAATTCTGGCGCTTGTTTCATCACCAAGCTACGATCCCAATCTACTTGTCGGAAATCGCAAGATCCGTGAAAACTACCCAAAATTGGTTCAAGATGAAAACAAACCACTTTTCCCTCGACCACTTGCTTCTGAATACATGCCCGGTTCTACCTTCAAGCTAATCCAG
>CAJQJL010000110.1 GCA_905478665.1 uncultured Flavobacteriales bacterium
AAGGAGTCCTTTTCGTGCATCCACAAGAATAATGGATGTCTCCGCTGTAGAAGCTCCAGTCACCATGTTTCGTGTGTATTCAATATGTCCAGGGCTGTCTGCAATGATAAATTTTCGAGTTTCCGTTGAGAAGTAGATATGAGCCACGTCAATCGTGATTCCTTGTTCACGTTCAGCGACAAGCCCATCGGTAATGACACTTAAATCCAAATCATCCCAACCTTTTTCACGGGTTTTTTTATCTACCAATTCCTCCTGTTCCTTGGTCAAAGCGTTGTTATCATAGAGCAAACGCCCAATTAAGGTGCTTTTACCATCGTCAACGCTACCTGCTGTACTTATTCTAACAATTTCCATAACTAAAAATATCCTCCTTTTTTACGATCTTCTAACGCGGATTCACTTCTTTTATCGTCTATTCTAGCTCCTCTCTCTGAATGTTTTGAGATCATATTTTCCTTTAAAACAGCTTCGACCGTATTCGCTTCTGAGATAAATGCCGCGGTACATGTCATGTCTCCAACTGTTCTAAATCGAATTGTTCTTTCGCCAATTTCATCCGATTCAACGAGGTTCAAATGTTCAGAATGTGCAATGTAGACTCCATCTCTTTTTACCAATCGTCGTTTATGCGCAAAGTAAACAGATGGAAGCTCCAATTCTTCCTGCTTAATGTAGGACCAAATGTCTTCTTCTGTCCAGTTACTAATAGGAAAAGCACGAACATTCTCACCGAAGTGTATGCGACCATTTAACAGTTGAAAAGGTTCAGGTCGCTGACGTTTATAGTCCCATTGGCCAAAATCATCGCGCACAGAGAAAATCCGTTCCTTGGCACGACTCTTTTCTTCGTCACGTCGCGCTCCTCCTAGACAAACGTCGAAGCCAAATTCTTCAATGCTATCAAGTAATGTGACCGTTTGAAGGGCATTTCTGCTTGCGTATTTCCCTGTTTCCTCCTGTACTTTATTTTGGTCAATTGAATCTTGAACATAGCGAACAATGAGGTCGACGCCCAGTTCTTTGATTAACTTATCTCGAAACTCAATTGTCTCTGGGAAATTGTGTCCAGTATCTACATGTAAAAAAGGAAAAGGAATTTTGGCTGGATAAAATGCTTTTTCGGCGAGGCGTGCCATTACAATGGAATCCTTTCCTCCAGAGAAAAGTAACACGGGCTTTTTGAATTGAGTAGCTACTTCTCGTAGAATGTAGATGCTTTCATTTTCCAATTCGTATAAATGCTTGTTTTTCATTGAATTCTATTTTTTGTTTTCAGTTAGTGTTAGGTGTGTAACCCACATTCTCTGTTTAACAATACTTTTGTAGGGTCGTAATAGTTGTCCTCTGTTTCTAATCCATTCAGGTCAATGTATTGCTGAATTTCTTCATCTGTCCAATAGAAAAAAGGGCAGACTTTGAGCACGCCATCAGCAGATTGACTAAGAATATCTAGGTTTGATCGGAATGCCGTTTGATCCTGTCTTAAATTCGTAAACCAAACATCTGGTTGGTGTTTCTTCATCGCTCTTGCAAAAGGCTCTAACTTTACTTGTCTTGTAAATTCACTATGCTGGGGCGTATCAACTTCTGGAATACCCAAGACAGCATCTCTGTGTGCAGCCGTTTTTTGTGGAATAAATAGATCTACATTTAAATTCAACTGTTCAATTGTACGTTCGGCATGTCGATACGTATTTCTCGTGTTGTATCCAGTGTCACACCAGATAACTGCTATTTTTGGCGCTACCTGAGTTACAGCGTGAAGGATAGCTGCTTCAAAAGGTCGGAAATTAGTCGTGATTACAGGTGTTTCAGCAATTGATATTGCCCAATCGACAATCTCTTTCGGTGACTTTTCCCGTAAATCAGCATTCAGTTTTTCGAGTACCAATAATTCGATTTCTTTTTTCATTGTTTCCCCCATTTAATAGCGTTCCATGTTCGTTCGTGAAAAAAATAAAGTATCATTTTGGTGATCCATTCGATTGATCCAATGGAAAGTGCAACGTGTAAAGTTCCTGTTATGAACCAAGCAATTAAAATCGTATCAAGTGTTCCGAGGATTCTCCAACTGATTGATTTCACGACGCTGCGAATCGGTTTGTCAGACACGCGATCCGTGAGATATCCTTTCTTGTTTTTCGCTGTTTGATCCAATAACATTTCCATCCAATTTTAAACCTGTAAATCCTATCGGACAACTAGGGATGTGCAAATGTATAGTTTTTATTCAATTCACAAAAAAAGGAAGCAAGAAAAATAGAAAAAAGAAAATGAAATTTGGATTGTGCTAAGTGAGGTCTGCCAATGAGTTGTTCTTAAGTACCTTAAGCGTATTGTCGCGTACTTGAATCATTAATTTATTAACGCAGCACTTGTTCTCATCAGGACAATCTTCGCACTTTTCGTAGAAGTTCAAACTAACACATGGAAGCATGGCGATGGGACCCTCCAACGCACGAATGATATCAGTCATTGGAATATCTTTGGCATCTTTTAACAAGTAATAGCCACCACCTTTTCCTTTTTTTGAACCAAGGATACTAGATTTACGCAAAGTCAAAAGAATGCTTTCAAGAAATTTATGCGATATATTTTCGCTTTGTGCTATTGTCGCAATTTGTACTGGATCATTACTCTCTTGTCGAGCGATGTAGGCCAGTGCCTTCAAACCGTATTTAGTTTTCTTAGAGAGCATACACGAATATAAGAAATGAGGACAGAGTCTTCCACTAATTCAATGCAAATTCACTCGGGAAAAGCGTGCAATATGTATTCAATGCAGAAAGCCTAGCGGTGAAGATCCTTAGCTTATCAATTGATAATCAGATGTTTTGCTTGGGGCATGCTGTAAATCGTACCGAGCAGTAAAAGGCTATGCCGACTTATCTGAGTTTAAAACTTATAACTCAATCCTAAACTTGGAAGGATTGGGAATTGATAAATTTTCTCATTTGTAATTCGGTTCACATAGAATATGTTCTTTCTATTGTAAACATTCGTTACACTGGCAATTGCTTCGATAACAGACTCATTCTTAAATTTGAACTGCTTCTTTACCGTAAGGTCCAATCGGTGGTAGTACGGTAAACGCTCGCTATTGAATTCTCCAAGAATCGTTGATACATCGTTTTGATTTGATGTTGTTGGATCAGTTGTTACACTTCCGTTGAAGTCTTCTAACTCGTAGAATCCTGCAGTAGGTGTGAAAGGTAATCCAGATCCAAGATTCCAACGGATACTAACTTCCAGGCCTTTCTTCTTTCCGAAAAGGTAAGTACCTACAAGGTTGATGTTGTGACGACGGTCGAAAACTGGGAAGTACAATGTGTCTCCATCCCAACGGTGAGAGTATCCATAAGAATATACTCCCCATAGAAATAAACGGTTACCTGAGTACTTAAGAAGTACATCTGCTCCATAAGACTCACCGTTCTCTAAAATGAAATCCTTCTTGTATACATCATCAATTTGTGAGAATTCGTCAGTATCTGGATACAACTTATTCTGGTTGATGTTACTCAATTGAGAGAAGTACTTATAGTATCCTTCTACGTTAATTGAAAATTCTTTTGAGAGATCAACTTCAAATCCAGCAATTGCGTGCCATGCGATTTGCAGACCGTTTTCAGGGCTTCGCTCATTCTGAAACATTGTTACGAATGTCTCTTGAACGTTTGTTGGAGCTGAAAGCAATCCATTAAACAAGTTGACAACGTCCTTATCAGATGATGCAGAAGTAAAGTTTTGAGAGAATCGTCCACCAGAAGCTTTAATTCTTAACCACTCATTCGCATTGAACTGAATACGTAAACGTGGTTCAGGAGAAATTTCTCCCAATGATGCGTATACCTGAGTTCTGAAACTTGGCTGAACAACCCAACGCGTAGAAAGGAATTTATAGCTTAAGTAAACGCCAATTTCCGTTGTAAAGTTATTCGCTTCAATTTTACGTTTTGCTTCATTGAATGTCTCAAACTTTGTGTTGAAGCCACCTAGATTGATTCCAAAAGTCAATTCACTTTCATTCTTTAAGAAGTAGGTAAAGTCGAACCCTAAATCAAATCCTCCAATCGAACTAAATCTTGAAAGTGTATCAGTTTCACTAATTGTCTCATCAAATTGAGTAGAGTAGGAGCTACCATTTACGTGACCACGCACGAAAATTGGAGAACTAGAAGGTACTAGCAAGAAGTTTATTCCACCACCACTCTGAGTCCAGTTAATATCTGCAATGTCATAATTTACAGCATCACGGTTATGGAATCCGAATCCGCTAAACTTAGAACCTGTATTTCCTTTGAATGTAATTTTACCATATACATCTGTAAAGCTAAAAGGCATTCCATCGCCATCGTTAATTCGAGGATAAAGAGACTTTGAAGTATAATTCAATAAACTGTGCTTCGCTGAGAAAATATAAGATCCAGAGCTTAATTTTTGTTCACCCGTTTTTTCGTCTGTTTTAGGTTTTGAAAATGGACCCTCAAGTACGAGTTTCCCCATAAATGGTGAAGCCGATACCTTTCCTCCAAATTTCTTTCTATTTCCATCACGGTAAGTAATGTCCATGATTGAAGAGATTCTTCCTCCGTACTCCGCGTCAAATCCTCCAGTGTAAATACTTGTGCTCTGTACAAGCTCCGTTTCAAATATTGAGAAGAAACCAATAGAGTGGAATGGACTGTAAATCGTCATTCCGTCCAATAAAATTTTGTTTTGAATTGGCGTACCACCACGGACATAAAGCTGTCCACCTTGGTCACCAGTCGTAATTACACCTGGTGTAATACTAATTGCT
Source organism: uncultured Flavobacteriales bacterium (assembly GCA_905478665.1). GTDB lineage: Bacteria > Bacteroidota > Bacteroidia > Flavobacteriales_D > Crocinitomicaceae > UBA4466. Next base: position 4,805 of record CAJQJL010000110.1, read on the forward strand.
CCAATGATATCATTTTCAGCTCCCATACTAGGAACACGCTCCAATGCTTTCTTGTCAAGTGTGATTTCGGAAATAATGATGCGCTTCGTTTTTGCACTCGCGCTTGCATTCATTTCTTCCATATCTTGAACGTCTTGTCTCTTCTTAAGATTAAAATCCTTGTCTAGAATACCTTTAGCCTCATTGACCGTAACAGACTCTGTTTGAACAATAAATCCTGAACTCTCAACTTTTAGGATGTAACTTCCCTTTTCCAATTTTGAAATGGAATAGAACCCATTTACTTTGGTAATTGCTCCGCCAACAACAGAACTGTCTAAACCAAGTAACTTGACTTTTTCAAAAGACATTGGTTCACCTTCAGTATTGTAAATAAACCCACGAATAGTAAAATCCTGAGAGAAACTAACACTGCTAAGTAGGCAGAAGAAAATGAAAATGGAGAATGATTTCATAAGTATAATACTAGTTAAGGCCCGAAGATACAATATTCACCTTAAATAGGTTTAAATATTAAATCGAAAATTTTAAATGGTAGAAATTATTGATTTAACTGTTTTCACTGCGTTCTAGTATCTTCGCCTTATCCCAATAAATGTCCATGGTTTGAAGTTCTGCTTCCTCGATGTTTAGATTGTCTAATTTCATCAGTTTTTCCATGCGTGTGAAACGAGAAATGAACTTGCTATTTGTTCTAGATAAAGCGTCTTCAGGGTTGATTTTTATAAATCGCGCATAATTGATCAAGGAGAACAAAACATCGCCGAATTCATCCTCAATTCTATCTGTCGATGCTCCAGACTCAACTTCTTCGGCAAGTTCAGCCATTTCCTCCTTTACCTTAGCCCATACATCTTGACGTTTCTCCCATTCAAACCCAATTCCTTTTACTTTTTCTTGAATTCGGTAGGCTTTCACCAATGCAGGGAGTGATTTGGGGACACCTTCTAGAACTGATTCTTTCCCCTCCTTTAACTTGAGTTTTTCCCAGTTCGATTTAACTTCTTCCTCCGTTTCTACTTCAACATCGCTGTAAATGTGTGGATGACGGTGAACAAGTTTGTCGCAGATCGCATTCAAAACACTTGTTACGTCAAAATCGCCTTGTTCCTGACCGATTTTACAATAGAAAACCATGTGCAGGAACAAATCACCGATTTCACCTTTGAGTTCGGGCATGTTTTTATCCGTAATGGCATCTGCGAGTTCGTATGTCTCTTCTATCGTGAGGTGACGCAGGGAGTCAAGGGTCTGCTTTTTGTCCCATGGACATTTTTCCCTCAAATCGTCCATGATATCCAGAAGCCGTTGAAAAGCTACAAGTCGTGCGTCCATTTTTTTATTTCAAAAGTAATATTAATCCTTCTTTTTGGTCGTTTTATTACATTTGCCTTGTGAGAACCTGCTGCATAGTTGTGATTTTGTTTCTGAGCCATTTGTCATTTGGACAAAAATCAGAAGATACTTGGATAGAAGCACGTGCAAAAATTGGATTTTTAGCTGCGCATAGAAGTATTATGGGGCACTTGCCTAGAGAGCATGCTTATGCCTTAGAAGTGAGCTATCTTTTACAGACGAAAGGACGGAAATTATGGCACAGCGAATACAAATACCCAGTATACGGAGTAACGGCATTTATTGGAACTGTTGGGAATCAAGAATTATTAGGAAATTATTTTGGAGCCTATGGTTTTGTGAACTTTCCATTTGTAAAGCGTAAGCACTACGCATTCACAGGAAAACTGGGTTGCGGATTAGGATACGGTACCAAGTACTACGATCCAGAATCAAATGTGTTAGGAATGGCAGTGAGTACTCCTGTGAATGCATTAATAAGTATGGCAATTGAAAACAGATTCACATTTAAGAATCATTCAATTACTGCATCCATTGATATGACGCATTTTTCCAATGGAGCAACCAAGGTGCCTAATTTGGGATTGAACCTTCCGTATGTAAGCGTTGGGTATGGACACCGAATACACGAAGCAAGAGATACCAGTTTTTCAGTCGAAACATTCGAAAAATCATGGAACTTTGGTGCAATGGCCATTCTCTCTGTGAAAGAAGTTTTCCCGACTGGAGGGAATAAATATCCAGTTTTTGGATTGAACTTGGTGGCACGCCGATTTTTTCGACCCAAGACGGGTATGGAGGTTTCATTTGATGTGATTTCTAAACAAGCAATCTTCAATTATCATCCAGATGTGCCTAAAACGCAAGCTGAAATAATACAGCTAGGAGCATTCGTTGGTTATTTACTTCCTTTTCATCGTTTCCACTTGGCAATAGGAATGGGCATATATGTGCGCGATAAATTTAAGCCAGAAGATTTTCTGTACCATCGATTAGGAATGCGCTATGTATTTGATAATGGATTGAATCTTAATTTGGGTTTGAAGTCGCATTGGGCGCGTGCAGATTATGTAGAATACGGAATTGGTTATACCTTTAAGAAGTGAAATACGTAATCCCTATATTAATAATAGTATTGCTAGGTTGCAAGAAGTCGGAAGATCAATCGTGCTTTAAATCGGTTGGTGGGTTAACAACGAAGGAAATTGAATTAGAAAGCTTTAACAAGCTATACATGGGACCACACCTTAAGTATGTGTTAGTTCAGGACACAGTGAATAAGGTGATTCTTCATGGAGGGAAAAACCTGCTTAATTTTATTGAAACAAGCATAGAAGGGAATCAATTAAGTGTCCGAAACAATAACAAATGCAATTTTTTAAGAGATTACGATAAAATAGTCACCGTTGAAATTCACTTGAAAAAAATCATTAATATTTTATTTGAAGGGACGCACGAAGTTTTATGCCCCAAGACTATCAATTCAGATTATATGACTCTTGTCATTCGCGATGGGGCAGGGGAGTTGAACCTTGATATAAATGCTTATGAACTTTGGACAACTGTTACTTATGGATGGGGAAATTTTAATATCATAGGAGATGTTAATTATCTGAATCTCAATATTCGAAGCAATGGTTTTGGTAATGTTTACAATTTGAATGTGAATGATTCATTACATGTCATTTCAAATACGACAGAGGTATTAAAAGTCAATGCCAATGGTTGCCAGTTTAAGCCACAAACCTTTTCCGCAGGAGATATTTGGTACATCGGATCACCGACATCAATCGGTTTTAATGCATATGGAACAGGACAACTGATCAATAAAAATTAGTAATTTTGCAGGAAAGAACTAGACTATGGAATTGATCCTTATTTCTATCGGACTTCTAGCATTAGCATTTGCTGGAATTGCTATAAAAATCTTGGCGAAAAAAGGTGGGCAATTTGCAGGTACTTGTGCCAGCAACAATCCTATGCTTCAGGAAGAAGGTGCTACTTGCGGACTTTGCGGTGCGGCGCCAGAAGAACAATGTAAAAGTGAAGAGTCTGCTGCTTAAATACTTCGCTTAAGCTGCATTAGTATTTTGAACGCATTGTCGATATCATCTGAATTGACAATTCCTGTAAATTCATTTGCTGTAGAAACGACCTGCTCAATGTTGATTCCTTCCCAAGCAAGATGCTTCATGATATAGTAATATACACCATAGGTTTCCGTATTTGTTTCAGGAAGTTTTACCGTAATCGAAGAAAGGTTCACATTGTGTCCTTTCAAACGCTCATTTGCAAAAATACGCTCAACATCATCGTTGTACTTAGCATTGAGAATGTACGTAGTCTCCGTAATTCCCTTACATAACGTAAAAAAGCTATCCTTATCGTTGCTGATAAATTGAATAAGCTGACGTTGAGAGTCGCGAAGCGTTTCTGAATTTTCAAATGTAAAATCAATCAAATCACTTCGAACAAGGAAGTCACCAATTCCACCAATCACATTTTTAATTTTGAGATCTAAACGGTGATATACACCAGGGGTCATTCGTTTGATAGCCATAACGATTGCACCTTCTTTTATTTCTTTTCCCGTTCCTTTCTCGACTTCTGGTCGGATTTTACGAGCCAATGCTGAAATATTGATTAGATTCTCCGTCATTGCCTCTCTCAAGAACGGACTGCGATTGATAATCTCTTCGGTGACCTTACTTATTGTGCTCATAATAATTTTACAAAGATTGCGAAGTTAGTGAATTAATATTAATTAATGTTAATATAATAACTTTTATGCACAATTAGTCTATTTGGCCAAAAGAATGTCTTCTACGAGTCCAATTGCTACCTTAAGTTGTTCCTCACGAGAGATGTGAGTGTTGTCGATAACAATGGCATCTTCGGTCTGCTTAAGTGGGCTCATTGCTCGTGTGCTATCTAGGTGATCACGTTCAATTAAGTTTTTTTGCACTTCTTCACGTGTTGTAGCAATTCCTTTTTCAGAAAGTTCAGAAAATCGCCTTTCAGTCCTAGTTTCAATCTCTGCGGTGACAAAGATTTTTAGCTCGGCATTAGGGAATACGACAGAGCCGATGTCTCGACCGTCCATTACTATTCCGCCAGATTGCCCCATTTTCCGTTGCTCTTTCACTAACTTTTCACGGACTTCTCTAATGGATGAGATTTTAGATACAAGTGAAGAAATTTTGGGAGTCCTAATTTCTCCTTCAACATTTTTTCCGTTTAATTGAAGCTCTGGACTGTTTGTTTTAGGATTTAATTGAAAGTGAAGTTCAATACCATCGAGTAGGGGGATAAGCTTCTTGGAATTCACTTCTTCGTCAGAAATACAATCATTCTGTAATGCGAACAGTGTTATACCTCTGTACATCGCGCCTGAATCAATAAAGATATAGTGTAGTTCTTTTGCCAGTTGTTTAGCTAGCGTACTCTTTCCACAAGAGGAATAACCATCGATTGCAATTGTGATTTTCTTCATATCCATTGAAACAAATGTAAGGGAAAATTTGAGCCAAAAAAAAAAAGAGCGCCCTTCCGGACGCTCTTCGAATTTATTTTTCTCTTCTAAGATTAGAAGTGGAAAGTCATTCTTAATGAACCAGCTGGTCCAAATACTCCTGTTACGCTTTCTGTATCAACACCGAAAGAAGAAGACTTAGTTCCTTCCATAGTGAATACGTTAGTCGCTTCAGTACCTGCGTTAGTAATACCTTCAGTTTCAAGTAAAGTTTCAGATGCACCTGTAGAAACAAAAGCAAGACCCCAACCGAACTCACCACCAATGGCAAGTCTAGGAAGTACGAAGTACTCAGCTCCAATGAATCCTCTAAGACCGAAACCAATAGTAGCTCCACTCTTTGACTCAGTTACACGACCTGCGTTACCAAATACATCAGTACCTGTGTTGTCAGCAACAGCATCACCGTTAACGTCCATGTCATCAGCAGCATCAATATCAACAATTCCACCAGGTCCAGCAACGTTTTGCGTCAATGTGTTACCATAAGTGAAAGTGTTCTTTGCTGAAGCGATGTTGAATCCTAGCTCAGCACCATAGAAACCTTGAAGACGTCCAAAACCTCTTCTCTTTTCCATACCTACACCAATTCCGATGTTAGTACTTCCAGACTTCCATGTGTTCTCAACCATTACTGGCTCAGTACCTGGATAATCAGGAACTGCAACAGATCCACGATCAGCAACCATAGTTGATCCTTTGTTAGATCCGAATCCTAATCTGATTGATGCACGGTAAGCCATGTCATCCTCTACGAAATACTTTCCAGTAATCGTTTGGTTTGTAGTAAGGTAGTTCCAAGTTGGTGCGTTGTTAGCGTTTTGCCCGCCACCGATTAGGTTACCAAAATAGTTTAAGAATGGAGTAGCATCTACACCAATTGCCCAATCTTCAGCTTGTGGTAGGTATGCTTCACCATTTTTAGATTCCATTTTTTGCGCGAATGCAGATGATCCTACTAAGACTACCGCTACCGCTAAAATCGACTTTTTCATAAAAAATAATTTTTGGTTTAGTCAAATGTACTCAACTTTTGGGAAAAGGTTTCAAAAAAGAATTCCACAAATGTTAGTTTATAACAAATATAAATTCGAAAAAGTCTTGAAACCCTACTGTTTTTCTAGGTATTAGCTATTTTCTCCACTTAGAGAGGTCTGTGGATAAAGTTAACATATTTCCATAGCCAGCGGCAGAGTACGCGGTAAATCCATAGTCGAGGCGGAATTTACTAAACTTAACCCCTAAGCCAAAGGATAGACCCGCTATACCTGGTCGTTGAACGAGTGCTAGCTCTTTTCTTCGATGGTAATCGAATCCAACGCGAAGATCAATGTTCTTTCCGATAAGCACTTCTAATTGATATGAAAAGTGTCTTCCTAGTTTTTCAAAGAAGCCTGCGCGCTCAACTGCAATGGTATCACCACTTAGTGGATCTATTGTGGGCAAAAGATTAGGATCGTTGTAGGTCAGATCCCACTTGTTCAAATGATGTGCAAGCAATGTGATTCGAAATGGAGCATGCTTTACCTTATATGAAGTGGCTAGTTGAACTTCCACTGGCAGAGGTGCACGATTACCTTTTGTATAGCCTTTAAATTGATAACCGATGTTTTTTGCAAGCATTGTTACCAAAAATCCATGTTCCTCAAGTCTGTATGTTGCTGCGAAATCTACTGATCCACCCAAGGCGCTATATGTTTCGAGTTGAGAATAGAGAAAATTTAAATTTGCGCCAAGACTAATGCGCTTATTGACTTGCTTTCCAATAGATGCTCCTGCAATCATTTCAAATGGACTGAAGGTTCCTTCACTTGTTCCGTTAACGTTTGTCCGTTCGAATGTTCCGTAGCTTACATATTTAATATAGCCCGCCATGGTCGATTCGATCTTTTTAAGATCAAAGCCATAGCCCAACATTCCATGGTTGATCCCACCAGGTAACAGGGAAGTACTGAAGCTGATGTTCTTATTCATAGAAGAATTCAACATGGATGGGTTGGCAATGCCAACATTAATATCATCATCCATCACAGAAATAAAGTCACCACCGAGTCCTGCCGATCGGGCATTAAAGGTTAGATCTAAAAATGGGAAGGAGTGCGTGCCGCCTGTTTGTCCAAAGGAAATAGACGTTGACAAGAGTATTAAACTTAGAAGCGTTGTTTTCATTTCAATTGGATAACGCAAAGTAAACCGAAAAATTTTAAATCAGACTCTTTTTCCTAATTCGATCACTTCCAAATCGTGAATTCGCCCTTCTGTAATTGCGAATCGTAAAAGGGTCTTTACTTGATGAAATCCTTTGTAACCACAAGCTCCTGGATTCATCCACAACATATCAAAATTGGGATCCATTTTCACCAATAGAATATGTGAGTGCCCGCAAATAAATAATTTCGGCTGGTGTTCGCGAATTTTTTCATCTACACGATTCTGGTACCTTCCTGGTTTCCCTGCAATATGGATCATCATTACCTTGAGGCCTTCACATGTAAACGATTCGACCTCTTTGAATTCAGTTCTTATTTCCGCTCCATCAATATTGCCGTAGACACCTCTAAGTGGTTTAAATGCTCTTAGTTCATCAATTACATCCAAGGTTCCAACATCTCCAGCATGCCATATTTCATCTACATCTTTAAAGTGCTTATAGATTTTTGGATCGACAAAACCGTGTGTGTCTGATAAAAGTCCTATTCTTTTCACTTCGAGAAACGGCGTTGAAGTTTTTCAAAGAGAATCATGTTCGCTACAACTAGTGTGAAGCTATAGAGAATGTCTTCCATTGGTATAGTCAAGATTCTTGGGGAAACGATCTGTGCTTCGTTATACCAAACAACAGGATTTTCTGTCAATGACCCCGTAAGAATTCCATTGACCACAATGAAAGGAATTAGACTGATGAGGAATGCGAGACTTAAATAGCGCAATTCAGCATTTAGAATCATCCAAACGAGAATGAGCGTTGAGCTTATTTGAACACTTATTGTGTAATACCCAAAGTCGCCTAAAGAAAGTAAGGTGAGCGCATAGAGTGGAATCGCAAAATAGAACATCTTATTTAACCCCTTCAAAGAATATGATCGAAAAAAGTATTTGCAGACTTCATAAATAAAGGTGCAAGCAAATGGAATGATGATGAAGAAGAGGACTTCTTCCAGTGGGAGGTTGAAAAGGTAAATGCCTAAAAGGTATTCCTCGTTAAATCCCCAAAATAATCGTTCGGTAAAAAAAGCATCCCAAATTAGGAAAGGCACAGCAATGATAAGGCTCGACAATAGCGCACTTTTCCACGACTTAAAGTAGCGAACGTTTTTGTCGAAGCTAAGAGCGAGGGGGCCAGCAAGTGTTCCAAGGATCAATATTAAATACAGGGACTTCATCGTTTCCAGTATTTTTTTGGAACATAGAGAAGTCCAAAGCTCTCGCCGTCTTCTTTTTCTCGGTGCTTGTGATGCGCGCGATGCCCTTCTTTGAGCGCATCAAAATAGCGATTGTTATAATTGTCTAACCAATTGAAACGTCGATGGATGAGAACCTCATGAAAGAGGAAATAGGTAATTCCGTAAAGTGTGATTCCAAAACCAATTCCTATGGAAAGGATACTGTTGAATATAAACCCAAGCATAATGCATTGCCACGAAGGGATTGCAAAAATTAAAAAGAAGAGATCATTGCGTTGGAATTTTTTTCCTGTGGGTTGATGATGGTCGCGATGAATCGTCCACAAAGAACCATGCATTAAGTACTTGTGCGCAAGCCATGCAACGACCTCCATGGTCAAAAAAGCAACAATAAATCCAAGTATAAAGATCATTAGAAGCGAAGTTAAGCATAGTAGATATAATATCTACCGCTTAGAGTTGGTTTATCCGATTCAGGATATATGATTTTGCAAACAGCAGCGCTTTTACATTGTTTGAGACCCGAATTCTATCAGTGAGCAATTCTCGTGTCGTCTTGCGTTTAATTCTTCTAAGCAAAGAGGTGTAGTACACATAGCTTAAGTATACACCGAACCGCGATGACTTTGGAAGTTCAACGATTCCAGCATAGGCTTCTTTAAACTCAGCGTCAATTTCATCTTCAATTTGTTTCTTGTCTTCAACACTCATGTTCTCAGTGTCTAAGTTCGGAAAGTACGTTCTCCCAAGGTCATTGTAATCGTTCTTCAGATCACGTAAGAAATTGATTTTTTGAAAGGCTGAACCTAATTTCATAGCAGAAGGTTTCAGACGTTGGTATTCTTCCTCGTTGCCGTAAACGAAAATTTTGAGGCACATAAGCCCAACAACTTCAGCAGATCCAAGAATGTACTTCTCGTATTCTTCTTTGCTGTATTCAACAGGTGCAAGATCCATTTCCATACTGTGAAAGAACTGCTCTATCAAAGCATGGTCAATCGAATATTTGTTTACTGTAGCTTGAAATGAGTTCAATATAGGATTGAGCGAAATTTTGCGCTCAATGGCATCAAAGGTTGCCTGCTTAAATTCCTTCAGAAGTTCTTCCTTGTTGAAATCGTGGAAGGTATCGACAATCTCATCCGCGAAACGAACTAGACCATAGACGGCGTGTACATCATTTCGAATCTTTTTGTCCAGACACTTGATTCCAGCGTAGAACGAAGTGCTGTATGACTTTGTTACGTGCTTGGAGGCTTCAAATGAATATGTATCAAAAATGGACTTCATAGATCAGTAAGCAGTTGTTTAGCAGCTATTTTTCCAGAAATTAGTGAGGGAGGAATTCCCGGTCCTGGAACTGTCAGCTGACCACAAAAATAGAGGTTTTTCAACTTCGATTTCATTTTTGGCTTTAAATTAGCTGTTTGTCGAAGCGTATTCGCCAAACCATATGCATTTCCTTTGTAGGAATGATAGGCAGATTTGAAATCATTGACGCAAAAAGAATTTTTGTAGACGACATGTTTTTGCAATGGCTCAGCACAGTGCTTTTCCATGCGATCCATCACTAGTTGAAAGTAGCGCTCACGAATCTCAGGCGTGTCTTCAAGGTCTGGTGCAATGGGAATTAAAATCATTAAGTTTTCATGTCCATCGGGTGCAACGCTCGGATCTGTTTTGGTCGGAGCACAGGTGTAAAATAATGGGCGTGTTGGCCATTTAGGATCGTCGTAAATTTCTTTTCCATGGTCCGTTAAATCTTCATCAAAGAAGAGGTTGTGATGATCTAACTTATCAATTCGCTTGTTTAGACCGACGTAGAATATCAATGAACTCGGTGCCATTTTTCGCTTATCCCAGTATTTTGGCGAATAGCGGCGGTATTTTTCTGGAATTAATTTTTGTTCAACGAAATTATAATCAGCACCAGCAACAATTGCGTCAACTTCGTGGACGGCTCCATTGACGATAAGTGATGAAGCTATGTCATTTAGTGTCTCGATCTTTTCAACTTCGGATGAGTAATGAAACTCAACCCCGTATTTTTTTGCAACGCTTTCCAATCCTTGCGCAAGCGCATTCATTCCTCCTTCTGGATACCACGTGCCGAGTTGTAAGTCCGCATAATTCATAAGTGTATACATCGCAGGGATTTTACTCGGGCGCTCACCCAAAAACAGAACAGGGAAATTTAAAATATTTCGCGCTTTATCAGACTGGAAGCGATTAGCAATGTCTTTCTCTACCGATTTGAGAACATCCAATTTTAGGGCTTCTTTCAGCAGTTTGAACTTCATCAACTCTGTGATTTTGAGTCCAGGGTACTCGATAAAAGAACCCATCGCTGTGTCGTACTTGACTTTAGCATCTGCTAAAAATGTGTCCAGCTTCTTTCCTCCATTTTGTTCAAACGAGTCAAAAAGTTCCGCAAGCTTTTCATGCTCCATTGGAATCAAGGTAGAGCTGAGGTCTTTCCAGAATACTTGGTAGGCAGGATCTAGGCGTGTAAGCTGAAAATAATCACTTCTGTTTTCATCCAGTTCTTCAAATAACCGATCGATAACTTCTGGCATCCAATACCATGAGGGGCCCATATCGAAAGTGAATCCTTGGTCTTTGAAGTATTGTGATCGACCTCCAGGCATTGTATTCTTTTCGAATACAGAAACGGAATGTCCTTCTTTGGCAAGACAGCAAGCCGCATAAAGACTTGAAAGTCCCGCTCCAATAATGCCGATTCGTTTCATGAAGCAAAGATAGCCACAATTTAGGATTCGGCTAGCGAGCTAATTCGTATTCTTGCAACTTAATGCACATTGCCATGAATGCTTTACTTGGATTGTTTAATTATTCGAAGAATAGAAACGTACCAGAAAAGGCCCAATCCTAGGTTTACAATTCCGAAAAAGGTAAAGAAAAGCATGTCTACAGGAGAGCTCTTAAAAAGGATGAGCAAGAGTAATAAGGAGGCTATTCCCGGAGCAACTAGTCTAAGGAACAGACTTTCGTTTGGTAGAAGATAAAGGAGGTTAATGGCGCCACACGCTGCGATAGCCATGGCTGAACCAAGTAGGCCGACCATAAAAACATGAAAGGTGTCTTTTCCTAACACTGAATAGGCGATTGTCCAAATAAGCCCCGCAAAGATCAATGCGAAAAAGGTGACCCAGTATTGCTTTTTTAATGGTATGTACACTCCGTTTGTCATGAATCAACGTTTGTAATGTTATCGTTACTTGCAATTTGCAAAATAAATATAACTGAGGAGAATTTTAAACTCGATTTCTTAAAAGCTAAACACAAAGGATGGTTTAACCATAAACCAGTAATAGTCTTCTTGACCCGGTGTTAAGCGCCATACAAAATCCATTCGCGCGATTTTAAAGATATTTTCCAATCCGAATCCGACTTCGTAGTAAGGTTCTTGAATACCGCGTAGTTCATAGGGGAAGAGATAGGTTTGTTGGTTGTTAGCGTCAGAGAGACTTCCGAAAAAAGCTTTCCCAAAAATGAGGGAACGCCATTTAAGTTTGTTGACCAACGGAATCCGATCAAGTAAAAGACCGCCGAAATGATGAGAAAGGTGAACGGAAACATATTGATCTGCAGCAAATTCCATGAACTGCATGAGGTTGAAGGCTTGAGCATCAGCCAGAACTAACTGGTCTCCAAAGGGTACGTCAAGGCTGACATGTGGCACCGTTCCCAGTGTCGTTCCTCCTTCAATGGCGTAGTTGAAATACCCCAGTTTTCGTGCATTGACTTTTTGTCGAATACTTAGTTTGATCTTTTGAAAATCGTAATCTGATCCAAATAGTTTTTGATCTGCGTAGTCATATTGAATGGCTAGATCTGGATATTTTTGAATTCCTCGCTTGCGTTCTTTTTTATCATAAAAGGCACCAGTGATTTCCTTGTATAAATGACTGAACTTAACGGTTGCTCGAATCCCAGAAGTGCGGTAACGTGATACAGTTGATGGATTTCCGTTGTCATCTACGCGAAGATAGTTGTCTGTTCCTGTCGGACTATAATCGGTGTAGAAATAACCAATTCGTCCCAAAAAACCAGTAGTAAAGCTCTTTTCAAAGTAGCCTTCAAAATTTGTTACGTAATTTCGAGAGGCTGTATTCCCAATTTGAATCAATGAACTCATAACATGGTCCAGCGCGATTTGGTTAAAGCTTCTACCAATTTGATCAATGTCGTAGCTGTAACTGCCTCCAATACGTGTAATTCCTTTTTTTGTCAGGTCCAAGAATGAACTAAGACCGTATTTCCACTGCTTGTCGTATGTTCCGTAGGCTCCAAAGACTGAGAAATGAAGCGGAAATGAATTGTTAGGATTGGTTCGCAAGCCAAATTTAAAACGTGATTTTTCAACGGCATTATAGCTGTAAAAGCTGTAAATGTTCCCAAGCTGAATTCCATTCATAGGGATATATCCTGTTCCGAAGGTGAGAATTAGGTTTTTTCGAATCTTAAATGCGGGGTCATTTTCTACGCGTTTTGTGACTGCATACAAGGTTTTTTCCTCGTCACTTAAATTTTCTGTTCTTTGTTCTACCCAAAAGGCTTCATCCCGAACTAGTGCGTTATCAGTATATTCTACAGGGTCAACTCCTTTAAACACAGCATTGTCGATTTTCTTATTGATCGTGTAATTGGTGTAGAGTGCTTTTTTACGACCGAAGAACCCTGCTAAATCTGATGCATTTTCCATAACGGTAAAATCGCCGAGAACCCTTGATTCTGTTAACATCCAATGTTCACCATCTACCTTGTCATAGATTTGCGTGATGTAATAGCTGCGCACAAAGTTCACATTCGCCTGTACATCAAAACGCAAGTTAATTTCCTTGATGGCATAGGATGCTGAATCGAAGTACATTTCTCCGACAAATGCCAGTTCGCGCTGGTACTTGGGCTTGAACCGAATTTTATAGGTTACGCCTTCCTCTGAATAGGTACTATCCATCAAGTAGAATTTGTAATTCATCTTGTAGTTGTCATTCAGTGGACTTGGAAAGGATTTTCCTAGAATTGTTACAAAATTCTCGTAGATATTGGGAGTTACATATAAATCATTGGTGAACTCAACAAGATTAGGTCCTGCAATTCCAGTTGTTTTTTCGCCCTGAACAATCTCCTTTCGATCTTTGGGTGACTGTTTGTAATAATGCTCAGAAAGTTTTTCGGTAATAAGAACAGGCAAATAGGAGACCCCATTTTCGGTTTCTTTCGTATTGTCCCAGATGTAATCGAATGGGCGAAGTAGAATGTTCTTCTTGATTTTATCGGTGAAATTATTGAGGTCGAAGCGAATTTTCGCGTACTCATCAACCGTATACATGTCGAGGTTCTCAGGGTTGTTATTGTCCTTGTTAGCGATCAGTTTTCGCATGTACGGCCACGCTGGATTTTCTCCTGCAACAATGACTACTTCATCATATTCGGCGAAGAGTGTAGAATGTAAACGGATCGTAATGTTCTGTTCAACACCGCGCTGAATAGGCAGTTGTTGTGAGATGTAACCAAGGTATGATACCATGATCGAATCGTGCTTGATTGCTTTCTCAGGAATGGAGATTTTAAAATATCCTGCAGTATCAGTTGTTGCGCCAACCTGCGTTCCTAAAAAAAAGACTTTGGCGTAAGTCAGCGGAATGGTTGTGGAATCCTCAAATACATAACCTTCAACAACTGTATTTTGAGCGTCCGAATAATGACTCAAGGTAAAGATGAAGAGGAACAGTATTTTAAGCGATCGCATCACGAAACAAACTTACTTATTCTTTGTGAATGAAGGATGGAAGGGGGATCATACGATGCGCTAGAAGCCTTGTGTCAATCAATCAATCAATCAATCAATCAATCAATCAATGATACTTGATTTTGTGCTCATATCCATTTTCCATATTGAGCCGTCTGATTTTGTTTGGATTGGAAAAGAGCTTCTGGAATGGTCCACCTCTATAGCATTTGTCCTTATAGCTGTAAATAATTCGCTGAATGTCGTCGTAATTGATTCTTTCGCGTTCTGATTTTGTTGGAATTTTATATACATAGAACGGTCTTCTGTCAATACTTAGAACGATTTCAAGATTCGTTTTTTTATCGCGCTTGCTACGCATTTTGAATTGACTCTGCGGAATGGTGTCGAACATAAATTCAAGATCCCTTCTCAAAACAATGTAACTTCCCATGATGCTATCGACAGACATTCGTGTGTTCTGCAAAACAGGGGAGCAATTCTTACAAATGGATTTGCAATCATCATTAAAATTGATTTTTTTACCTTTTTTGACAACTGCAATACTCATGTCGTCCTTGATTTTTTCTTTTCCATCATCCGTTTTGATGATGAGTTTGGTGTGTGTACACTGTACAAACGTTAAACTGGTAAGGACGGCAATGAATAAATAGGTAAGTTTCATAAGTTGCTTCTCAATTTTCTTCGACTAAGTTATCGTTTTTTTATGTTCCACGGTTATTTCTGAACCTTCGGCTAAAAGAACGGATGCTGGTTCTAATTCGTTCAGAAAACGAAATTCATCACCGTACGTAATTCCATAGTCTGCATTGACTGTAAATTCTTTAACCGGATAGTGCTCCCAACGTGGATGTGTTACCTCGTATTCATTCGTTTTTTTTTCACCAGCCTTGGCATAGCCCCAATAATGTTCTGTGATGAACTCTTCCTCAGATCCTAGAATTATTTCTTGCGGTTGAAGATCGGCGATAACGCTAAATCCGTGCCATCGGTCTCCCTTTTTCCAATTGTATTCAACGGTACGTGTAGATTGATTTTCATTCCAAACATAGCGCATTGGCATTGTTTCGTAGTTTTCTTTGTAAACCGTGTTTGCGACAAAACTTAAGGTTGGTTTTGGTACAATTTCCTTAATGAAGACAACGCCACGCTTGGTCTCTCCATCAACGCTTCGCTTTACATAAAACCGAAGATTTACTTCCTCGAAATTGGTGTGAAAAGGAATCTTGATTCCTAAAAGCTTTGTGTTTTTGAAAAGAAAACCGACAAGGCTCACATAGCATTTCTCTTGCCATAAGTCTAACTCAGTTCCATGCGGAAGGTAGGGAGCAAGAACCGTCGGGTCAATTTCATAGTTGACCATTGCCAGCTTTCTCCATTCTGCTTTTAAGAAACTCATTTACCAGAGAAATGGAATGACTGCCTTTCTGTTCTTCGGATATTCCTCAAAATTCTCAAAATACCATTCATGATGATTCAGTGTTCTTGGCACTAAGTTACAGAATGTCCATACTGCGAAACTCAATGCGGGAAGATTCCATCCAATAATTGCGTAACCTGTCCATTCAACAATTTCGCCGAAGTGATTAGGGCAGGAGACATAATTAAAGAGCCATCCACGTGGAATTTGGTACCCTACGTTTCCATTTCTCAAGGCAATGAGCTTACCATCGGCAGTGTGATTGATATACATCCCAAGGAAAAAGACCACAACTCCGATAAGGATATTTGGTTCTAAGAATGTTAATGTTGTGTCAGGGACGTATAGATACCCAATGAAATAGCCATTTACAAATCCGTTTATACCATTGAAGAAAATGGCACTGAATACAATAGTTAGAGGCATCATTTTCCCCTTTGTTTTTATTCGAAATGGATAAACTACGGTTCTGTTGAAGTAATGAAGCGTCCAAAGTCCAATTAACAGCCATGCAAACCAATCGAGTTCTGAAGGACCCGATAAAGCAATAATTGGCGTCAGCGCCAAAGCGGGAAGTTCCATGATAAACCATCCCCATTTGTTGGAAATCATTTTTCCCCATTTATCATTTGCGTGCCTACCGTATGGCGCTCTAACCTTAAGGAATACTAGAGAAAGCAGTGTCACAACAGCAACACCCATCCAACTTATTACAAAAATGCTAAACCAATCCATTGAGTGCAATTATAAGGTTTCTTTTAACCACTTGTAAAATTCTGTGTGCCAGATCAAGCTATTTTGGTAATCAAGCACCCAGTGATTTTCTTCTGGAAAGAACAAAAGTTTACTTTTTATTCCTTGTAGTTGAGCTGCTTGAAATGCTTCTAGACCTTGTCCAATTGGCACTCTGAAATCGAGTCCTCCCTGAATCACGAGGATTGGAGCTGTCCAGTCTTCAACACGTTCCGCTGGATTAAACACCGTATGACTTTTTTGAGCGACCTTGTTGTCTTTATCCCAATATGCACCTCCTAAATCCCAATTGACAAAGAAAAGTTCTTCCGTAGTACCGTACATACTTTTCCAATTGAAAATTCCATCATGGGCAATGAATGTTTTGAACCGATTTTCGTGAATAGCAGCCAAATAGAATGCAGAATAACCTCCATAGCTTGCGCCAACGCATCCCAAACGATTCTTATCGACGTACGATTCTTTAGAGAGTTCATCAATGGCAGAAAGATAATCCTCCATATTTTGCCCGCCGTAATCTTTACTGATTTGCTCGTTCCATTCAACACCATAACCAGGCATTCCTCTTCGGTTTGGGGCAACAACAATGTACCCATGAGCTGCCATTAATTGGAAATTCCATCTATACGAATAAAATTGACTCAATGCACCTTGCGGGCCACCTTGACAATAGAGTAGAGTGGGATAAACCTTTGTTGAATCAAAATCTGGCGGATAGATTACCCAAGTTACCATGTCTTTTCCATCTGTTGTTTTGATCATGCGCTTTTCAACATTGCTAAGAGAAATGCTATTATACGTTTCATCATTGGCATGAGTGAGTTGTTCCATCGTTCCCTTTTTCAAGTTCACGGTATAAAGCTCAGTTGCATGATTCATATCTCCACGGGCCACGACCATGGTGTTTTTCACTTGTCCGACAATTCCACGGACGTCAAACTGACCTTTAGTGATTTGGGTCACTGGACTCATCTTAGCACTCGGCAAAGCAACTTCGAACAATTGTGTGGTGCCATCGACTGGAGCGGTGAAGTAAATTCGATCTCCAGATTCCGACCATAGGAAGCCATTCACAGTTCCATCCCATTCAGCAGTTAGGTTAATGTGCTTCCCGCCAATGCTAACAATAATATCATTCTTATCAGACTCATAACCATCACGTTTCATTTGCAACCATGCAAGTGTGCCCTCTGACGAAAAGGCTGGCTGGGTATCGTAACCTTTGTTGTCTGCGGTTAGGTTCGTGATAGCTCTCGTTTCAAGATTGTACTCGTAAATGTCGGTGTTCGTACTTACGGCGTATTCCGTTCCTACCTTCTTTTTGGTGACATAGAGCACTTTTTTACCATCAGGGCTCCAAATGAAATCTTCGTCTCCACCAAACGGTTCTTGGGGACAAGCGAAAGGTTCTCCATCCATAATGTCCGTTCGCTCTTTAGATGCGGTTTCTTCGATAAAGACATGGTTATAGGATCCATCTTCCCATTTATCCCAATGGCGATAATTGAGCTGATCATAGATGTATACATTCGATTTTGTTAACTCAGGATAAAAGTCAGTGCCAAGTACATTCGTAAGCTTGACCTTTTCTGTTACAAGTTTATATTGTCCATCGCTTGAAATTCTTGAATTGTTCACGATGAAATCGGAATAATCTTTAATCTCTTTGGACTCTCCTCCTGTCAGTGGGATAGCGTAAATTTTTGAACTACTAATATTTTCTTGAATATCAACCTTTGAAACCCGATAGATCACGTTGTTCCCGTCATCCGATATGCCTATGGCTGAAACACGATTTAGCTCTATGAGCATTTCTGGTGTGAGGTAGTTTTGTGCGTTGATCGTGAATTGAATCGTCAGTAAGCAGATGATTCCGAACATTTTTTTTACCATAAAGTGTGCGTTAGATTAGTCGAGTTTTTGGTTGTTTTTAAAGCTACTTAAACAGTATTTTGGTTGATAGCAATTTCAGCGCTTAAAGTTAAAAGAATCTGTCAAAATGAGAAAGGAAGCAGATCTTGAAACCATTTAACTTTAGTTATTACATTCAATAAGTTGGAGTGATCGCAGCGTGTGCCTATTTGATATAACAAGTTCAAGTTGCATTGCATTGCTATCACTGGAGCCATTCGTTAAATAAATAACTACTTCCAGTCTTTGCACGTCGCCAATTCCTCTGATTCGTACGTGAATACCCTTCTTTACTTTATTTTCAGTACAAGGTGTAGGGAGTTCCTCTACAAAATAGACGGGTAGTTTAGTCCAAGAATTATTTTTAATTGGTTTAATGAAATCATTGAAGTACGAATTTTGGATCATCTTTGATGCATCGAACTGAGCCTCGGCATATGGGTCGAATCCAGGGTATTTGAATCGGTAGCCTGATGGTATAATATATTCGTTCAACTTAACTTCTTCGCGCTTAAAGAGTGGATCGAGAAAGGAAAGCAAGTACTGCTTCATTCTCGCTTGTTTTGAGAATTCATCTTCTACAACGGGCTCCTCAATTACTACGATTTCCGTCACTTCCTCATTCTCTTTACAGGGAACGAAGGGAAATTTGTTCCTGTTGGCGTTGCGCGTAAAATAAATTGTAGGCTGATCCTTTTCGTGCAAACCAATGATGTCGTCATTAACATTCCATAAATAGAAATGGGTCGAAGATTCATCCATTTCATCTTCAAGCCGTCCTTTCACATAAAGCATATTTCCTTCTAGCTCTTCTTCTTGTTCGAGGACATAGTTCACCGCATGAAAACTATCGAAAGTTAGCGTGTGCTTGTATGATTCTCCTTCTCCATAAGCAGAAATGTAGAGCATATCAATTTGCTTACTCCAACAGTTCTCATTTAAATAAAAGGAATCGGCGAATTTCTCCAAGGCATAATATTCTCCGTAAAAGTTTTGTAGTTGGCTCTGCGCGAAATTCGAAAAGAGTAGGAG
Organism: uncultured Flavobacteriales bacterium; assembly: GCA_905478665.1. Classification (GTDB taxonomy): domain Bacteria; phylum Bacteroidota; class Bacteroidia; order Flavobacteriales_D; family Crocinitomicaceae; genus UBA4466. Next base: position 23,989 of record CAJQJL010000110.1, read on the forward strand.
GCAAATCGTCAGGAGTGATGCAGTCATTTTCATGTTCAGTAGCTTACATATATTCTGTTGAGTTCAGGTTAAGTGAACTCGGCAAAGCTAATATACAGATTTACTGAACGATTGGGCCTCGCATTGGTTGTGGTCCTTTGTTTTTAATGTTCGGGAAAAAATATTTGAAATCGATCGAGAGGAAGGAACCATCAACGTCCCCCTGAATATTGCTTTTATAGCCTTGATAATGGTAATTTGTGATGAGCGAAAAGATTGGTTTGAAAGGAACTTTAGCAGAACCTCCGAGATAAAAGAAACCACTTTTTTCGGTTCTGAATTCAAAACCAACATTTGCATTGAGACCTAGTGATATCTTGCTGTCTAGAACGGCGCGATGCCAAAAGTAGTTAGCACCTGTTGTGTCGGTTTTCACTTCAATTTCGGTAGGAGCAAAATTAACATCAACCCCCAAGGAGGCATTCATGTACCATTTTTCTGCCAATGGAATATAAAACAGGGCGTTTATGGGGAGGTCATAGCTTATGAAGCTCAGTTTTCTAGTCATATCGATACTGGAATCGGGAACGGCCATGTTGAGGTCAAAATTTCGTTGCGTGAAATTTAATCCAGTTTCAAATGCTATCAATTTGGTTAAACCAACCCTCACAGTTCCTCCAAAAGAGTAACCGATTTTTTGTTTTAGAGATGTTGTGATATAAATTAACTCTGGGTCTTCTTGCTCTATTGAAAGTGTTGAGTTTCCAATAAAACGTGTTGGGAATACAGGGCGTACTTGAAGGCCAAAATAGGAAGGGACATGTTCGTTCTCTACTTGCGCTGATGCTCCAAAAGAGATGACAGAAACAAGTATAAGAAGGATGACTTTCATTAGCATTGATACACGAAGAAAGGCATTTTGTTTCGCTTAAATTGGGCTATTGATTGAAAGGTGAAGACTATTGTGTATTGTGGGCCATATCTACTGTTGACGGTGAGAAGTCTCAAGCCAATTGTCCAAATATAAGCTTATTGAACGATGGGGCCATTCAAAGGCTGAGTGCCTTTATTTTTAATGTTCGGGAAAAAGTATTTGAAATCAATTGAGAGAAATGAACCATCTATCTCGCCATAAGTACTGCTGCTATATCCTTGGTAACGATAGTTAGTTGCAAGTGTAAAAATGGGAGCGAAGGGCACCCGTCCAGATCCTCCTAGGTAAAAGAACCCGCTTTTTTCTGTTCTGAATTCAAATCCAATATTGGCGTTGAGGTCGAATCCAACTTTATTATCAAGGATTCCTGTGTGCGTGAAGTAATGATATCCAATTGGGTTCGTTTGTACCCCGACATGGGTAGGTGCAAAATTAATTGCAACACCCAGTGAAGCATTCATGTACCATTGCTCAGCTAAACGAATGTAAAACAAAGCATTGATGGGGACATCATAGCTTATAAAACTAATGTCGTTGGTACCATTTATTGATGAATCGGGAAGCGACATGGTGATGTCAAAATTTCGTTGTGTGAAATTGATTCCTGTTTCAATAGCAATTAATTTCGTTAATCCCGCTCGAACTGTCGCACCGAACGAATAACCTACTTTTTGACTGATGGTTGTTGTAAAAAAAATGGATTCTGGATCATCCTGATTGACTGTCAATTCCGATTCACCGATGAAACGTGTAGGGAAGACTGGGCGCACTTGCAATCCAAAATAGGAGGGAACCCGCTCTTTCTTGCTCTGTCCAGAAGCTCCAAAGGAAATCAACGCTACAAGTACAAAAAGGAAAGTTTTCATCGGCATATAAACGCTAAGAAAGTCAATTTATTCCACTTAATTATTGCTATTGATTGAAACGTCTGAATTATTGTGTGAAGCCAGCTTTTTCTGACGTTCGCAGTAACCCATTATCGCTAAGGTCATGGCAGCGGTAGAAACTAATATCAAAAAATACCTAAAAGCTTTAAAGGGAATTAGCGGCTTTTTGTGCTTTGCCTCAACTAAGTAATTCATTTTTAGCGTTCGCTTAAAATCTCTTTTGTGGATTCCAAAGAGAAAAAATGTTGTTGTCTTTTTTTGCTCTTCACCTTTTTCAAATGTGATGTTCTCCTTCTTCAGCTCATCTTCAAATGAATTGGCTCTTCCAGAATCTGCGAAACGAAATACAACGTAATCGGGATTAGTCGGATGCTTAACATAGTTCACCAATCCAAGATCAATAATATTGTCTACTGGGTTATCCATTTTGTAGTATATTCCAAAGGTTTACGATGTGCTTTTGGCCATTCTATTGAAGGATAACCAATATAGAATAGTCCAAGGCATTTGTCCTTTTCACCAATTTCAAGAAATTGGTTCATTTGTGATGTGTAAATGATTTTAGGTGTGGACCAGAAGCCACCAAGTCCATATGCTGTACAGGTCAAGTGCATATTTTGTATTGCACAAGCCACCGCTTCGATCTCTTCCATTTCCAGAATCGTCTCCTCTGGTTGTCGTTCCATACATACGGCAATAACGACTGATGATTTTAATGGTCGGGTGATTAATTTCGCTAGCTTGAGGTCAACTTGATCTTCTTCAGGTACAAGCTCCAAATAGCTATTCCCTAGATGATCACTCAGTTTTTGTCGCCCATATTCTGAGAACACCTTAAAGCGCCATGGTTGTGTGTTGCCGTGTGTTGGCGCCCATTGAGCATTGTTCAAAATGACTTCAATTTGTTCCTTATGTACTTTCCGTTCACTGAACTGTTCAGGATAGATGGTCCTTCGTTCTCTAATTAGTTCATTGATTTCTGAAAGATTGAAACGCATAGTTCTCAGTTAAAATGCAAAACTAAGAAAATTGCGAGTTTACTACCGTTCTCCTTCCCCGTCTCTTTCAATTACTTTTTTTAAATAGAAAAAGGTTTCGTCAATTGTTTGGTATTGACCATTTGGTGTTGGAGCAAGTGCTGGACTGGCAACAACGTAACCAGCAGCATCAATCAAGGTGTATTGTGGAAACGCCTCAATGTTGTATTTTTTCCAGATAGGATTGGATTCAGGTAAGCCATAAACATCCCAGTTAATTTGCTCCAGAAGTTTTTTCTGCTTCTCATCTAGTTCTGACAGTTCCGAGGCTTTGTAAATAGAAATGAAATGAACGTAATTACCGTATTTGGAGTGAATTTCTTTCATCAAGGGCAATTCTTGTTCAGTTCGAAGACTTTCTATATCCATAAATTGAATGTAGACATGCTTTCCGCTGTAATTGTGGAGCGTTTTAGTCTCTTTACCGCTTTCAATCAACACCATGTCTGGAGCTTTACCACCTGAAACAAGTTGCGTGAGTTTAACTGTTAGGTTCTTTGCGATCTCTCGATGCTGTTTGATTAGGGCCCTTTGCGAAAGACTGTCGAGAATAGTCAAAATATTGGTTTGTGGGAAATCTCCTGTATTGAATGCTTCGGATAATGTTTTTATCATCACCAATTCACGGATTTGGAGATTACTCGTTGTATACTCTGTCGCTAACGCTTTCATTATCATTGAAGGACTACTGTGGAGAACACCTTCATATACCGCCTGATTCGTTTCAATTGACAGCCGAGGAATTAATTTTTGGTAGAAATCACCGATATAGGTCATGTACGCCTCACAATTGTAATAAACGGGCGTGTTACGAATGTAAAAATCGTATTTCTCATATCTGTTTCTTTCAGCAGCGTTGGGAATGTTATCAAGTCCGGCAATGGTAAATCGGATATGTGCTTTTAAATAGACATTTGTATCTGTTGCATAATATTTTTGAACACTCGTCTTGAAACGGTCAAGACCTTTTGCGAATAGCAGTGAGTCTCTACTTTTTAGGTGGTAGTTGTTTCCTATAAAATGGTCTACCCAACGCTGAAACCCTAAAATCTTGTAATTAATATCAGTACTGTCTAACTCAAGAAAGGCAACTTCTACCTCATTTCCAGACGGTTTGTAGGGAGTGTATTTATCTTTTTCAGGGAAATAAATTTTATACTCTGTATTTGGTTGAACAAGGATAAAACCTTCGTTGTTGCCAGAAGTTAAAATAATTTTTTGGACATCAGGTGATTCAAAAACAAGAGTGAAAGTACTGTCTTTACGTACCGTTGTTGTTGCGAGTAAGCCCTTTGCCTGACTGAAATAGTCAAGGACTTTAGATGCGTTAATTGTTTTTCCAACGTAGCTTGGGGCGAAACCTGTAATCACAACACCTTGTGCCTGCGCTAATGTAAGCGTGAATAAAAGAGAAATAAGGGAGAGAAGTTTACGCATGTTAACCGATTTTATTTCAAGAACAGATCAAGGATACATTTATTGTACCATTCTTAGATTAAACGAGCAGATCTGGGTTGGTTACAAAACTGTCTATTGGACCATCGTTTTTATGAATCTCCCGAATAATGGAAGAATTGATTGCTGAATACCGCTGTTCAGTTAAAAAGAAAACCGTATCAACACCTGAAATATCAAAATTCATGTGTGCGATGGATTTCTCATATTGAAAATCTTTCGAATCACGCAGTCCACGAATGATGAAGCCTGCTCCAATTTCCTGGCAATAGTTCACTGTCAACGTTTGAAATTGACCAATGCTCACCTTTGGTTCGTCTGCAAATAACGATTCGATGTGCGCAATTCTCTTTTCTAGAGAGAACATGTATTTTTTTGTGCTATTGACCCCGATGCCAATAATGACTTCGTCAAAGAGTTGTAAACTTTTTTTAACTACGGCCTCATGTCCTTTTGTGAAAGGGTCGAATGATCCAGGAAACAATCCAATTTTTTTCATAATTCTTCTGCGTGTTCAAAGAAACTGAAATGTACGTTTCCATATATACGCATAAATTTGAAATGAGTTATAGCTTCGAGGGAAGTTTCTTTTCCATGCTCTACAATCAGAAGACCGTTTTGTGATAATAAATCTCGCTCAAAAATGGTCGTAATTAAGGCTTCGTAATCTGTGTAAGCAAATGGTGGATCGGCGAAAATAAGATCAAATTTCTGTTCCGTCTTTTTGATGAATTTAATAATGTCTGAATTGATGACGGTGAGATCTTCTTCGCATCCCAATTTTACGGCCATGGTTTTAATATGTCGAACACAATTGTGGTGCCTATCAACAGCTATTACTTTTCCTGCGTCTCTTGACAAAAATTCAATTGAGATGTTTCCAGTGCCAGCGCACAAGTCCAGAATCATTAAATCTTCCAGTGTGTATTGGTGTTCCAGAATATTGAATAGCCCTTCCTTGGCAAAATCAGTAGTTGGTCGAGATGGGAAGTTTTTTGGAACAGGATACCTGCGCGATTTGTATTTACCTCGAATTATACGCACAGTAGCTGAGATTTAGGGATAAAGTCTTCGGGTAATTTGATTTCAAACTTCTCAATGTCTTTAACCTTCTGAATATTCTTTTCGATGTCTTTGAGCATTTCTTTATTGGCATCCGCTCCAAGCGCAAATTCAATTGAGCCATTCTCGTTGGTCAATTCTTTTTGTTGAAGAGTAAATAGAAGATAGTAGATTACGTCTTCATGCGACTGACAATCAAAGTAGGAGTAGAATTCAAGATTGTTGTGCTTTACAATAGTCAATTGAAAATATTCTTTGTGTAGAACAACAGTGGCCTTAGTCTTAAAGGTTGATTGACTCATTATCATTCTCAAAACGTGCGTTCCTTCGTGCTGAATGACGATGCGCGGGAACTTGATAACAAAGAATCGTTTGATCCAAACAGGGACTTCAAAAACATTTACGATGCTTAACTCTGAAATTCTGTTGTAATCGATATCATCTCCTGAAGTATGCTTACCATAACACAGCTCGAAAATTGAGGTAGGTGTAGATTCAGCAAAAATGGAATTGGGAATAAGCGTAGAGCGTTTCGTTGACCAAGCAAGCGAAATCTCATCAAATTCCTCACTCAAAAATGAAGTGTTAACGAAGTGTGTCTCTATCTCTTGCTTTGTTTTCGCTTCATCAAATTCATGGATATCGATAGTACTATCGTTCGCTACAAGATCATTTTTGATGGAAACGAAACGGGCTGAATTTTCAGTAATTTGGATCGCCAGGTGTTTACCTTTCATCCGAATTAGTCATTCTCCCATGAACCAATAAGGTCAGGCGTAGTAAGTGACCCTACATACATCTCTTCCTCATCATTGTTTTTCCCCTTAGTGTCTGCAAAAGGAATTTTCCCGTAGATATAAAGTGCAGGATATTTAACCTCATTTATCTTAATAGAATCTTTAGTTTCCATTACCCACTTTTCTTTCGTGAACGGAATGATTGCTAAAGAATCAGCAGAGAAAGGATAGAATCCCATTTTGTCTCTGTTTTCTCTATATGATCTTCCTTGAAACTTAGTCTCTAATAAGCTTACTTGGATCGTATCACGCTTGAAGTTTACAAAATCTGCTTGCCAATTTGGACCTTCTTTCCATTTTGAAAGAAGATAAGCCTCTTCTTCAGTCATGTTGACATCAAGAGCTCGGTTGTCATTGTATAAAAAATCTCTTTCTGGCTCTGTAAGTTTTCGTCCTGGAACAACTCCTAAAGCGTCTACGTAAGGAACAGTTCCATTCTTTGTAAACTCGATGAGTGATTCCCAATCTGACAAATAGACACCATTCATCTCAGCATAAGCCTTTTGAATGTATCTGACATCCTCTAGGTTTTGTTTTGCTAGCGTCTTACATTTTTCGTAGTTGTTTTCATACTCTTGCGTATCTGCGACGCTTTTCCACGAAATGTAAAGAATGATAAGCGCAGCAACTCCAGCGGCTAAACCTACTAAGTATGCTAGTGTTGGTTTGAATTTACCTGAACTATATAAAATGCTAATTCCACCAGCAGCAAACATCATAACAGATGATATCATGAACATGGAGTCCTGATTCTTGCGAATACCAACGCTCAACATGATAATTCCCGCCACAAACAATAAGAATGGAATGGAGTATTTTTTTAAAAGCACAGTTAGCTTACTTGTCATAATATCTTCGTTTTACGATTTTGCGTTTAACAAAGCTACAATTTTTTCAATTCTACAAGTTTCCGTACAGTAGTTTTTTTAAACCTTTTACTCAATGACTCGCATATCAAATTCTTGATTACTTTAGTGTAACCCTTATTTTAATGGCTCAACCGTCTTTTTACGCAACTCTTATCGAATATTTTGGATTGACTCCTACGGGTGGTCAGAATGCGCTATTTACTGAATTGGAATCATTTACCCGAAGAAAAGAAGGTAAGCAGCTTCTTGTAATCCGCGGATATGCTGGAACAGGAAAAACTTCTGTGCTGGCTGCATACGTGCGAGCATTAAAGAGTTATGGTGTAAAAACCAAGCTTCTCGCTCCAACGGGAAGAGCAGCAAAGGTGTTCAGTAACAAATCAGGCGAAGATGCTTTTACGATTCACAAACAAATTTATCGACGAAAATCAAAAGTTGATATCACTTCAGGGTTAAGCCTCCAGCCAAACTTGAATAAAAACACGGTGTTTGTTGTTGATGAAGCTTCCATGATTGGTGATTACTCATTACTAAAAGATGGACAGATTAGTCCTCGGAACCTTCTGGAGGATTTATTTGAATTTGTTTATTCGGGTGTAAATTGTAGGCTGATCTTACTTGGTGATGATGGTCAGCTGCCACCAGTTGGAAGCAATCACTCTCCAGCTTTGAATGAGGAGTATTTAGGCAATCATTTCCCGACAATTCAAATTCAAACCTTTAAACTGAGTGAAGTTTTGAGGCAGTCCTATGATTCTGAAATACTCAGAAATGCAACGTTACTGCGCAACACAGATTGGGTGGATTATCCAAAGTTTGATTTGAAAGAAGGAGGAGACTTAGTAAGACTAGGAGGTTTTGAACTGCAAGACGACTTGGAAACAAGTTATGGGCGTTATGGTCATGAAGAAACCATTATTATTACGCGTTCGAATAAGCAGGCGAATGCCTATAATCAGCAAATTCGTGGACGGATATTGTGGTATGAAGAGCAATTGTGTTCTGGAGATTCATTAATGGTCGTAAAGAACAACTATTTCTGGTTAGGCGATGAATCGAAGGTTGGGTTTATAGCCAATGGTGAACAGATACGGGTTGTTAGAGTAATGAAGACAGAGGAAATTTATGGGTTTGAATTTGCACATCTCAGTGTAACATTTGTCGATTACAAAGATTTGGGAGATGTGGAACTTATTGTTCTTACCGAAGCACTGACATCTGACGGACCATCACTTCCTCGTGAGCGAATGAAAGAGTTGTTCTATGCCGTGGAACAAGATTACACGCACATTCGCAATAAGAAAAAACGTTATGAGGCTATTTTAGCGAATCCATATTTCAATGCGTTGCAAGTGAAGTATGGGTACGCGGTGACATGTCATAAGTCACAAGGTGGACAATGGAGTGATGTTTACATTGACCAAGGATACATCAACGAAGAAATGTTGGGTGCTGATTATTACAGATGGCTATATACGGCCTTAACAAGAGCGACGAACAAAGCCTATTTGGTAAACTTCGCAGATACTTTTTTTAAAGATTCGACAACTTAAAGGAGGTTGAACCTACACTCACTTTTGTTTTTGCCCAAGCCTTGTTGAATCGATCAATAACAGTACTTGCATCTTCTCGAGAGAGATATTTTCCAGCCAAAACATTCAATTCTCGTTTCAAAGCCCTTAAAATTGACGCTGTTCTATAGGCACTTAGAATGTCATTTTTCGAGAGCTTATATTTGGTCATTGCTGACTGAAGAACATCGTCAGAAACAGTAATACTAGATTTAACTGGATCTGTATAAGAGTTGATAGACATTGATATCGATCTGTCCATGTGAATGATAACTTCTGACTTTCGAAGGCGTAAAAACGTTGAGTCGTACTTGGATTTGGAGGAATTCCCAGGATACGAAGAAAGTTCAGTTGGCTTGTAGTTTTTTACTGTTCGCACTCCATTCCATTTGCCTATTCCCTGACCTCTTGCAATGATATTGAAAGGAATCTTTTTATTCAGTAAGCCTTCGAAGAAAACATGGAGTGAAACACTGTCGTCATCAGTAAATAATGGTCTTGGTAATTCCCATTTGTCAGAAGCGAATATGTCCTCTAATTCCAAATTGATGCGTGCGTTGTAATCTGGTTTTGCATCCATAACGTTGATGTGGAGCATAACTTCATCAGCAGATTTTGAGATGCAGGACTCTGGAATCGCAATCAATCGAACTTCAAAATCTTCAACTTCAAGTGATGGTTTAAATTGGAACTCTTGGGTTAATATATCAAAGGTAGTTGAGTCTTCGAACATGTAAAGACCGTCCTTCTCTTCATAGCTTGCCCAACGCAGTCCCATATTTTGTTTGTAGATGCCGAGTTTACGTTGGTAAGTTGCCATTAAGTCAATCGCTTCTTCCTTTTCTTTTTCTAGTTCTTTGATTTTTCGCGCATACGCATCAAAGATTTTATACAGTCCAACAATTGTATTCTGTAGCTTTTTTCTATCCTTTCTGTTTGAACTTGTTGTCGGTGTCCCATCAAAACTGCCGCCTCCATTCTTGATTGCTTTTCGTTTTGACTTCTTGACTTTGTGTGAAGCTTTCTTTGATGTCGTAATTGGCGAGTACCCTAAATCTGAGTATTCCTTCTCTCGTTTCTCAATTTTTAATTCGATACCATCTTTCTTTTTCTTGTTATACTCGATCCAATAATCGAAGCCTCGCTTACCATAGATCATCTCATTTAGCTTGGCAATTTTGTTGAATTCAAGATCATTCACGATGGATTGAAAAGTTTTTCCCTCAGAAAAGCTGGAATCAGGTGATAAGAAACGCGTTTCGCCTGAACCAAAAAGATGGTAATTCAAACCATTTTTTTCAATAACTACGGTCGTCTGTTTTTCAGAATTGTACCCCCAAACATCGAAGTGGATATTTGTGATCTTGTTATTACCAGCGGTTTTGAAGTCATTTACTGAAAACCTTCTAGGTTCAAGGGTTGATTCCGTTTTTCTTGAACGCGTACCATCAATGGCGATGAGGTCTTTACCAACTTCGTGCGTTTCGACAACAACTTGATAGGGAAACAGACCGACAGCTTTAGGTAAACCTTTGTTCCAACGCCCTTTTTCATCCTTTTCGCGCTCTTCAAGAATTCCAGAAGTACTGCTGCCATCTCCTGCAGCAACCAGCACATTTGCATAACCGTCAGATTCACCTCCTAACGCATGGAAAATCTCACGACTTCTTTTTTCAACGTATTTATTGACTGCATAATTCATTGCGTTAAGTGCAACAAGTTGGTCATTCATTGTCAAAAAGCGCATCGACTCAAGCTGCATGAATTTTTCGTCAAAAGTCAACCCAGGGTTTAGAATACTGTTAATTCTTGGATGAGGTTTGTTGACTCCGTCTTTTAGTTTTAAAGCATTGGGTGGTAATTTCTCCATTAGGAGCGATTCGAAGTGCGCGTATTCATTCGTGTATTGCTTCAAATCCTTAGGAGATGAACGCTTTGCTAAGAGAACCTTGTTGAGTTCCCAAATTGCCATTTTGTTCGCAGCTTCCGCAATAAGCCCTTTTGGTGATTTGGCGATCTCCATTTTACGGACAATCAGTAAATCGGGTTGATTGATAATCATCAATTCGATCGAGTCGTAATTAATTGCTTGATTCGAAAATTTTATCATTGGGCCCTGATAATCGAAATAACGCCCGAAGTTGTTATTGAGAATTGGACTTTTCTTTACTATATGGTATAGGTACGCCCGTTCTTCTGGCGTCAAATCTTCATTGATTTGTCCAAAACTTAGTAGGGGAAATATAATACAAAGGGCAGCGTAAACAATTTTCATAAGCGGATCGTTGTTCGAATATAACAAGATTTGACACGATTGGTAACACCTCCAAAAAAAATCTATTCACGAAATTATAAACAAAAAAAACCTCCCAGAATTCTGGAAGGCTTTCGCTTGATTTTCTATAAGAGTAGTTGTGTATTACTTTTTTACAATTGACTTTGTTGTTGTCAATCCATTGTCCTGAATTCGAACGAAATAAACACCATTTTCCAATGCTGAAATATTGATCGTTGAACCATTTGAAACTGAAGAAGAAATAAGTTCTCTACCGCTTTGGTCGAAAAGCACTGCTTGTGCATTGTCTCCAAGATTTCCAGAAATTGTTACAGTTTCAGTTGCTGGGTTAGGATAGACGGAAAACTCAACTTCATCAAGGGAAGATGTACTCAAATACCCTGGCTCATACATTGAAAGAACCAATGACTGCTCAGAAATTGGAGCTGGAGCGCCAGCATTTTGAACTTTAATTGTTGAGTGAATAAATACAGGAAGGTTGCTTACCGTATGATCATAGTACTCATATTGTGTACGGATGAACTCCATGTTTCCCAAAGGAATTGGAAGTGTAATAGTTGCCCAAGAAGTATCAATCAATTTGTAGCGAAGTACGTTTGCTAATGAAACTCCATTTGGAAGATTTAACGTTCCTTCTCCATCAACAGATGCATAACCGTTCCCCGTTGCAGTAGTTGATAGGGTCGCCAAGTAATCAATATCACCAGAAAAAGCATCATTAACACTGTTTCCAAAAGCAAATGGGTAAGTCGCTACAATTTCTTCGTTTGCAGAAAACTGCGCAATCACGTCTCCTAAAGATGGCTCAGAGAAAACAAATCCTTGAGATGATCTTTCAGTAGCTGTTGAACTATAATATGAAGTAAGATTTGTTCCAACTTTAATTGCAGAAACTGAAGTTGGGAAATCAGCTGCGAATGTGGTTGCTGCAGCAGCTACTACTTCAACATCTCTAAATTCACCAGCATATCCACCAAGAGTCGTGTAATCCCAAGTAACACCAGAACCAGTTACACCATCAAGATTTACGGCAAATGAATCGCAAAGGTACATTGTTTCAATGTCGCTGATAGCAGGCTCATTGGCTTGAGTGAATTGGGCATTTCCATAAAAAGTCAGTGATAACACTGCGAATAGTAAGGTTTTCTTCATAATATAAATTTTGGTCAAACTTAATAAAATTGCCGATCATCTTCAAAAATGGAAGAATCAGGACGGTTTCTTGTCAAAGCCATTATCTTTGACACCCACTAGACGAGTAGACTATTAAAATGGTTGGAGAATCAACATTCAGAAAATACATTTGGGTTGCAATGATTTGTTTCATCGCTCTAACAGCCTTTCTTGGCTATAGAGTTACGAGTGTTCGTTTAGACTACGATTTCGAGAAATTTTTCCCGCTCAATGATGAAGAAACGAACTTCTTCATGGATTTCAGAGATAAGTTTAAATCTGAGAATGACTTTTTATTAATTGCCGTTGAACGCGAAAACGGTGTTTTTGACAAATCATTTTTAAAAGATATTGATAAGCTTACAACTGAATTTGAAAAGGTTGATAATGTAAATTTTGTCAACTCCATTACCAATCAAGAGGAGTTCTTTCTTTTTCAAACGGGTTCAACGTCTTCAAAGCCATATATTGATTTCGATGATTTTGATTCAAAACGCGATTCTACACGTGTATTCAAAAATAATGAGCTGATCAATACCTTGATTTCTGAGAATGGAGGGTCGCTGTGCATTTTTTTAAGGCATGAAGACTATCTGTCTAAGAAGAAAAGTGATCAACTAATTGTTGACCTAAACAAGATCATTGAAAAATACAATTTTGATAAAGTAAGAATAGGAGGGAGAACCGTTCAACAAAAGTACTACATCGACAAAATGCAGGTGGAGATGATCTTCTTTGTTGGGATGAGTGCTTGTTTGATCATTGTCTTTTTGGTGATCGCATTTAGATCGTTGTGGGGAGTTTTGATACCACAGCTCATTATTGTTTCATCACTTGTCTGGGTTGTTGGAGGAATGGGCGTGTTTGGAACACCTGTAAACATCATTCTTACCATGTTACCAACAATAATGTTTGTTGTATCCATGTCGGATGTTATTCATCTGGTATCACGCTATTTGGATGCACTCAGGGTTGAAGAAAAAACCTTTGATGCGATTATGATCGCAGTGCGGGAAGTTGGTCTTGCAACACTTTTAACGTCAGTTACCACGGCAATTGGGTTCTTCTCACTCTACTTTGTGCAAATAGAGCCTATTCAAATATTTGGATTGGTGATGGGGTCAGGAGTAATCCTCGCATTCATTCTTACCTTCCTGATGCTGCCTGTTATGTTCTATTTATTTCCAGGACCATCTTATGTAAGAAAAAGTAAAAAGGGACATTTTTGGCAGAAATATTTGAATAAAGGTTTTGCCTTTGTCATTCGAAAAAAGAATCCAATATTTATAATCACTGGAATTGTTGTCGCCATCAGTGTTGTTGGGATGATGCAGATTAAAACAAACAACTTTTTGTTGGATGATTTAAGACAAAGTGAAAGTTTGAAGCAGGATTTCAATTTCTTAGACACTGAATATGGAGGTGTAAGACCTTTTGAATTAGTTGCTACAGTGAATGATACCTCACGAAATGTTTGGGATCGGGAAGTATTGCAAACATTGGATTCTGTTGAAGGGTACTTGGCGAGTACTTATGGAATCACAATAAAAAACTCGCTTGTTACAACGTATAAAGTAGTGAATCGATCGGCGCATGCGGGAAATAAGGAATACTATACACTTCCAACTTCTGCACGGAAGTTTAAATCCTATCGAAGAAACATTCGCATGGTTGATAAAGGCGAATTTGTATACACCTTAATTGACACGACCCAGCAAGTAACGCGAATTAGTGGTACCATTCCAGACATTGGAAACATTCGTATAACCGAGAAAAACAAAGATCTGCAACGTTTCTTGAAAGAAAACGACTTAGGAGGAGTAATAGATTATCAACTAACGGGTACAGCACATCTAGTAGATAAGAATCTAAAATACTTGTCGGTTAGTCTAATTCGTGGACTTGGAATCTCGATTCTAATTGTTGCGTTTATCATAGGATTGATCTATCGATCTACAACAATTTTAGTGATTAGCGTGATCACCAACCTTATTCCACTTCTATTTATTGCTGGGATAATGGGCTTTGTTGGAATAGAATTGAAGACAAGTACGTCCATCATTTTCACAATCGCCTTTGGCATTGCGGTCGATGATACTATCCACTTCTTGGGGAAATTTAAGTATGAGTTATTAAGCGGGAAGGGGAAACTCTATGCCCTTAAACGTAGCTATATGACAACGGGGAAAGCAATGATTTTGACAACCTTGATTTTATGCTCTGGATTCCTATTACTTGTCTTCTCTAGTTTCTTAGGAACATTCTATTTGGGAGTGTTGCTGTGCATTACATTATTGGTTGCTTTGATTGCCGACCTTACGATATTACCAGTACTACTTTTGGTCTTCTACAGACCTAAAGCCAAAAAGAAGAGCTTGAATTAATTTACTTAAATTTGAGACCCTTGTAGAATTCTAGAAACACTGAAAATGACCTCTCAAACAAAAACTCCTTCATTTATGCTCGCATTGTTGCCAATCATGGTATTGGTGTTAATGCTGATTTTAAATGTCAAAATTTATGGTGAAGACGCAACCTACGGACCGAACCAGATTGCCTTATTATTTGCAGGAGCGGTAGCTGCAATAATTGGGTTTCGGTTAAATTACACGTGGATTCAATTGCAAGATGGAATCATTAAGAGTATTAAGTCTGCTTTACCAGCTTTGATAATTTTATTACTAATTGGAGCGTTGGCTGGTACATGGATGATTTCAGGTGTTGTTCCTTCAATGATCTACTATGGATTGAAAATCTTGAACCCAACTATATTCCTTTTTGCTGCTTGTATAGTTAGTGCCATCGTTGCCATTGCTACGGGTAGCTCATGGAGTACCATTGCCACAGTCGGATTGGCACTGTTAGGAATTGGCACCGTATTAGGGCTAAATCAAGGAATGGTGGCAGGAGCCATTATTTCAGGTGCATATTTTGGCGATAAGATGTCTCCACTTTCAGATACAACCAATCTTGCTCCTGCAATGGCGGGAACAGATCTATTTACGCATATCCGTTACATGACACTGACCACAGTCCCAACGATGGTGATCACCCTGGTTATTTTTCTTATCCTTGGTTTCACTATTAGTTCTGATGTAAATGCAGCAAGTGTAGATCCTATTTTAAAGTTGATCGATGCCAAATTCTATATTTCTCCAGTGCTATTTGTGGTTCCTGCAATTGTTATTTTCTTAATTATTAAGAAGGTGAGCGCGATTCCAGCATTGTTTATCGGAACAGTTCTGGGAGCTATTGCAGCGATCATTTTTCAACCTGGAATTGTAGAACAAGTTTCTACAGTTAGCGGTGATTACCTCTACGCGGCCTACAAAGCTTCTGTAGATGCTATGTTTGGTAGTGTAAGCTTATTGAGTGAGAGCGACCCGATGTATGTGAGTCTACTCGCACAAGATTCCGATACGTATGGGCAACTTCCTAAGCTTTTCGCTACGAAAGGAATGGAAGGGATGATGAACACAATTTGGTTAATCATCTGTGCCATGATTTTTGGAGGAATAATGGAAGCATGTGGGCTTCTTCAGAAGATTACAAGAAGTATTGTGATGTTTGCTAAAACAACAGGATCACTGATAGCTACAACAGCTGGAACGTGTATCTTTTTTAATGCGACGGCCTCAGATCAATACTTGGCGATTGTCGTTCCTGGAAGAATGTTCGCCGATACGTATAAGGACAGAGGATTAAAACCAGAGAACCTTAGTCGTACGCTTGAAGACTCAGGGACGGTAACATCTGTACTTTTCCCTTGGAATACATGCGGTGCTGCACAATCGACAGTATTATCAGTAGCCACAGGCGAATATGCGCTATTCTGTTTCTTCAATTGGATTAGTCCAATCATGACAGTTGTTTACGGTTATTTCAATATTAAAATTGCGCGCTTTGAGCCTCAAATCCCAGAAGATGGACAAAGCCAAAGTTAAAAAGAGCTTCCTGATGAAAAGTGCCTACTTACTACTCGCGCTTATGGTCATTTTGACTTCTTGCAAGTCTAACGAGATGCCTGTTGAGGAGTTAGAATACCTTAATTATTCTGTAGAAGAATTTGAAGCTGACAGAGCTGACCTTGTTGAGATAGCGGAAGAATTAATCAGTGCTTATAGCGAGACTTCATCAAATTCGTTTGAGGCGAATTACTTCGATTCGAATATAGTTGAGACGCTACCTTCAGAATTATCCTTGATAGTTATGGGAGCTGATGTTTTTAATTCATTGGACTCAAACAATAGGCTGTTTGATGTCGCCATGTCCGATCATGATCGATCGATTAGTCGAATCTTAGGGGCTTCAGCAGATTCATTGTTGGATGATCGCATGCGAGGGATGTTGAGTGATTATTACTTCAGGAAGATGACAGATAAAAGTGCTAAATTGATTTTCTCTCCATTTGATCAAAGTTCTATGCGAAATGATCAAAGAAGTATTGATAAACTATTGGAATCAAAAGGGAGTTTAGTGCTGGTATTAATTGACTCATGGTCAATGGAGTTACCTGAATTAATAGGCGATGATGAATTCAGCGCAGGATATGTTGAAGCAAAGGTCACAGTTGTTGATGTATCTTCAAAGGAAGTGTTATTTACGTTTCCGATTGCAGCAGAAAATAGCAATACAGTTAGTTATACTAGCTATGGAGGGATAGGATCAACTGGCGGTTACACTGAAATCGACGATG
The DNA here is from genome assembly GCA_905478665.1 of uncultured Flavobacteriales bacterium. GTDB lineage: Bacteria > Bacteroidota > Bacteroidia > Flavobacteriales_D > Crocinitomicaceae > UBA4466. The sequence continues at coordinate 40,745 of CAJQJL010000110.1, forward strand.
ATTTGTTCCAAAATTTCAACATTGAGCTTGCTACAAATATTGGCGGAGCACTTTCTTCAAGTGGGCTGGGTAAAACCTACCATTTTATTTTCGAAAGATAAATTATCATCTAGTCAGTTTTACTAACTTTGTAGGCCGAAATTCTAAAGATTATGTTTGAAAATTTAACGGATAAGTTTGAAAGAGCGTTTAAGGTTCTTAAAGGTCACGGACAGATTTCTGAGATCAACGTTGCGGAAACACTTAAAGAAGTGCGAAGAGCATTGCTTGATGCCGATGTCAACTTTAAGACAGCAAAGGAATTTACAACTACCGTTAAGGAAAAAGCAATTGGTGAGAATGTACTGACGTCAATTTCTCCTGGTCAATTAATGATTAAGATTTGTCACGAAGAGTTGGTGAATCTAATGGGAGGAAATGAGGTTGACATTGATATCAAAGGAAACCCAGGAATTATTTTAATGTCTGGACTGCAAGGTTCGGGTAAAACGACATTTACAGGAAAACTTGGTAATTACCTTAAGACAAAGAAGGGAAAGAACCCTTTATTGGCTGCATGTGACGTCTACCGTCCAGCGGCGATCGATCAGCTGCACGTTTTAGGGGAGCAATTAGGTATTGAGGTTTATTCAAATAGAGAAGAAAAGGATCCTGTAAAAATTGCTCAAGCGGCCGTTCAACATGCCAAGAGCAAAGGATTCAACGTTGTAATCATTGATACAGCTGGACGTTTGGCGGTCGATGAGAAAATGATGTCCGAAATCGCGGATGTAAAGGAAGCGATTAAGCCAACAGAAACTTTGTTTGTTGTTGATGCAATGACAGGACAAGATGCTGTGAATACTGCACGTTCTTTTGATGAACGCATTAATTTTGATGGTGTCGTCCTAACCAAATTGGACGGTGATACACGTGGTGGAGCTGCTTTATCGATTAAATCTGTCGTTAACAAGCCTATCAAGTTTGTTGGTACAGGTGAGAAGATGGACGCTCTAGACGTTTTCTACCCATCACGTATGGCGGACAGAATCCTTGGAAAGGGAGATATCGTTTCGCTTGTAGAAAAAGCACAAGAACAATTTGACGAAGAAGAAGCACGTAAGCTTCAAAAGCGTATAAAGAAGAATCAATTTGATTTCAATGATTTTCTTGGACAGCTTCATCAGGTTAAAAAGATGGGGAATGTAAAAGATTTGATGGGAATGCTTCCAGGAATGGGGAAAGCAATGAAGGATGTGGAAATTGAAGATGATGCGTTCAAACACATTGAGGCAATCATTTATTCAATGACTCCAAAAGAACGTGAGAATCCTGATACCATCAATATGGCGCGCAAAAATAGAATTGCAAAAGGAAGTGGAACGAATCTTCAGGAAGTGAACAAGTTGATGAAACAATTCAATGACACAAAGAAGATGATGAAGATGATGAGCAACCCAAAGAACATGCAACAAATGATGAAGCAGTTCAAAGGAATGGGTGGTCCAGGAATGTAATTACTGTCTTTAGTCGATTAGTCGCTTCAAAGCACGAAAGAAATTGGATTCCAACAAGTCGATTTGTCCATCTGACAAAAACAGTTTTTGGATATCCTCCACAAGAATGTGGATTTCCTCTTTTGAATAATTGAACTTATCCAGATTGAAAAGAATTTTCTGTAAACTTTGATAATCGTTGTCTTTGGCTAGTTCGCGATGTATCTTTTTGTATTGATCGTGCGATACAGTTTCCAAGATCATTTCAGTTTCTTCTTCAGCTTCAAAATAATTTGTATGAGCAGCATAAGAAAGTAAGTATGCTTTAAATTCTTGTCGTGTCCAATCTGTTTTTATTTCGCTCATGATGATGTCCAGTTAAGTTATACGCGACCAATATAAAAGAGTTTGACGGATTAAAAAATGACTTAGGTCAAAAAACAATCGAAGATTATTTCCATTCTTTAAGTTCTACCGAGTCCGAACTAATTTCAAGATAAGTGCAGTAGTTAATCCATTCTCCAAGATTATAGTAGATGGAGCTTTCGGAAAGTTCAAATTCAAGTGGTAAATGTCGGTGACCGAATACGAAATAATCGTGGTGCTTTTTCGTAAGTTCATTTTTGCAAAACTGGATCAACCATTCCCGATCTTCACCAAGAAATTTTTCGTCCTCACCTTTTGATTTTGCACGACTTGTTTTTGAGGACTTATCGGCAAGCCAGATCCCAAAATTGGGGTGGAGACGTGCAAAACACCATTGGCAAAACTTATTGGCAAATACTTTCTTTAGAAATTTATATCCTTTATCTCCAGGGCCTAAACCGTCTCCATGTCCAATAAAATAACTCTTGCCAAAGAATTCTCGTTCTATCGGTTCTCTATATAATGTAACGCCTGTTTCTTTTGGGAGGTAATCAAAAATCCACATATCATGGTTCCCAGTAAATACATAAACTGGAATTCCTTTGTCCGTTAAATCAGCTAGTTTACCCAGTAAACGAACGAATCCACGGGGAACCGCCCTTTTGTATTCAAACCAGAAGTCGAAAATATCTCCTACCAGAAAAATTTCACTCGCAGAATCTTCAATATGCTCGAGCCAAGAGACAATTTTCTTTTCACGAACTAAACTGGATTCGTAATCAGGAGCACCCAAGTGAAAGTCAGATGCTAAGTAAATTTTCTTGTCTCCTTCCGCCATTTTATGAGCCCAATAAACGAGCTAATTCGTTAGCCAGATCTTCGCCGCGTAATTTTGTTCGAATAATCTTTCCTTCTTGGTCAATAAGAACGGTGAAGGGGATTCCTGAAACGCCATAGAGCTTTGCAGCTTTGCTCGACCAGAACTTAAGGTCGCTCACATGGTAAGGCCATGATAAGTTATCCTTTTCGATCGCATCAAGCCAACGTTGTCTGTCTTTGTCAAGTGAAACACTCATCACGGTAAACCCTTTGTCTTTGTATTTCTCATAGAGCCTTACAACATTCGGATTTTCTCTTCTACATGGTCCACACCAAGATGCCCAGAAATCTAAAAGAACAACCTTTCCGCGTAAATCAGAAAGCTTCATCGTCTTTCCATCTGCAAGCGCTTCTTCAAAATCGGGAGCTTCTTTTCCAGGGGCAAATCTGTCATTGGCTTGAATTTGTGCTTTTGCACCTAAATAATTCTTATTGAGCTGCTGGATCGCAGGAGAATCACCAAAAACCGTTACAAGCTGCTTAACAACGGCTTCATAAGTGGGGAAGTCGTTCTGTCCATCAATTGCATTAACAGCAGCATAAAGCGCTGGAGAATTTGGGTTTCGAGCTATGAAGGATTTAGTTGCTGATTGAAATTGTTGGAATGCTGCTGCCATTTCCCGTCTAACTTCTTCTTGCTTTGAAGGATCAGCCTTTACGATTGCCGTTGCTGAATCACTTTTCGATTGCCATCTATTCAAGACTTGTACGAATTTGAACATATTTGACGACTCTTCGCTATTGACGATGTTGACAAATTGAGACAATTTACTTCCATCACCGTAAACTTTGATATCGGACTTGTCACGAATAATCAAGTTTACATCATAATCACCAATTCGTAAAACGTAGTAATCTTGACTAGGAACCGTTCCAGAGATTTCAAAATTTCCGTTTTTGTCAATCTTTCCACCAAAGCTATTCTTATAGTGTGTACCGAAAAATTGTGACAAATACACCGAATCGGTCTTTGCATTAAATATATTTCCTGAAATCTTTGCAGTTATTTGTCCCCATGAACAAATGGAAACAGAAACAAACAATAGGAGTAGTGCTTTCTTCATAATAAGTTAATTTTCGAAAATCTCTTTCAATTTTTGTTCCAAAGCTGGACCTCTTAGACCTGTACCAATAATGTTACCTTCTTTGTTTACAAGAACAGTGTATGGAATTCCATTAAAACCATACAGTTGAGGCATGGGCGATTTCCATTGAAGAAGATCGCTTACATGATTTGGCCATACCATGCCATCCTGCGCAATTGCTTCCTTCCATTTTGCTTTGTTATCATCCAGTGAAACGGAATAGACTGTGAATCCTTGGTCTTTATATTTATTGTACATCCGCACAACATTAGGACTTTCTCTTCTGCAGGGAGCGCACCAAGAAGCCCAAAAATCTATCAGAACATATTTCCCTCTTAAAGAGGAGAGGCGTATTTCTTTCCCCTCAGAATTGTTCAATGCAATTTCTGGAGCTGTTCTAACCCCCGAATTATTCGCAGTGTGCTGATCGTACGCAATTTCTATTTGATACACTTGATTTGACAAGGTCGCACTGATTGGCGAGTCTGGGTATTTCACGACATATGCATCGGCAACACTTTTTAACACATCCAACGATTTTGGATCCCAATTTTGAAAATCCATGGAAGGAACTGCATAGGTGGAAAGCACTATGTTGAATGGATTTGAAGGATCTGCTTTCATGTTTGAAAGAGCAAATTCATCAATCATTGCTTTTTGTTCAAGGTATCTTCTCATGAGCTCTTCATCATCGATTGTTCCCTTAAGCTTTTCTAACTCTGCCTGAGCTTCTCTAAATTCGGTTACCTTCTCAATGTAATTAGACATGATCTTTGCCCAATTCGTTCCAGTCGCCTTTGGTTTGCTGGCATAGGTTTCCGAAGTTGCTGTAATCGTAAGATTATCATTAGGACTTAGGGTAAGCAATAGTATTTTGTCAGTAGTTTCACCCATTCTTAATTGATACATTCCCAGACCAGGAACATTTCCTTTCATCTTGAAATGTCCAGAAGCATCTGCAGTTGCCTGTGAGACAGCAATTGTGCCTTGTTGACTTTGTGCCTCCAAATAGAACACAGTGTTCGCTGCACCAGCAATAGCTCCACTTATTGTAAAGTTATCTACCAACTCTTCATCTTCGCTTACTATGTCTACAGTATCCGAATCAGAACAAGATGCGAAAGTCAGCGCTAAAGTGAACGCTATGAAAATATATTTCATCATAATTTATCAAGCGTTTGTCTCATAAGTTGATTCGCCGCTTTAGGGTCAGCTTTTCCTTTTGATGCTTTCATCAATTGTCCCATAAAGAAACCTACGAGTTGTTTTTCGCCATCCTTATAACGACCGACTTCATCGGGGTGTTGCCTAATAACATCCTCAATATATGTTAAAATTGAATCCTCATCTGACTCCTGAATGAGATTCATAGATTCTGCCAACTCGAGAGGAGTTGAAGAAGAATTCTTTAGTAATTCAGGGAAGATTTTCTGTGATGCCACTGTAGAGGATACTTTACCTGATTCAATAATTGCAATCAAGTCAGCAATTGTAGCTGGTTTAATTGGGAAACTTTCGATTTCCAGTCCATTTTGGTTTAGGTAAGATTTGACATCTCCCATTACCCAGTTGGCTGCTGCTTTGTAGTTCTTCGTATGTTTTATTACTTCTTCGTAATACAGCGCAATATCTTTAGTGTCGGTTAAGTTGAACGCGTCGTATTCAGAGAGCTTCAATTCATTTGTATACTTGAGGTACAATTCTCTAGGAAGCGGAGGCATCTTTTTTCGAACCGCTTCAATTTGCTCCTGCTTAATTCTGATTGGCAATAAGTCTGGCTCAGGAAAATAACGGTAGTCCATTGCAGCCTCCTTCGTTCGCATTGAAATCGTAATTCCCTTTAAAGCGTCAAAAGATCTAGTTTCCTGAGTCAGCGGTTCACCATTCTCAATTGCTTCAATTTGCCGAGTGATTTCAAATTCAATTGCCTTTTGAACGTTTCGTATAGAGTTCATGTTTTTGACCTCCACTTTAGTTCCGAACTCTTTGGCATCTTTCAACATAACGGAAACATTCGCATCACAACGAAGTGAACTTTCCTCCATGTTACCATCACAAATGTCTAGGTAACGAACGAGTTTTCGTACCTCAGTTACATAGTTGTACGCTTCTTCTGATGAACGAATGTCTGGTTCGGACACAATTTCCAATAAGGGAACACCAGCTCTGTTCAAATCAACTAATGTATCATACACGTCTACATCGTGGATGCTTTTACCAGCATCTTCCTCCATGTGGATTCGCGTGATTTTTATTTCTTTGTCGTTACCGTCGGCATCCTTAATGAAAACACTCCCGTTCTGACAGATAGGTGTTTTGTCTTGCGTTATTTGATAGCCTTTTGGTAAATCTGGATAGAAATAATTTTTACGATCGAAATTTTGTTGCTCAGCGATATCACTTCCACATGCGAGACCAAGTTTTATGGCATATTCGACAGTTTTCTTGTTCATTTTTGGCAAAGTGCCAGGATGCCCTAGCGTTACAACACTAACATTCGTATTCGGTGTTGCTCCAAATTCATTGATATCCGAAGAATATGCTTTCGTTTTTGTCAACATTTGAGCATGTACCTCTAGTCCAATGACTGCTTGATATTTTGATCTTATTTCGGGTGTCATATATTACACACGTGCTATTAGTTCTTTCATAATAATTGTCATTTTCGGCTCCTGCTTATTCGCGACAGCAATTACGTCCTCAACACTGATTTCCTGAATTTTACCAGGAACTCCAAGGTCTGTTATAATCGAAATTGCAAAACAAGGTATACTCATATGGCGCGCAACGATTACCTCTGGAACGGTTGACATACCTACCGTATCTGCACCGATAATTCTAACATAAGAGTATTCAGCAGGAGTCTCAAGTGTAGGCCCTGTAAGACCAGCATACGTTCCTTGTGCAACGCGAATGTTGTTTTCCTTAGCGATAGTCTTCGCGAGTTCGATCATCTTTCGATCGTAAGGTTGGGACATGTCAGGGAATCGCGGTCCGAGATCGTCATAGTTTTTTCCAATTAGTGGATGAGCAGGAAAAAGATCAATGTGATCATCGAGAATCATAATCTCACCAATTTCGTAATCAGGGTTAACACCTCCAGATGCGTTGCTGACAAACAGGCGCTCAATTCCAAGAAATTTCATTACCCGAACTGGGAATGTCACTTCCTTCATCGTGTATCCTTCATAGAAATGAAAGCGTCCTTGCATGGCTACAACCTGCTTTCCGCCCAACTCACCGAAAATGAGTTTTCCTGAATGACTTTGTACGGTTGAGACCGGAAAGTTAGGGATATCTTCATATGGGATTTCATCAATGACATTGATTTCATCCACAAGTCCACCTAGTCCTGTTCCCAAAATAATCCCCACTGTAGGCTTTACCTTTGTCTGGGACTGAATGTATTCGTATGATTCTTTAAATGCTTTCAATATATCCATCTAAGAGCTGATTAAATTTTTGTTGTTCGTCAATTTTGGTTGTTATTGGTTGATAAAACCATCGCTCACTTAGGTCCATAACCTCTGCAAAATCCTTGATCCGCATAAAGTCTTTCTCCGTTGTAACAATGATCTTATCACGACTAGCAAAAGTATCAAATTTTTCATGAATTTGGGCTATATCTTTTTGACTATAGAGATGGTGATCTTTGAACCTCAAGTGTTCAACCGTATGTTCACGTTTCAAATGTTCAACAAGTGGAGTAGGGTTGCCTATGCCTGTGACTAACAGGATGTTTTTTGCCGTTGTTTTTATTTCGGAATTGAAGCCAACAAGACCATCATAAGTAATACGAGAGAAGAAAACATTATCCGAATGAAAGTTTAATTTCCTTTTGATCCGATTTTTCTCTTCTTCATCTATGGTAGGACACTTACTAACGATAATCGAATCTGCTCGTTTCTTTCCACGCTTCGATTCACGAAGATTTCCTGCGGGAAGAAGGTAATCATCGGTAAACAGGTTAGCATAATCCGTTATCAGGATATTTATTCCAGCCTTTACTGCTCTGTGCTGAAATGCATCGTCTAAAATGATTATTTCGTTTTCAGGATATGTCTGTTGGATATACTCAACACCTTCTTTTCTTTTTTCTGCAACAATCACCTTGATTTTGTCTTTATGCCTGAGTTTATACATTAGCGGTTCATCGCCGACATCTTTGGCTTTTGAGTCAGTAAAAACTTCCTTCAAGCCACTTGTTGATCTTCCGTACCCTCTACTAAGAGTAGATACGTTATTGCTTTTTTTAAGGAAATGGCTAACGATAAGATCTACGTGCGGTGATTTCCCAGTGCCTCCTGTTGAAAGATTTCCGATACAGATCGATTTATTAGGTATTGAATAGGATTTTAAAATACCAACATCGTAAAGACCATTACGGAGGCTGATTATCAGCCCATAAATCCAGCTAAATGGAATTAAGATTAGTCTCAGTTTATTCATCTGGGCATTCTCCTCTAGTGAGGGTTATTGTCCATTATAATCGGAAAAAGCCTGATCGTCAGCATAGTAGTAAATTCGAACCTGCGCTGTATCATCAAGGAAATTAATTTTTCCAACTTCAAAACGGTTGATTGATAGTCCAGTACGCGTCTCTAGATCGGTCATCATTTCGTCGTAATTGTCGGGTTTAATTAAGTCGATTCGCTCATAAACGATGGTCTTACGTGTTTCATGCTTGATGAGCCACAGGTACTCCAAGCCATAGGTAAGTGCAACAACACTCACGTTGATAAGTGCCATTTCAGCAAGGCTAATTTTATTTGAAGCCAATGAATTTACAACGCTGATCCCAATAACCACAAAGAGATAGGTCATCTCTTTTATTTCTATTGGGTTAGTTCGATATCGAATGATGCCGAAGATTGCAAACAGTCCAAGTCCCATTCCAGTATCGATGTCAAGCTTTTTTAGCCCGAAACAAAGTAGGAATGTTATCATACCAATAAGGTAGTACGTGAAAAGATAATCCTTTCGCTTGGTAAGCGGGTAGTAGAGGTAGCGAATGATGATCGTTGTAAATACGAGATTGATCGTCATACGCATTAGGAGCGTATAAAAGTCATCATCCATCCATGTAAGGTTCATCACTTCTTCAAATGATTTCAAAGGAATACTAAGCGGCATCTAGTTGTATTTTTTTGATTTTTAATAACTTCTTTTTGAATCGATTGTATTTAACATTATCGGTTCCATACATCGTAACGATTCCAATGCAATATTTACTAACTCTTAAAGGTCTGATCAGATTTTTTTTCATCAATGCATAAAAAGGAGAATTGCGAATAACACGTTCTTGCTTTAACTCAGCGATAATAACGTTGCTTATCTTTTTTTCCTCGTCTTTCCATTTAAACGTAAGATCAATGTCAAGGGTTAGGCGTTCATTCATTGTTTTATTGACAAGGGTGATTCTTTTGAAGCCATTTAACAAACTTGGAACGAGTTCTGCTCCTTCAAGACCTTGTTTTCGAACAAACTTCTCTTGCTC
>CAJQJL010000111.1 GCA_905478665.1 uncultured Flavobacteriales bacterium
GAACTTCAGCAGTTTGCTCAGTCGATTGATGTACAAATGGCAACGCTCTCTCAGACCTATCAAGAATTGGTTTTGCGTTATCAGAACTTGCCTGTTGATTCGCCAGAAGCAGTGCGAAGATCACTCGAATTAGAAATACAAGATATGGAAAGTCGCATCAGTGCTTTTGAACGTGAAGCCCAATTTGAGCTAAAAGAAAAAGAAGCTCAATTGATGCAGCCAGTCATTGACAGAGTGGATAAGGCGATTCGAAAAGTTGCCAGCGTTAACAATTATCAGCATGTGTTTGACACAGAATCGACATTGGTATACCCTGAAGAAAATGAGTTAACGTCGAAAGTAATTACGGAGTTGAAGCACTAGTTATTTCTAGATCAAGCTATCTAGCTTTTTCAGCTTGAACGTATACTTTGTACCCTGACCATCATTTACACGAGAATAGGAGCCTTCCAATTGTTCTGTCAGGGTCTCAATTAACTCAAGACCGAAGGATTCCTCTTCACTTTCTCTCCATTGTCCATTATCTGAATACTCTAGTACGAAAGCATTCTCATCTGACCAATCCAGTAAAATTTGTATTCCAATTTTGGGCTGAGCTGCTTTGTCCTTAAACGCGTGCTTTAAGGTGTTAGAGGTGAGTTCAGTCAACATCAATGCCAGTGGCACAATCGACTTGGCTCCCACGCGTTCCAATTCTGTCCGAACTTCGAAAGTAATCTTCATGTCAGAAATTCCAGATTCGATCAAATCTTCCACCAATGAATTGATGTAATCCTCCAAGTTCACCTGTCCCAAATTATCTTTTTCATACATCTTCTGGTGAATCAGTGACATCGTCATAATTCGATTGATCGCATCTTGAAAATGAAGTTGCGCTTCTTTGGATACTATCTTGCTTGATTGCATCCTCAAAAGGCTTGTAATTACCTGAAGATTGTTCTTCACTCGATGATGAATCTCCTGCAAAAGAATGGTCTTTTCTTTGTCTTGTCGCTCAACGATTTTCTTTTCACGCACAACTTCTTCGTTCGCCTTTTTAACTTGAATTTCAGCCCGCATATTGGTCGAAATGAACTGATGAATAATGTACCCCATGATGGTTGCGCACAAGGTAAACTCCATGCCCATTGTAATTGTTTGAACCGCAGTTAAGGCTTCAAACTCTACCAAATTCGGATTCAACCAAAAGAGAAAATATGTAGATGTTGTAATAACATTCCCCACTAAAAAGGCAAAACCCCACCACCTGCCCAAAGCAAAGTACGCATACAAGGAGATGATAAAAATCCAAAATGGCTCTATGTAATGAACTGAATTTGGAACCAACCAAACGGAAGAAGAAACCAACAGATACGATGCAATACACAAAAAGATGGAGACGCGTCTGTACTCTCGCTTGATCGCCATATAAATGGCAGAAAAAAATGTTAAGCCAGTTCCTATTCCATAATGCATTACGAATTTGGGCTCAATGAAAGCGAAAACGATACTTAACAGCAAAAGTGTAACGACTAAAACAATATTAATGTTCCAGGTTAATTTAAATCTCGCTTGTTCATAGTAGTCGGTGTAGTTCGACTTAGGAACTTTTATAGAGTAGAGCATAGCAGCGCTAAATTACCAATTTTGTAAGTAGTAGATTGTGTGTTTTCATAAATAAGTTGTGTACATTCCTTCGTGTTAAAAAACGTTAAGCTCTGCGCTACGACGGGGGGATTCTTTTACATTCGTTAAAATCGGTATCCACGTGAAGAAAATTCGTGTCAATTTTATTTTGGTACTTGTCATTGCTGCTTTGTTGGCATTGCTTGTAATACAAGTCATCCAAACGGCACAACTTTACGATCGCAAGTCGCGTGAATTCGCCGAACGCTTTTCTACTACTTTAGATCGAATTGCTTTACGACACGAAAAAGCTGAAGACATCAGACGTTACATGCTTTTAGCAGACAATGATTTCAGCGGACAGTACAAAGATGTCCTCAAAGAAGAATTTCAAAATCTGCTCTCTGCTCAAGAATCAATTTCCATTCAAGACACGGCGATTTACGAAAACGGACAGTTAGAGAACTACCTAATCATTAAAGGTAAAACATACGACTCTATCTCTGGTCTTTCAGCGGAACAGCGCGTCCTAGCGAGAGATGTGAGACAATTAAAAGATCTATTTCAAAAAGACGCTAGTCATCTCAGTACCGATTCTCTGCAAGTAGCGATTCAGCTTGATCAACGCGTAATTCAACAGATTTTCAAAAAGGCGCGTTTTGTCAATCAAATGATGCTCGAAGCTTTCCGCAACAATGTTTACGAGGAACCTTCTGAAAGACTTGATATTGCTTTTCTGGACTCGGTGCTAAAGCACGAAATAAGTATGGGGAATCTTCCCTCAGGGTTTGAATTTGTGATTACAGATGAATACAGCGTACCGATTGAATTTGATCACGCACCAGAGCATTACAAACTTAATCTTGATACGGCAGTTACACATCAGACCGTACTTTTTCCGAGCAACCCATTGGATGAGGATTTATACTTACACTTATCCTTCCCCGAACAACAATCCTTCTTGTTAAAGGAAATGTGGGTTCCATTGACAATGAACTCACTCCTCGTTATTTTCATCATTCTCGCAATGGTTTTTATGTTCCGTACGATTTTGACTCAGAAGAAATTATACGAAATGAAAAATGACTTCATTTCTAACATGACTCACGAATTCAAAACACCGATTTCGACAATTTCTTTAGCCTGCGAAGCGATGAGTGATTCTGACATGGTTGGTCAAAATACGGCGTCTACTCAACCCTTCATCAAAATGATTGATGATGAAAACAAACGTTTGGGCATCCTTGTGGAACGGATTCTTCAAAGTGCTTCGCTCGATCGTGGGGAACTTCGATTACAACATGATGATATACTTCTGAATGAAGTCATACATGAGGTTGTACAGAACGCCAAATTTCGAATTGCTAACACAGAAGGATCCATTGAATTGAATATGCCTACGGAACTTATTCATATTAGTGGAGATCGAATGCACATTACCAATATGGTTTCCAACCTGATCGACAATGCAATTAAATACAGTAAAGACGCTCCGAAAGTTGAGGTGACTGTTAAAAATGAAGGAAATAGCATCGTGTTGACGATTGCAGATTCAGGCATCGGAATAAAAAAAGAGCACTTGAACAAAATATTTGACAAATTGTACCGTGTTCCTACTGGAAACATCCACAACGTAAAAGGGTTTGGATTGGGCCTAAGCTACGTGAAAGCTATCGTTGAACTTCATGGTTGGAGTATTCAAGTAAAAAGTAAACCAGAACAAGGTTCAGTATTTACAATCACTATTAATTAATAAGATGGAAAAGGAAATAAAAATATTACTAGCAGAAGATGACTTGAATTTAGGTCAACTACTTCACACTTTTTTGAAATCGAAAGGATACAATGTCGCGCTTGCCCAAAACGGCAAGATCGCATTTGAAAAATTCAATAAGAACACATACGATTTTTGTGTATTTGATGTGATGATGCCAGAAATGGATGGTTTTACCTTGGCACGTGAAATCAGGGAAATTGATAAAAAAATTCCAATTCTTTTTCTTACTGCTAAGTCTATGAAAGACGACAAGCTCGAAGGTTTTTCAATCGGTGCGGATGATTACCTCACCAAGCCTTTCTCAATGGAAGAATTACTTGCACGTATTACTGCAATTATTCGAAGAGCGGATGCGGCGACTCCTATTGAAGTTGAGGACAACGTATTCATTGGTTCAATCAAGTATGAACCAGAATTTCGTTTGTTACACCTAACTGACGAGGTGAAAAAACTTACCACAAAAGAGAATCAATTGCTTCAACTGTTGGTTAAAAATAAGAACGACATTCTGGATCGAAACGCAACGCTTCGTGCAATTTGGGGCGATGACAATTATTTCAACGGACGGAGTATGGATGTGTACATTGCGAAGCTTCGAAAGGTTCTCAAAGCCGATGAAAGTATTGAAATCATGAACATTCACGGAAAAGGCTTTAAACTCGTTGTGAAGTGATCGCCTAACTTTTAGTACATTTGGCGCGTTTGAGTACTGGTTAGCGTACGTGCCGATTAATGTGGTTAAATCCATCGCACGTTCGACCAAATTGTCGAAATGCAAAAGAAATTTATTTCCAATCTCGCGTTACTGGTTCTACTGAATCTGCTGGTGAAACCGCTGGCTATTTTCGGTATCGATGCTGCAGTACAAAACGAAGTTGGTGATAAAGCTTACGGTATTTATTTTTCCCTGTTAGGCTTCTCCGTTCTCTTCAATATCCTGCTCGATTTCGGAATCAACAATTTCACCACCAAGAACATTGCCCAATCACCCAATGTGACTACCAAATATCTTGGTAAAATTCTGACATTCCGCTTTGTTCTTTTCTTTTTCTATGCTATAGTTTCCTACTCAATTGCACTGGTTCTAGGCTGGAATAGTTACGAACTCTACCTCTTGAGCTTCCTCATTCTCAACCAATTCATCATCACCTTGATCGCCTATGTGCGAAGCTACTTTGGTGGGCTACTCATGTTCAAAACGGATGCCTTCATTGGCGTTCTTGATCGCATATTTTTGATCATCTTTTGTGGAATTATTCTCTATTTCCCAGTTACAAATACCCCTTTTAAAATAGAGTGGTTTATTTGGATTCAAACTATTTGCTATGTACTTGCATTAATTGTCGCATTCGCGCTCTTGTTCGCTAAAGTTGGTGTTCCAAAATTGAAATATCGACCTGTATTTTCGTATGCCATCATTCGCAAAAGCTTTCCATATGCCTTGCTCATTTTGTTAATGATGGTGTACACGCGCGTTGATTCTGTAATGATAGAACGGATACATCCAAATGGGCAAATGGAAGCAGGGTATTATGCACAAGGCTTTCGGTTGTTGAATGCCTTCTTCATGTTCGCCATGCTGTTTTCAAATCTATTGTTCCCCCTTTTTTCGCGCATGTTTGCCAAACAATTGAATGTACTCCCACTTCTGTCGACTGCAGCAAAATTACTTGTTGGGACAGCCATACTTATTTCGATTATCAGTTATTTCAACAGTGAATATATCTTGGGCTTGATCTACAAATCCAATATAGTTTATAGCAATCCATCGTTCCAATTGCTCATGTTTAGTTTCATTGGTATGTGTTCAACGGTAATTTTTGGAACCTTACTTACCGCAAAGGGAGAACTTCGTTTCCTCAATATCGTTTCTGCAATTGGAATTGGTGTAAACGTTATTATTAACCTTTACCTCATCCCTCTTTATGGTGCAACTGGTGCTGCAATGGCCACCTTAATTACTCAATCGACTGTTTCATTAATTCAATTTGTCTATTGTATGAAAACCTTGAGAATTGATTTCTCCTTTGTTGTTTTTGGACAATTTGTGTTGTTCACTGGTGCAATTTCCATCCTTTGCTACTTCGTTCGTGCGGAGTCAATCCCTGTATTCCTGACTATTTCACTTATTTCGTTTTTGTCAATGTTACTCTTCAAGTTGATCGATTTAAAGTCGGTTTCGAAGATTATGAAAAGTAATCCTGAAGAAGAATTCTAAAGCTGACAAAATAAATTGAATCTTTCGCAGTTAATAGACTCGGCTAGAAACCTTAACTTTGCGCTACTTAAAAAACCAGGAACATGAGTAAACAGCAGGATGTATTTGATCACGTTAGACGGTCATTCATACAAACACTCTATGATAAAAAGCTACCAGTGCTTATTTTCCCATTCATTGTGGGGATAATCACGTTGGTAATTTCACTCTTCCTCACCCCAATGTTCAAGTCTACGGCTATTGTCTTTCCAGCAGCCACTAGTACAGTATCATTCTCGGAACAACGAAATGCCAAAGCTTCCTCAATGGACTTCGGAGAAGAAGACCAAGCTGAGCAACTCGTTCAAATTTTGAAATCTTCGCGAATTAGAAATATTATCGTGGACCGATTCGACCTTATGAATCACTACGAAATTGATGCAGATGATGAAAACAAATATTACAAACTAGGGAAAGCCTGGGAAAACCATATTCAGTTTGCACGTACACGTTATGGATCTATTCAGATTGACGTTTGGGACAGCGACCGAGAATTGGCTGCAGTAATCGCTAACAAGATCGTTGATTTGATTGACACTGTGAAAAACGACATGGTGCACGAGCGTACGATTCCAGCCTTTGAAATTAACAAGCGTAAACGCGATATGCTTGAGAAAGAAAAGAACGAATTGACCGCTCAATTGGACAGCCTCTCATCGAAAGGTGTGGTGCCAACTGAAGGTCGAGCAAACCTATTTCAGGCGTACAACGATGCGAAAAGTCCTGCCGACAAAGCTTTCTTTAAGGAACAAATTGATGTTAACTTACAATATGGTTCAACCTACGATGGGCTCGTGATGCTTCGCGATGAACGAATCGTTAAATTGACCAAATTTGAAGATGCATATGAACAAGCTGAATCGGATGCAAACACCTTGTTCAACCACAAATTTGTCGTAGAACCAGCTGTTGTCGCAGATAAAAAAGACAAGCCGAAAAAAGCGATTATCATCATTTTGAGTTATATCGGTGCTTTAGTATTTATTATCTTCTTAATCTTGATCCGAGACCGACTTGCGGAATTAAAACAAGTCAGTTTAGCATTGAAGAAATCGGAAAGTCTGGATGGAAACGCTTAGGAAAAGTGGTTTCCTCTTAGGGTTTGGACTTCTTTATCTTATACTATCTGTATACTGGATTTGGCAAGACCAAGCTTATCTGACCCTCTTTCCCGTTGGTCTCATGGCCATTTACTTTGCCGTTTTCTACACAGAATACACCTTTTTATCGCTGGCCTTTCTTACTCCTCTCTCTGTCAATATTGAGGAGTACACGGATAGCATCGGTCTTTTTATCCCCACTGAACCCATACTTTTAGGTTTGTTGGTAATGCTCTTGATGCAGCAACTGATAAAAAACCAACTGCATCAGAGTCTGTGGAAAAACCCGATCATTTGGGCCGTCAGTTTTTACCTCTTCTGGATTTTTGTGACATCCATCACGAGTACTTCACCAAGCGTCTCTTTTAAATTTCTGTTAGCCAAGCTTTGGTTCATCATTCCCATTTTATTCTTCGGAACGAAAGTCTTTTCAAAACCAAAAAATGTACGTGCCTTCATTTGGTTGTTTTGCATTGCCATGTGTATCGCAATGTTGTACACCCTTACTATTCATGCAAGCTATGGATTTGGAGAAGAGGAAGGGCATTGGGTAATGTGGCCATTCTTTAAAGACCATACGATCTATGGTTCGACGGTTGCTTTTAGTGTTCCTCTCGTTTTTGCACTGTACTTTTCTAAGAAACATACTCCTTTGGTACAAGCTGCACTTTTATTGATGATTACTATTACCATGCTAGGACTCTTTTTCTCATATACACGTGCAGCCTGGCTTAGTGTATTTGCCTCCTTATTCGTTCTGCTTTTTATCAAATTACGGATTAAGTTTAGTCTCCTGGCAGGAATAGCCGTCATTGCAGGCTTCGCCCTATTCTTCTCTTGGGACAATATCCAAATGGAGTTGGAACGAAATAAATACGAGCATACTACTGAAGAGTTTGGGGAGAAATTACAGAGTGCCACAAATGTTACCACGGATGCTTCCAATTTAGAGCGTTTGAATCGCTGGTCGTGTGCTATTGAGATGTTTAAACAGCGACCTGTTTTTGGTTTCGGACCAGGAACTTATGCTTTTGAATATGCCCGCTTTCAAGAGCCAGAAAATCTGACGATCATCTCAACAAATTTTGGGAACATGGGGAACGCCCATAGCGAATATCTTGGGCCTTTATCTGAAATGGGACTCCTTGGCATGCTGGCAATGCTGGCAATAGTCGCCGCCATATTTTATAAAGGAATTACCCTCTATTTAAAATGGTCAGAAGAGGACAAAGAGACGCGTACACTGATCCTTGCAATGATCCTTGCGCTCGTTACATATTTTGTTCACGGTATATTGAACAACTACCTAGATACAGATAAAGCGGCTGTACCTATTTGGTCATTCTGCGCCTCGTTTATTGGATTGGAAATCTTGTTAAATGACCGTAAGTCTGCTAGCGCGAAACCCATAGTGAAGGATTCAAGCAAGTAACGGTACTGCCCACGACTTTGTGAATTTCAAAATGTGCAACAGAGATGTTTTGCTTGCCATCTGCTAGTAAGGATCCTATCACTTTCTTCGTTGTTACCTTACTTCCTGTCGTTACATAGGTATCTTTCAAGTTCGTATAAACTGTGCGGTAGTTTCCATGCTTGATGATCACTACCTTACCTGCACCTGGGATGTTCAATACACTTGTTACTTCTCCCTCAAAAACAGCTCTAACCTGTGCATTTTTAGGTGTGCTAATATCGATCCCTTTATTGTTGGTGAAGACATTTTTCAAGGTAGGATGTGCATTCTTACCAAAATTTTCTGTAATACTTCCTTTACTAACTGGCCACGGAAGACGACCTCTATTCCCTTCAAATGAAGCGCTCAGCTTCGCAGCCTCCTTTGTTTCCATGAATGTAGGTGAGGTTTTATCCGTACTCGCTGTCGTTACTCCACCTGTACTCTTTCTACGGGCTTCTTCCGCACGTTTTCTGCGCGCTTCGGCCTCAGCGATTTCTTTCTTAATTGCAGCGTTAATTTTCGCACTCAAATTAGCCCTCTGCCGTTCGTCTTCCTTCAATTTCGCGATAAGCTCTTGTTCTTCTGCCTTAAATTCTAGGTAAACTTCTTCTTGTTTTTTCTTGTCAATCTCTATCTCCTTTTTCTCCTTACTCTTTTCCCCAATCATGGCTTGCTTGTACTGCTTCTCTTTTTCAATCGCAGCAATCTCCTCCTTTATTATCGCTTGATTCTGCCGAATAGCCATAAACTGCTTTTGCTGGATTTCCGAAATGCGCTCGAGATATTTGGCTCGCTTGATTGCCTCGTAGTAACTTTCCGCAGAAAAGAGGTACATCATTTTACCGTACTTATTTCTGTTTTTGTAGGCATAGACGAGCAACTTCTTGTACTGGGCCTTGAGGCGCGCAATCTTATCGTGTAATTCGGTGATTTGTTGTTCCTTTTTCTGCACATTAAGCTCAGCACCGCGAATTTGATTGTCAAAGTTTTTGAGCAATTTCTCTCGATAAGCAATCTGATTTTCGATCACCTTTAGTTCATTCAACGATGATTCAGTGTTCGATTTCGATTTATCCAAAAGCATTTTCGTATCTGAAATTCTTCTTTCCAAAGCCGCCTGCTCTCTCTTGAGTTTCTCACTTGTGGACTGTCCAAAAACTCCAGCTGAAAGAAAAACAAACAGTATGAGCACTATGTTATTTACATTTCTCATAACTCTCAGGTATTACGAAGTGAATTTTCTCGGCCCGATTTACATGGGTCTTACGATAATCAAGATCGACTGTAATTTCTTGCTTTGGTGTATAGATCGTTAGGTTAACAATCTTCGGGGTCATAAACCCATCAATTAATTCCCGCTCCGTGTATTGAATATCGAACATCGTGCTGTCTTCGGGACTAACAATTTGCATCGATTTCAGATTTGAAAGATCATTCGTCAACGTGTAATAGGTAACTATCTCCCGCTCATCCTTTCGCTCATTTCGTTTGATATCCTTCTTTCTATGTGAACTAAAGGTATATGCTTTCGGGTCGCGAATTCGAAAATATTCCTGATTCGGGTCATAATCCACTGGCTTTCCAAAAAACAACTCCTCGACATTCTCGAAATTGAAATCTACTCCGAACTGTTTTCTAAAAAAGTTAAGATTCTCTGCCATAAAACATTTGTCTCGTTTATTCGAGACGATTACAGAGTCAGGGGTGATGAGTGCATTTGCCACAGGAATTCGAGCGAACGTTATCAAAGTGTTTATGGCGCTATCATTCACCATACGCAAGGATGTTTTAAACGATACGTTTTGAGCAGTATCCTTGTATTTCGTTGAAATTCTTGAATAAAAATAATCGAAAGATAGCATCGAAAGACTGTCAAGGGTGGCCTTTATTTCCGTGTCTTTTACCTTCTCCAAGTTTTCTTCTTCCAAGGCAGTACGCGTCGATGAACATGAGAATAAAAATCCTATGATCAAGGGCAGTATGGCGAATTTAATAGATCGGATCATAGTATTTCCCCTCTTGAATTTTCTTCTCTAATACTTTGTTTTTCGAAGACAGTTCCTTCGCTTTCTTCCACCACTTCAAGGCCTCATTTTTGTCACCTTTCATGAAATGCGCATCCCCTAGATGTTCCACGATCATATTGTCTTGGTCGTTCATCTCATACGCTTCAGTGAACTCACTCAACGCTTTTGTATAATCACCCTTTTGAAACAATACCCAACCATAGGTATCTTTAAACTGCGACTGATTGGGTGCTGCATCCAACGCTTGCTTTGCCAATGATTCAGCAAGTTCTAAATCCTTCTTCACCATGGCAAGACGGTATGCATAATTGCTCCTTAACAGGCTGCTTTGTCCGTCGAGTTCCAATGCTTTTTTATAAGCGGCCTTTCCTTCTTCAATCTCATTCAAACCGAACTGCGCTTCACCAATTTGGCCGAAAAATTCAGCCTCCAGTGTTTTGTCATTAATCACCAATTCACGACCAACAGACAATGCATCTAGTGCTTCATCGTATTTATGTAGTTGATTAGCGCTAACTCCCTGGAGCAAATAAACCGTCGAAATTGTTGGAAAGAGCGTTAAACATTCTTTGCTATGCTCATACAAATCCTCAAATTTTGAATCTTGGTATTCCATAATCAATACCTGGTTCCAAATGGGGTACTTGTTCTTCTCAAATTCCAATGCTTTCTTGTACGACTCAAGGGCTTCATCTTGTTTCTCCGCACGAAGCATATAATCTCCCTTTACCGAATGTGCTTTTGCTTCGGTAGGGTAAGTATCAACCAGAATATCTACGAGTTCGTACACTTCGGGGTCAATTTTAAAGCTTGATTCCTGAATACTCATCAATATTTTCATTTTCGTATCAAGATCGACGCCCTCACCTAAAAACGCCAATTTGAGCTCACGATACGATTTATCTTGATCTCCTTTCTGTCGATAAACATCAGCCAAAGCCAAGTGTGCACGTCCATTTTGTGGATCCGCTTCAACTAGTTCTTCAAGTAGCGAAATTGCTTTCTCTTCTTGACCCGCCTGATAGTAATAATCTACCAATGTTGCCAACAATTGCAAATCCTTAGGGAAAGTCTCGCGCGCTCTTTCAATTTCTGCAATGCCCTTTTCGGCATCTTTTATTTTCATGTACAAATTATACTTCTGAATGGAAAGTTCAGGATTAATACCTACTTGATCCTCCGTTTTGTTGAGCGCATCAATCGCTTCCTCATTTTGCCCAGCCTCTTGCAACGCACCTGCATAACCATACTGCCAATCGACATTTCGCGGTTCAATTTCAACCAACTTCTTAAAGTTTTCTATTGATCCCTCAAAGTTTTTCTGTTCGTAGTACATGTACGCCAATTCCTGAATATACCAAGTATTACCGGGGTCAATTTCAGCAGCTTGCAAAATATGTTGCGAGGATTTTTCGAGGTTCCCCTTCATCAATTCCAATTGAGACAATGCATAAAATACCGCATCGTCATCCTGACGAATTAGTAGACATTCCTCAAATTTCAAAATAGCTTCATCTACTCTCCCTTTTGTTTTAAGGCGAATTCCTTCATGAAACTTTTCAATGTATGGATAGTCTTTTTTACTGATTTCTGTCCTTTCCGAGACTGCAACTTTTTCAGTTGCACACCCTACTAGGACAAATACCAATACTGCGATATGTAAAAATGCTTTATTCATCTACTAATGTGTAATCCCCCAAGCTCAAATCTCGCGCCAAACCATTGTAAGCAACATTCGAACCGATCATTGAATCTTTGATTACTGCGTTTCTAATTTCAGTATCGTGCTGAACGATAGAGTTCGACACTACGCTCTTAATAATCTTCGTTCCCGCTCCAATGGATGCAAACGGACCGACAATTGCATTTTTCAATTCAACATTCTCGCCAATAAAACAAGGTTCAATGATTATTGAATTCTTTTGTGATACACTTGATGCAATGGTGCTATTTCCTTTTGTTTGTTCATTTTTAAGTACCTGTTGGTTCGTTTCAACCGTTACTTTCTTATTTCCACAGTCCATCCATTGATCAACTTCTCCAGTTTTGAAGACTTTTCCTTTTGCCATCATCCCTTTGATTCCATCATTGATCTGATATTCTCCACCGTTGATAATATTGTTGTCCAAGACGTTCTGTAATTCAGCTTTCAACTCTCCCACTTCTTTGAAGTAGTAAATGCCAATTACCGCAAGATCACTTACAAACTCTTCTGGCTTTTCAACCAATTCAACAATTTCCTTTTTCTCATTGAGTTTTACTACACCAAAGGCTTCTGGACGTTCAACTTGCTTCACCCAAATCACAGAATCTGCAGCTGGATCCAAATCAAATGTCGCTTGAATTAGGGTGTCAGCATAAGCTATAACTGCTGGTCCAGAAAGCGACTCCTTAGCACACATAATTGCGTGTCCTGTTCCCAATGGTTGATCCTGTCTGTAGATTGATGCTTTTGCACCTAGATCATTCGCCAATTTGGTCAAACTATTCACCACTTCATCTCCGAAAAATGCTGGATCTCCCAAAATGAATGCAATTTCTTCAATTTGTTCACCGACTACCTCAGCGATATCTTTCACTAAGCGATGTACGATTGGCTGACCCGCAACTGGCACAAGTGGTTTTGGAACTGTTAAGGTATGCGGTCTTAATCGGCTACCCCTTCCCGCCATTGGAACAATTATTTTCATTTTTTACTATTTATCTGAGTCATGACCACCAATGATGCGATCAATCTCTTTTACTTCACTCCTGTACTTCCAAAGCCTCCCGCACCACGATCGGTATCGGACAATACTTCCGTCTCTTGCCATTGCGCCTGCTCTACTTTTGCGAACACCAATTGTGCTATCCTTTCTCCATCTTCGATCACAAAGGGCTCATTTGACAAGTTGATTAATATCACTCCAACTTCTCCACGATAATCTGCATCAATTGTTCCTGGAGAATTTAAAACGCTAATCCCCTTCTTCAAAGCTAGCCCACTTCGCGGTCGAACCTGACATTCAAACCCAACTGGAATCTCCATAAAAATTCCTGTCTTCACCAATTTCCTTTCCAATGGTTTAAGCTCTATTGATGACGCAATATTTGCCCGTACATCAAGACCTGCAGAGGCCATTGTTTCATAAGAGGGGAGATCATGTTTTGATCGGTTGATGACTTTAACTTCCATACGCTATATTAAGCTATCAAAATTAACGAAAATTGCCGCTGGGATGACGTGAAAAAGCTGTGTTTCAGAAGAAGTTACTAACGTTCTTACGTTAATCTTTTCGCAGTTGTAGGCTTTTCAATGAACCAAACCACACCGACGTAAAATAAGATCAGGAAGTTATGGAAGAAGAATTTCGGCCATGAGAAGACACTTTTATTTGCCTGACTAAAGCCATCCATGTTGATCATATATGCGAACAAAAACAGAACAATTGCAAGTCCGAAATACAACACAAACTTTCGGAGATTATACTTAATGGGATAATATTCTTGTCCAAGCATATAAGAAGCTACCATTTGGATTCCATAGACGATTAAGGTTGCCCAAGCAGATGCCCAATAGCCATAAATCGGAATAAAAATGAGGTTGATTGCGACCGTTATAACCGCTCCACCAATCGCAATAAATGCTCCAAACCTAGTCTGACCACTTAATTTATACCAAATCGACTGGTTGATGTATATCCCAAGAAAAACATTGGCAATCAACAAGATAGGCACAACACCTAATCCCTCCCAATAGGTAGAGCTACGAATAAAATGCTTGAAGATATCTATGTTTAGTGACACCCCTAAAAAGACTAAGCAAACGGCAGCGATGAAATAATTCATGATTTTCGCATACAGCTTATTTCTGTCTTTATTTTTTGATTGCGCAAAAAAGAATGGTTCGGCAGCATATCGATAGGCTTGAAGAAAAATCGTTACAATCATTGCCAACTTATAACATGCACTGTAAATACCAACCTGAGCCAAGGCGTACTCATTTGTATTCCCTGCCCTCTTGAGTAGCGGCTTCATCATTACACGGTCCAAGGTTTCATTTATTATCCCAGCAAAACCAGCAATGACCAGCGGGAAAGAATACATGAGCATGTCCCTAGCAAGTGCTTTATTCCATTGCCATTTGATAAGCAAAAACTCCTTGTAAGTCCCGATTATTTTCACACTCGAAGCCAGTACATTTGCGAGTAAAATAAACCAAACTGCAGTCATCGGATCTACATCATCAAACAGGATCAAAACAATAATCAAGTTCATCCCGATATTTACTAAAATCGCAGTAAAGTGAATCAGTGAAAACCGCTTAGCTTTTTGTTCAGCGCGCAATTTCGCCATTGGTAGCGCCGTGATAGCATCAATGCAAACAACCAAAGCCAAGGTCGTAACGAACTCACTATTATTCGGGTAACCTATGGCATTCGCTATTCCTTGACTAGAAAAAAATATCAATACAAAGAATGCTGTACTGAAAATGGCGACTGTTAGAAAGCTATTACGGAAGACCTCATCTTTGTTATCGTGCTTATTTATGTACCTAAAAAAGGCCGTCTCCATTCCTAAGGGAAGTAGAATAATTAAGAACGCAACATAGGCATACAACTCAGAAAGCGTTCCATATTCAGATGGGGTAAATGCTTCGTCTCCCGTATACAGGGGAACTAAAAAGTAATTGAGTAGTCGACCAATAATGGTCGGCAAACCATAAATGGCAGTCTGCCCTAATAAGCTCTTTAGTGGATTACTCAATATTTCCTACTGTCTAAAGTTAGGTTTGCGTTTTTCTAAAAATGCAGTCGTTCCTTCTTTGAAGTCGGCAGTTCCGAAACACTTTCCGAATTCTTCAATTTCTACATTGTATCCATTCACGCCATCTTCAAAACAAGCGTTCACGCAACGAATTGCCGACGCTACCGCACTACCCGAATTTTTTAAGATTTTTGCCGCAATTTCTTCAGCCTTTCCAAGCAATTCTTCCTGTTCAACAACGTAATTTACCAATCCCCATTTCAAGGCTTCTTCTGCCGTAATCATCCCAGCTGTAAACACCATTTCATTTGCCTTTCCTCTCCCGACGAGTTGTGTCAGACGCTGAGTTCCTCCATACCCTGGAATCACACCCAAACTTACTTCTGGCAACCCCATTCTCGCATTTGATGAGGCAACACGAATATGTGAGCACATTGCTAATTCCAATCCGCCCCCTAAGGCAAAACCATTTACTGCGGCTATCACAGGCGTTGATAAATTCTCCAGGAAATTAAACAATCGCTGTTGTCCCTTCATTGCCAATTCTCCCCCTTGCGTAATGGAAAAATCTGCAAATTCTTTGATGTCTGCTCCTGCAACAAAAGCCTTCTCTCCCGATCCAGTAAGAATAATTGCTCCTATTCCTCTATCCTCATTTCCTGCTTTCAATGCTTGGTGCAACTCTTCAATCGTCTCCTTGTTCAATGCGTTCAATTGACTTGGACGATTGATCGTTATCACTAAAGTTTGCCCCTTATTTTCAGTTAAAATATTGTTGTACATTTTTGATCTCTTTAGGAGGTAAATATACTGTTTAGAATTGAGATAATATCTGAGAATCCATTGAAAGAGTTCCGTTTTTGACCCAATTTTGCAGCACGACAAATTTCATACCTTTGAACCATAATGAGTCCATTACGCACGAAGGGATTAATGCACGCACTGAAGAACCCTGTAGTTCTTTTCGGACTATTCATGCTGCTCTTCAGTTTGTACAAAACCTTATCAGACGATTCCAAATATATAATACGTTCCGATGGTCGTGGTTATTATGCTTACCTGCCCGCCTTAGTAATTTTTAACGATCCAAGTTTTGATGCTTCGCTGAATGCGGAACTCGACTATATTGGTAAAGATCAAAACCCTAAATACCTCGTTCGCACTGAAGACGGAGACATTCATAACAAATATTTCCCAGGTGTAGCTGTTCTCCAGGCTCCTTTTTTTGTGTTTGCAACTGCGGTTTCATGGATCGTAGGACAACCCATCGACGGGTACTCAGATATTTACAGTTTTTTCTTTTATTTCGGTAGTTTGTTCTATGTGATTCTTGGGCTATTTCTATTCCAAAAGGTGTTACGCTCCATGTTTCCAAAAGCGCGTGGCAAAATCTCATGGATTATTCCGCTTCTGTACATAGCCACGCCTATCTTTCATTACTCAGTAAATACCCCCAGTTTTGGGCACCTGTACTCCTTCTTTCTCTTCGCTTGGTTTGCATGGATTACCCTTCAACTAAAAAATAGTCCTACACGATCACGTTTCCTTTTGTTAGGAATTGCTTTGGGGCTGATCGTTTTGGTTCGTCCAACGAATATATTAATCGTATTCGCACTTCCTATTTTGCTCGGTGATCTTGAATCGTTGAAGTCGTTTTTCAAACATATTTTCGAAAAGCGTAGTCGCAATTTCATCTGTGGAGTGCTTGGATTCATCAGTATACTGTCACTGCTCTTTCTAATTTGGAAGTGGGAATCGGGAAATTGGATTGTCTGGTCGTATGGCGGCGAAGGATTTAACTTCACTCATCCAGAATTTTTCTCGACGCTATTCAGTTTTAGAATAGGTCTATTTGTCCATAGTCCAGTGTTATTAATAGCAGTAATTGGTGCAATCTACATCTACCGCCGAAATGCATTCCAAATGTTGTTTTGGTCTGTCTACTTCTTGCTTATCGCCTTTGTTATTTCCGCTTGGTGGTGCTGGGATTATGAATCACCTTTTGGAAATCGACCATTTACTGAACACCTAGTGTTCCTTCTCATTCCAATTATTCCAATAATTATCGAGAAAAAAAGATGGATTACAGGAATGCTTGTGCTGTTGGCCATTGTAGGCGGTGTACGCCTTTGGTCATTCAATAGCGGATTTATGCAGAATCAACGTTTTACAAGCTCAAATTATATGAGCAGTCTCGCAATTTGGAACAGTGGCAACGCAGACCGCTGGAACTACACACGTTCCTGTAAACCCCATGGTGAAATAATTGATGTTAACGTAATGCTTGACAAACCAGAAATCCTCACTGTTTCGTCCGATCAAGAATTTATCTATCTCGCTGAAGCAGGCTTGCACAAGCCTCGGAGCAATGAACGCTTTTATTATCGGGTAGAATTGCACAAACGCGTATCTGAAGTTCCGCTATCGGATGTTTACCTCGTTATTGATGCGAAGAATGAAACAACTGGAAAACGCTACTATTATTCTACCGAGTTATTCAACGATCGTTTTGAAGGACAGGATGAATGGTCTGAACTAACTTTTGAAGGAACGATCAACGATAATCTTCAAGAATACGATAAAGTTGGAATTTACATTTGGAACCTAGGACATCAGACTTTTTCGTTGCGCAAAACGCGATTCACGCTGGAGGAATACAAGCACTAATTCTTACGAATACGCTTATACAATTTGATAAGAATCATTAATCCGATTGCAACAGCAAAGAACCCAACCGTGCCTTTGATCCAGTTAAATTCATTCCTTAATGTTACCAAAAACGAAATTGAAACAAGCACCAATGTCGCTAATTCATTCCATAGCCTAAGTCCATTTGATTTCCATTTGAAATGGCCTTTTTTCATGTCTAACATGATCTTTTGGCAGACAAAATGATAAATCAACAAAATACCGACGAATGTCAACTTGATTTGCATCCATGGAGCATAAAGAAGGTCTGGTCTACCAACCAACATTGTTGTCCCAAATGCCAAGGCTAGAATCATGGCTGGTGTGGTAATAATCCACCACAGTCTTCCTTCCATGATTTCGAACTGATCAGATAAGATTTTTTTCGCTACTTCTTCTTTCTTCTGTGCTTCGATATGGTAGATAAACAATCGAACAATATAAAAGAGTCCAGCAAACCAGCTTACCACGAAAATGATGTGCAATGCTTTGACCGAAGCGTATGTGGAAAATTCCATGGTGCAAAGATAATTATTTACAAGCAGGCCATTCTAATTTTTTCGTGAATGCTACTTAGGAAGGGTATAACTTAATAAGTTCGTCATAATCTATATTCTTTAGAATGATGAAAATCATTTTTTCAGCACAATTTCGCTCCTAATTTCATAGTATAGTTTATTGCTAACCTTATATCTTAATTATGAAAAAAATACTATGTATTGTCGGGAGTTTTTTATTTCTGACTTCCTTGTCAAATGCGCAATTGAGCCCGCAAGATTATCTTTCAGCTACGGCTCCAGATCACATTCAACAGCGATTTGAAAAAATGCGTCTCACAGATTTGGCATATTCAATGAATAAGAACAATAGTTTTGACACCCCTCTCTCCATTGAGCATTATGACGTTGATATTTTACAAAATGAAACCCTTGATAGAGTCAACGAATTCACCTATTCACCAGGAGGTCAATTACGAACGTCAACAACACTAGATGCTACTCTTGTAAATCAAGATCGAGCAACATTTAATTTTAACTATTTCGGTGAGATTACCTCAATTGTCTACGAGCAATGGAATGGCGCAAGTTGGGATTTCGATTATCGCTATATCATGACATACAATGGATCAGGTCTGCTGACCATGCGATACTTCGAGAACTACACTGGTACCGACTGGGAATTCGACTACGGTGATCGAATCGAATATGTTGGAAGTGAAACAACGCCAAGTGTTGTTATTGCCTCTTCAACTGATGACAATGTCAATTGGCAAGAATCTGTAAAAGTAAATTACGCATACAATGGAGGAGTTACTCCTGTATTGGCTGAAGTTGTTGTATTTGATCAAAACTATCTCAACTGGATCACTGTTGAAAAATGGGAGGTTTCTAATTGGGGACCGAAACCATTCAAAGCCGATCAGTTCTTTAATCTTCACGAAGGACAAAATAAAATAACAGATAACGTTATCAACAAAACAAACGCTTTAGCAATCTATCCAGCTGATTTTATTTACAGTTCAAGCTTTAACTATACTACAGGAGTATACGACATGGTCGGAATAATTGAAAGTACGTACGACCAAGGCAATAGAACCAGACTTACCATAAATGAATTCAATGGAATTTCGTACGATTCAACAGCTCGTTATACCATGACTTATCATGATTGTTATGGCTTTGACAGCTATCTTTCGGAAGATTATGTTTCGCCAAATGTATGGACAATCAACAATGGGAATTATTACCAAGGATATACAACTAGTTATTCTGGAGCGTGCTATGTCAATGCTTACAATTTCTTCGATAACTTTAGTGATTTAGAACCCAACGGAATTCGCACAGATCGCTGGGTAATCAGTCAAGCAACTGACTTGAACAGTGATGAGCTAGACATGAATTCTCTCTTTACTGTTTATCCAAATCCGGTGAAGGATGAGCTGTCTATTTCGATTAGTAATTCTAATCCTCAAAATTCAGGTATCTCAATACAGAGCTTGGATGGAAAAATCATCTATACAGCAAATCAGGTTGTCAATGGTCAAACGATTAATACGCAACCCTTGCCTTCTGGAGTGTACTTTATTAAATTGATTCTAGACGGCGAAAGTGCTGTAAAAAGCTTCATTAAGGAATAAAGTAAATAAGGTGAATCTATTAAAATGAGGTGGTTGGATTTTGCCACCTCATTTTTATTTCATGAGATCCATTTCAATTGCTCGATGATTTTGTGCGGTTTACTTATCTTTGCGCACTTAATTGAATTGAAATGAGCAGTATTGAACTTTCCGATCAGGAAATCCAACGTAGAGAAAAACTTGGAAAACTTCGCGAATTAGGAATCAACCCGTATCCAGCGGATTTGTTTCCTGTAACTGACTATTCAATTAAAGTCAAACAGGAATTTGAAGAGGGTAAAGAAGTTTGCCTTGCGGGAAGAATGATGTCTCAACGAGATATGGGAAAGGCAGCTTTCGCTGAATTACAAGATGCTGAAGGTAGAATTCAAATCTATGTGAATCGCGACGAAATTTGTCCTGGAGAAGACAAAACACTTTACAATACTGTATTTAAAAAACTCCTTGATCTCGGTGATTTTATCGGAATTAAAGGGACAATGTTTAAGACGAAAGTTGGTGAGATCTCAGTGAAAGTTTCAGAGTTGACACTTTTAAGTAAGTCACTGAAGCCTTTGCCATTGCCTAAAACAGATGCTGACGGAAATGTGCATGATGCCTTTACTGATCCTGAATTACGCTATCGTCAGCGATATGCCGATTTGGTCGTGAACCCACAGGTTAAAGACGTTTTTGTAAAACGTACAAAGCTCTTTGCTGCCATGCGAAATTTCTTTGATAAGGCTGGATATATGGAAGTGGAAACACCTATTCTACAATCTATACCTGGGGGTGCAGCAGCGAAGCCATTTATTACGCATCACAATGCATTGGATATTCCTTTGTACTTGCGTATTGCAAACGAATTGTACTTAAAACGTCTGATTGTTGGAGGTTTTGATGGTGTATATGAGTTCTCAAAAAACTTCAGAAATGAGGGGATGGACAGGACACACAATCCTGAATTTACAGCCATGGAAATTTATGTAGCCTACAAGGACTACAACTGGATGATGGATTTTACAGAGCAAATGCTTGAACAGTGTGCAATTGCCGTGAATGGAACCACGGATTCAACTTTTGGCGAACATACCATCAATTTCAAAGCGCCATACAAGCGTGTGACCATGCGTCAAGCTATCATTGATTTCACAGGATTCGATATCAAGGATAAATCGGAGACTGAATTGATGGCTGCAGCGAAAGATATGGGCGTTGAAGTGGATGAAACAATGGGTAAAGGAAAACTCATTGATGAAATTTTTGGAGAGAAGTGTGAAGGAAATTATATCCAACCGACTTTTATTATTGATTACCCAAAAGAAATGTCTCCCCTGTGCAAAGAGCACCGAGATGATCCATCATTGACGGAACGTTTCGAACTAATGATATGCGGTAAAGAAATCGCCAATGCCTATTCAGAGTTGAATGATCCTATCGATCAACGTGAACGATTTGAGGAACAAGTGAAATTAGGAGACAAAGGAGACGATGAAGCAATGTTTATCGATCAGGATTTCTTACGTTCGTTGGAATACGGTATGCCCCCAACAAGTGGATTAGGAGTTGGTATGGATCGTTTACTTATGTTCCTTACAAACAACCCTTCTATTCAGGAAGTATTGTTCTTCCCACAAATGAAACCAGAGGTGTTCGGTAAGAAAGGCCCTGAATTGACAGAGAATGAGAAAGTCATTTTTGATATTCTTTCGAAGGAACAATCAATGGACTTGAATGCTTTGAAAGAGGCTGCTGGTCTTTCTAATAAGCAGTGGGATAAGGGCATTAAAGGTCTAGGGAAACATGGTTTGACGAAAGTGACCAAAACCGATGATGCCTTGACAATTTCCGTTGTTGAATAGAATTCCTGTTTAATCTTCAATTTTATCGAGTATAATCCTTTGATTTAAAGGGGTAATATACTTTTTTATATTACTTAGGAAAACAATGTTTCAATTTTACTAAATCCGTTTAGTAAACCATTTACTGCATCCAAGTAATCATTAAAACGGTTTAGTGAGTGTGCAAGAGTGCGAGAAATTGCATTTTTTGAACCTTTGGCTAAAACGGTTTAGGGTGTACTTTTGCTCCTAGTATAGCCAACCTTACTATAACACCATTTCGATGAAACTATTAATAACGATTATCTCGATTGTACTTTTTACAACACAATCTCTAGCTTGTGTTTTTGATGGAAACGAAACTTTCGCAGGGACTTTGACCCCAACAGCCGCATATCAAACTGTGACTAACGTTTCCAACGGAGATTATTTTACATTAAACGCTATTTGCGGAAACACGTATAACTTTAATTTCTGTAATAACGGTGGTGGAGCCGCATGGGATACGCAAATTAGTATTTTGAATGCGACGGGAACTGTACAATGGCAATATAACGATGACGCTTGTGGTTTACAATCAAATTTGACATGGACACCCGGTGGTAATGCTACGGTTCAAATCCTGATATCGCAATATAGTTGCAACAATACAGGTGGTTCTTCAGGAGCCACGCTTGCATATAACGTAATCGCTGGTGCGTCAAATCCAGCCTTTACAATTGCATCAACGGGATGTAACACCGCTTCGTCTACGATAACGGGTGATACGGGTGGAACCTTTTCATTCAATCCTGCACCAGGTGACGCAGC
The DNA here is from genome assembly GCA_905478665.1 of uncultured Flavobacteriales bacterium. Lineage (GTDB taxonomy): Bacteria > Bacteroidota > Bacteroidia > Flavobacteriales_D > Crocinitomicaceae > UBA4466. The sequence continues at coordinate 22,424 of CAJQJL010000111.1, forward strand.
CGTGGTGAATCCTACAACTGGTGCAATTACAAATGGAACTCCGGGTGCAACATATACCGTTCAATACACTGTTAGTTGTGGTGTAAATTCTACTCAAAATGTTACACTCGCACTTGCTGGAACTCCTTCTTTTAGTTTAGCCGTTGCATGTGGTGGTGCTCTTGCAACTATTACGGGTTCTCCTGGCGGAACATTTGCTTTTAATCCTGCTCCAGGTGATGGTGCTCAAGTAAATCCAACTTCGGGAAATATTACCAATGCGACTGCTGGTACTACCTATTTTGTAGAATACACTGTCTGTGGAAGCTCTTCAACAGAATCGATTACCGTATTAACAGATAATTGCTGGACTCTAAGTCAATCGGCTCAATGGATAACAGTCGGTGGTGAACAGTGCATACAGTTAACTGACGAAATCAACAATCAAACAGGGTGCGCGTGGAGCGGTTCTCAGATTGACTTTACAAATGACTTCACGCTGAGCTTAGACTATTATTTCGGAAACAATATCGGTGGGGCAGATGGAAACACATTTACATTTCAGCCAAGTAGTTCAACGGCATGTGGAACAGGAGGCGGACAACTAGGCGCTGGAGGAATTCCCAATGCTCTTGTTGTTGAATTCGATACTTACGATAATGACAATCCTACACACCTTTATGATATGACATGCGATCATATCTCTGTTGAAATCGATGGAAATATGCAATTCGCGGCTCCTTTATGTGGGCCAGTTTGTGCAAAACCTTTTGGATCCAATATAGACGACGGTAATGTCTACCCAGTGGATATCGAGTGGATTCAAAGCACAAACACACTCAATATTTATTTCAATGGTGTATTGCGTCTTACCTGTGTAAACGACTTTATCACGAATGCGTTTGGGGGAATAAGTCAAGTATATTGGGGAGCAACTTCAGCAACTGGAGGATTGAACAATCAACAGTATTTTTGTCCAAGCACGGTGGTTATTTTACCTGTTGAGCTTTCATCATTTGAGTCAACCTGTTCGGGTGAAGAAGAAGTTTTTGCTTGGACAACATTGTCTGAAGATCGAGTGGATTTCTTCCAATTGGAATATTCGTACGATGGTCTAGTATTTATTCCTGAGGGGAAAGTTGAAGCTGTTGGAATGTCTCAAAGCGAACAAAACTACACTGTCTCTGTTAAATCAATCGACCCTAGGCAAAGATACTACAGATTAAAGATCGTTGATGAGGATGGAGAACTTGAATACACAGACCTCATTGCCAGCGAACGATGTGCGTTTACAAATGAACTTATTTCTAGTGTGTTTCAGGATGCGAATTCTATGACGATAACAACTCACGAAGAAGCCGAAATTTCGGTGTTGAATCAACTTGGGCAAACGATCTACTCAGGATCGACAGCAAACAACATCGTTCAAATGAATACGCAAAATATTACTGCTGGGGTGTACTTTATTCTCGCCAAAAACGCAAATGGTATTCAACAATCAAAGAAGGTCTTCGTTCACAATTAATGTGATTGACGAGCAATAAATTCACAAGGTAAAATGAAGTGTTTTCCTGGCTCCTTAGACTCCTTCAAACGTTCATACATTCTAGTCACCGATTGTTCACCAATTTCGGTAACTGGTTGACGCAATGCAGAGATTGGTGGGTTCATGTATTCAAATGAATCGCTATCATCAAAAGAAATTAAACGAACATTGGATGGAATGGAAACATTCAGTTTGTTAAGCGCACTCAATGTTGGCAAGGTACACTTGTTATTAAGAGCAACAAATGAATCTGTTCCTTTCTTAATTTCCGCAGCAATCTGCTTATTTATTTCAACCTGATCATTCGATACGTCGAGGTAATCGAAATCAATCTTTGCTTTTTCACACGCGATTTTCGTTCCTTCAATTCGATCTTGTATCGTAGACACATTCGAAGGTGAAGGCACCAATGCTACCAATCGCTTTGGTTTAACTGAAAATGAGCGAATCAGTTTTTCGGCTTCTGTCAAATTATCAACACCTACAAAATCTGCATTCTCGTCACCTGGTCTATCTGTGAACACGACTGGGATGTGCGTTGAATGAAGAATTGGAATTAACTCACTGATGTTATTTCCTGGTGCGATAATCATACCGTCAATACTTCGTTGAATCAGCTCACGCATCAATACTTTCTCGAGTTCCACGTCATCATTCGTGTTTACGATGAATGTGTTGTAACCCGATTCGTAGAGTTTCTCTTGAATTGTTTTACAAATCTCCGCATAAAAAGGATTCGAAATATCTGGAAGTACAAGCCCTATTGTCTTCGTCTCCCCCTGCCGCAAGCTCTTGGCAAAGAAATTTGGTACATACGATAATTCTTCTGCTTTTGCCTTGATTAATCTTTGCTTCTCTTTACTGATATTGAACTGATCTCCTTTATCGTTTAAAACAAACGAGACTGTCGCTTTTGACACATTCAATGCCTTTGCGATATCATTCAGTGAGGTTCTTTTCGATTTCATAGTGTGTGGGGTACTGTTCTTCTAAAGGTACAAAAATTTGTATCTCAAATTCCTAAAAATCAATTATTTCTACCTAGGTAACTTTGATAGCATTTTTTGATACTCCGTCTTGTAATCATTCTTCCCCTGACACCCAGAAGTAATGGCCGCATTGTGAAAATGATCTATTCGATTTCCTGGATCTGGATGTGTACTTAAAAACTCTGGAACACCTGATCCTCCCATTGCCTGAATCTTCTCAAAAAATCCAGCACCTCCAGCGGCATTGTAATCTGTGGGACAAAGGTATTCTACGGATTTCGCATCCGCTTCCGTTTCGTGTTTCCGTGAGAATTTGAGCCCTATTAGACCTGCGGTAACCTGCTTCAATGCAGCAGCATCTCCAGCAAGAACATCAAGCAGCATCTGTAACCCGAACATCGTAGTCATCTGACGCGTTGAATGACGCATGTCAGCATGTCCAATTTCATGCCCAAGCACTCCTGCAAACTCGTCTTCAGATTCTAAAAATTTTAAGATTCCAGTATAAATATAAATGTACCCACCAGGCGTGCAAAATGCATTCAATGTGCTATCGTCATGAATGATACGCAATCTCCAGTTGAATTCATCCTTGAAATCTACATTTCCAGAATTTAAAATTTTGTCTCTGACCTTATAGACATATGCGTATACTTCACGGTATTGATTCGAATCAAGTAAGGGAAATTCAGCTGGATTACCATCAATTTCTGTGGCAACTTGTGCACCCAGTTCTTTGTCTTGCTGAACCGTAAATAAATTGACTCCTTTTCCCTTGTTCTTCTCATTAATCATCCCGCAGGCTCCAAGAAAAACGATTGAAATTAATAAGTAAGAGAGAGTGACTTTTTTCATGCGTATTTGTTTTGTTACAAGACCATGTATTTCAATAATCTTGCCTAAATTTTCTAATAAAAATAATTTACCCCAAAAGTAATTAAAGTTCCTGTTAACCAGCCAACAAAGATTTCCAATAGTGTATGTTTTTCAAGATACATCCGTGCTGTCATAACTAGGCCTGAAATAAGAATAGCCAGTGAAAGCATCCATAATTGATATTCAACGTGCTGTAAAATGTAAGCCAGTATAAAGCCAGTAAAAATCCCAGCTGCTCCCGCATGAATACTTACTTTTTTCCATCTATTAAGGAAAAAGAAAACAAGTGTTACGCAAACTCCCGAAAGCGGCAATGAGAATGCAAACTTTGAAATAAATCCGTGTCCAACTTTAACAACAAACAACATGTACAATGCCAGACAATAGGCTAACATTATTACAATTGGAATTGTGCGCTCCCTTCGCTCCTGCATTTCAATGGTTGCGATTACTTTGGTTCGTTGCAAGATGAGAAATGACACACCAGGAAGGGCAACACTAAACACAAAAAACAAAATCAACAAAGCGTATTTTCCAGAAGCACTTATTGTATATAAGCAATCAGCATTAAAGAAATAATCTTGATTTGACGGCACAAACATTACTAGCGCAAGTGCATAGATGGGCATGAATAAAGGCATGAAAACCCACGATATCACTTCCGCCAATACTCTCATTAAAGTTCCTTTCTCAAACGAGCTACGGGAATATTCAATTGTTCTCTGTATTTGGCGACAGTTCGTCTTGCAATATTGTACCCCGCATCTTTCAATAATGTTGCTAATTTCTCATCAGTCAAAGGTTTACGCTTCTCCTCGCCTTCAATTGCTTCCGACAGAATCTTCTTTACTTGGCGTGTAGAAACTTCCTCACCAGAGTCCGTTGAAAGTGATTCTGAAAAGAAATATTTCAATGGGAAAATACCTTGCCCTGTCTGTACGTGCTTACTATTCGCGACACGTGAAATCGTTGAAATGTCCAAATTTACAATCTCCGCAATATCCTTCAGAATCATTGGTCTAAGCTCCGTCTCATCGCCCGATAAAAAATAAGCCTTCTGATAGTTCATAATGGCATCCATCGTGAGTAGCAAAGTATTCTGGCGCTGTTTAATTGCATCAATAAACCACTTGGCTCCATCCAATTTTTGCTTCACAAAGGTAAACGCTTCTTTATCCGCCTTTGTTGATTTCGCTCCCTCTGAATATGCTTTCAACATATTTCGATAGGTTCTACTCACTTTTAATTCAGGTGCGTTTCTGCCATTAATGGAAACCTGTAATCGCCCCTCATTTTCAACAATGGTGAAATCAGGAATGATCTGCTGATAATTCCCTGAAGACTCTTTCATTGATCCACCTGGCTTTGGATTTAGCTTAACGATTTCTTCAATCGCATCTTTCAAATCCTCGTCCCCAATCTCCAATTTCTTAAGAATCTTCGTGTAGTGCTTCTTCGTGAACTCTTCGAAATATTCCTCTAGTATTTTCTTTGCTGTATATTTTGTGATGTCACCGTCTTGTTTACGATTGATCTGCAACAATAAACATTCTTGCAAACTTCGCGCTCCAATACCCGCTGGATCTAAATCCTGAATCATTCCCAAAATCTCTTCTACCTCTTCTTCTGTTGCAATAACATTTGAAGAAAACGCCAAGTCATCTACAATCGCTTCTATCTCACGATTTAGGTATCCTGAATCATCCAAATTTCCAATAATCGTAGCTGCTATTGCTGTTTGCGTCTCATCGAAACTCAGGAGTTGCAATTGATCGACCATACGTTCTTGAAAAGACTTCTCGCCTGACAGCGGAATCACCTTATCGTCTTCGTCCTTACTTGTATTGTTTACCTGCGTTTTGTAATCGGCATCGTCATCGAGATAGTCCGAGATATCAAACTCATCCTCTTCATCGGTTTCTACATCGTCGTTGAGTTCTTCATCTTCGTCCAATTCGCTTTCGTCCTTTTCTTCCCCCTCTTCCAACGCAGGGTTCTCTTCAATCTCATGCTTAATGCGCATTTCAAGCTCCATTGTTGGAACCTCCAACAACTTCATTAATTGAATTTGTTGTGGTGAGAGACGTTGCTCTAACTTAAATGAAAGGTTTTGCTTTAATGCCATGCGCTTGTTCTTGGAATTAATTTACTTCTTTTTCTCCAAAATCGTTCCATAAATTTAAAATTCCGCATTCTGGGGTGTTCTAGGGAATGGAATTACGTCACGAATGTTGGTCATTCCTGTTACAAACATGATCATACGTTCAAACCCTAAACCGAATCCAGCGTGAGGAACAGTCCCAAATTTCCGCGTATCCAAATACCACCATAATTCTTCCTCTGGGATATTGAAATCAGCCATTTTCGATTTCAGAACATCCAAACGTTCTTCACGTTGAGACCCCCCAACAATCTCACCAATTCCTGGAAATAACACATCCATTGCGGCTACTGTTTTTCCATCATCGTTTTGGCGCATGTAAAATGCTTTAATCTTTGCTGGGTAATCAGAAAGTATCACTGGACATTTGAATTCCTTTTCTACAAGGTAACGTTCGTGCTCACTTTGTAAATCAACGCCCCATTCAACATCGTATTGGAATTTCTTCTTCTTGTATGCTTTCGAGTTCCGTAATACGTCAATTGCTTCTGTATACGTCAAACGTTTAAATTCATTTTCAACAACAAATTTCAAACGCTCAACCAAATTCATTTCATTGCGTTCGTTTGCTGGTTTCTGCTGTTGCTCTTTTTCCTCTTTATCACTCAAAAATTGCAAATCATCTGCACAATTCTCAAGTACATAGCTGGAAATATATTTCAGGAAGTTCTCCGTCAAATCCATATTGTCTTTGAGGTCGTTGAACGCTACTTCTGGCTCAATCATCCAAAATTCAGCAAGGTGACGTGATGTATTCGAATTTTCTGCCCGGAAGGTAGGTCCAAAGGTATACACCTGGCCCAGCGCTAAAGCACCAAGTTCTGCTTCCAGTTGTCCTGAGACTGTCAGATTCACAGCTTTGCCAAAAAAATCTTGCTTGTAATCCACTTCTCCATCCTCATTCATCGGTGGATTAACAGGATCTAAGTTTGTCACACGGAACATTTCTCCTGCTCCCTCGGCATCCGAGCCTGTAACAATTGGCGTGTGCAAGTAATAGAATCCTTCATCGTTGAAAAACTTATGAATGGCATACGCTACGGCATGGCGAATTCTAAAAACGGCTCCGAAGGTATTTGTTCTAAAACGCAAATGTGCTTGCTCACGCAAAAACTCCATACTATGTCGCTTCGGCTGCATGACTGTCTTTTGAACTTCATCAGGATTTGCATCTCCGAGAATTTCAATTTCACTTACTTGGATTTCAACTGCTTGACCAGCACCCTGTGACTCTACAAGCTCACCTGTAATAGCCACGGCAGAAGCTGTCGTAACACGCTTCAACAACTGCTCATCGAAATTTTCAAAATCTACAACAGCCTGAATATTATTAATCGTTGAACCATCATTCACTTGAATAAAGCGATTACTTCTGAACGCTCTGACCCAACCCTTGATTAACACTGTACTTCCGACCTCAGGACTACTGAGGAGATCTGCAATTTTTTTTCGTTTCATTCGATGCATAATTGAAGCATCAAAGATAGTGAATTGAAGGTATTTGACGATTTAAACGCTTGAAAATTCATGAAAGATCAAACATTCAGTTAATTGACTCCTTGCTTACTTGTTATTCCAGTTGGTCATAGTCAACTGCAATCCAATTGTAGTGAAGCTTTTGATGAACTCTGTAGCTGTTCTTATCCGCTCTTCAAGTGCCGCGTTTTCTTCGGAATTCCATTCCCCAAGGACATAGTCTGATTGACGACCTGCATAAAAATCATTGCCAACACCGAAGCGCAAACGAGCATATTGAGAAGTGTTGAGCGTTAATTGAATATCCTTTAATCCGTTATGCCCTCCATCGGAACCCTTTCCTTTCAATCTCAATTTTCCAAAAGGAAGGGCAATATCATCGGTAACGACCAAAATGTTCTCTCTAGGAATTTTTTCTTGTTGCATCCAGTAGTTCACTGCCTTTCCAGAAAGATTCATAAAGGTTGTGGGCTTAATCAATATGATCTTTCGCCCCTTGAATTTTGCTTTTGCAACTTCCGCTTGCTTATCGATTGTAAATGTAGCCTCTCGCTCTTTCGCAAAGGCCTCCACAACCTTGAATCCGATATTGTGTCGGGTATTTGCATACTTTGCACCTGGGTTTCCAAGACCTACAACTAGATATTTCATGGGTGCAAATTTAGAAAAATTGAAGGGTTTAGAATTTGTTGGTTGATTCCTCCCCCTTAATCCCCCTCCAAAGGGGGAAACCTCTCATTTTATTGTTACTCAACTATTACTCTATCCTGAAAATTGGGCTGAAGGGAAAAACTTAAATAACTTATCATCATTTTCTGCCCCCTTCGGAGAGGTAGTCAATCACTTTTTTTTAGTTAATCGACCCTTATCTAAACTTCATAATAGATTTTGGGCTGACAGGAGGTTCAATCATAGCTTCTCAACCATTTTCTGATCCCCCCCTTTGGAGGGGGATTAAGGGGGAGGACCTTTGACACCTGTTTTCTCTCTAAATAAAGTCAATCCCTACAGTATATATTGGTGATTTAGCCACTTCACTCTTCCTA
>CAJQJL010000112.1 GCA_905478665.1 uncultured Flavobacteriales bacterium
TCAATCATTGATTATGAAGATCGTACAACATGTGTGATTTTTGGAGATGGTGCTGGAGCAGTTATGCTTGAGCCAAATGAAGATGGGAATGGTATTCAAGATTTCATCTTACGTTCTGATGGCGCAGGTCGTGAGTTCTTATTGCAGCCAGGAGGAGGATCGTTGAATCCTGCTTCAGTTGAGACCGTTGAGAAAAAAATGCACTATGTTAAGCAGGAAGGAAAACAAGTGTTCAAGTTTGCAGTGACAAACATGGCCGAAGTTTCTGCTGAAATCATGGAAAAAAATAATCTTACCAGTGATGATGTAGATTGGTTGGTGCCACATCAAGCCAATTTGCGTATTATTGATGCCACGGCCAAACGAATGGGATTACCAAAGGAAAAAGTGATGATCAACATTCAAAAATATGGAAATACAACTGCGGGAACGCTTCCTTTGTGTTTGTGGGATTATGAGAAACAATTAAAGAAAGGAGATAAACTCGTGTTGTCAGCTTTCGGTGGAGGATTCACCTGGGGAGCAGTTTATTTGACATGGGGGTATAATTCATAGAAAATACTATTTTTAACACAATTTTAAACCTGTAAGAAATGAACATCAAAGAAATTCAAGATTTGATCAAGTTCGTAGCCAAGTCTGGCGTGAATGAAGTTGAAATCATGCAGAAGGATTTTAAGATCATAATTCGCTCTGAGGAAAAGTCAAATGCGGATAAGCAAATATACGTTCAGGCGGCAGCTCCAGTTGCTGCGGCGCCTGCGCCAGCAGCTCTTCCTACGCCTGCACCAGCAGCTCCAGCGGAAGCTGCGCCAGCAGAATCTGATGACTCAAAATATATAACGATTCCATCTCCAATGATTGGAACTTTCTACCGCTCTGCTGGTCCAGATAAGGAGCCATTTATCGGAGTGGGAGATACGATTGCAGTAGGAGATACTGTTTGTATCATTGAAGCAATGAAGTTATTCAACGAGATTGAAGCTGAAATCACTGGTAAAATAGTGAAGGTGTTGGTGGATGATGCGACGCCTGTTGAGTACGATCAACCATTGTTCCTAGTAGATCCATCGTAAGAAGAATTCATTGTAGCGACTTCGACCTTTTTGTAAGGGAGAAAGCGTGTAATCAATAAAAGTATTAGGCATGTTCAAAAAAATATTGATAGCCAATAGAGGGGAGATCGCATTGCGTATTATCCGCACATGTAAAGAGATGGGGATCAAGACTGTAGCAGTATATTCTACTGCTGACAAAGACAGTCTTCCTGTCCGTTTTGCGGATGAAGCAGTATGCATCGGGCCAGCAATGAGCTCAAAGTCATACCTTTCTATTCCAAATATTATTGCGGCGGCGGAAATAACCAACGCCGACGCTATTCACCCTGGGTACGGGTTTTTATCCGAAAACGAAAAATTCTCGAAGGTTTGTCAAGAGCATAACATCAAGTTTATTGGTGCTACTCCAGAACAAATTGCAGGAATGGGTGATAAGGCCAGTGCAAAGGCGACCATGATTAAAGCAGGAGTACCTTGTATTCCAGGATCAGTTGGTTTGTTGAAGGACCTTGCTGACGCTAAAAAGACTGCGAAGAAAATTAAGTATCCTGTCATTCTTAAAGCAACTGCCGGTGGTGGTGGTAAGGGAATGCGTCAGGTTTGGAAAGAAGAAGACATGGAGGCGGCATGGGATGCAACGCGAGCTGAGTCAGCTGCAGCATTCGGAAATGATGGTCTTTACATGGAGAAATACATCGAAGAGCCGAGACATATTGAAATTCAGATTGCTGGAGATCAATACGGAAATGCTTGTCACCTGTCAGAAAGAGATTGTTCCATTCAACGTCGTCACCAGAAATTGGTAGAGGAGACTCCTTCACCATTTATGACGGATGAGTTACGTGAGAAGATGGGAGAAGCTGCAATTAAGGCAACGAAAGCAGTGGATTATGAAGGGGTTGGAACCGTGGAATTTTTGGTAGACAAACACCGTGACTTCTATTTCATGGAAATGAATACGCGAATTCAGGTAGAGCATACAATTACGGAAGAAGTAATTAACTACGATTTGATCAAAGAACAGATCAAGTTGGCTGCCGGAGAGAAAATTTCTGGACAAAATCATTACCCAACTGGGCACGCGATTCAATGTAGAATCAATGCAGAAGATCCATCGGCGAATTTCAGACCTTCACCAGGCACGATCACGAGTTATCATTCTCCAGGTGGACATGGGGTGCGAATTGATACACATGTTTATGCTGGGTATACAATATCACCAAACTATGATTCGATGATCTCCAAGTTGATTGTTTCAGCGCAAACACGTGAGGAAGCGATTTTGAAGATGAAGAGAGCACTGGATGAATATATTATTGAAGGAATTAAGACAACAATTCCTTTCCATCAGAAATTAATGGAAGACCCGAAATTCAATGAAGGAGACTTCACAACGGCCTTCATGGATACATTTGAATATTAAAATTCTTTAGAGATATAGAAAGGGATGTTCATTGAGCATCCCTTTTTTTTGTCCAACTTCTGAGCGGATTCTACGGTTATACGATGAAGGATAATACCTTACCTTTGAAAGAACTATGTCCAGTCAGAGAACACCTTCGATTTATCACTCAATCTTTACCTTGAAGTGTCCGCGCTGTCGACGGGGGAACCTTTTCATCAAGAAGGGGATGATTGTATATACGCAGATGTTGGACATGGAGGAAAGGTGCCCGCATTGTGACCTGAAATATGAATTAGAACCAGGTTTTTGGCTCGGCTCATTGTGGACAAGTTACCCCATTGTAATACTTATCGAATTGCCTTTTTTAATCACAGCTTTGATTGTGGACGGCACTGCGATGTGGCTCTCCTTTCTAGGTCTGGTGTTGGCATTCTTCATCGCGTGGCCCTTAATGCTGCGATTGGGAAGGTCATTGTGGATTCATTTAAATGTGCGTTACGACCATTTGCGCGAGTACTAGATTTCACTCGGCGGGTTTGGAAAGTAAGTTTTGGACTGGCGTGGCTTATAGTTCAACATAAAACCAAGAACAATTTCGTGTGATCCATAAGATATAGATGAGAGCTTGTTAACCGAGTAATCGTATGAATAGCCAATTCGATAACGCTTAAAAATATCCCAGCCAGCCATAAAAGCAATGGCATCTGATGTTCTGTATCCAGCACCAATCCAAATACGTTGTTTTTCTGCGATTGTGTAGGATGCGAGAAGATTGATATCACCAGAAGTTTTTACGGCATCCGTTCGGACAATTGCCTGTGGCTTCAGTTCAAATTTCCCAGCTTCGCCAAGAATAAATGAATATGCTCCCATGGCATAATAATGGCGAGCATTGTCGTATCTGACAGGGTTTAGTGGATCGGAAGAAGTAAAAGGGGTCGCAGAAACATGTGTAATGCCAATTCCTGCAAACAGAGATTTTCCCTTGTATGCGATTCCTGCATTAAAATTTGGCTGAAGATCTGAAAATACTGTTGGCAGAGATGCATCATTGAGCGTAGTTGGAGGAACCCATTCCGGCTCCATTTTTAATTGAATAAGCCCGGCAGAAACACCAATAGAAAGTCGTTGGGCGGCTCCTTTTCGAGTTCCCAATGTAATCTGATAATTGTAATTCAGGTTGAGTTGTGTTGATCGAGTAAATCCAATGGAAGACTGATTGAAGGTTGCTCCCAGTCCATGTCGAGATTTGAGAGGTTCACTGCGAAGGTGACGACCTAGTACTGTGCTGTAATTTGCGATAATGTCTTCAGGTGCTTCATTAACGTTATCCCACTGTCGTCTGTATATCACGACTCCGAAGTGATCATATTCGAGTCCACTTGTCGCTGGGTTGATATGTGAGTTGGTATTCCAGAATTGAGTGGTTAGAAAATCTTGCTGTGCATTAGATGAAAGAGCAAAAACAAGAACGATAAATGTTGAAATAATTTTCATGGTACTTAGGTCTTTAGGTAAAACAATCCCAGCAAATGAATAGTTACAGGGACGATGGAAGATAGATTTGAAACGCAAAAGATTAGAATTTCTTATATCTTGTGTCGATGAATATTCTTACAGACAAAAAAATAGTTCGACCATCTGCCACTGGTTGGAGTGCCTTTATCGGAACTTTGGGGATCGTTTGCATAGTAGGAATTGGTGTAACGTACTTTACAGGCGGGAATGGTCCACCTGGAATTGAAGAAGTGATGCCATGGCTCTACGTGGGTGCTGTTCTTTTTTCTGTTTTAGCTGTGATTATTTACATAAGAGGACAGGTACAGTTTCAGTTTATTAAAGAGGATGATCGGTCATTAACAATCAAAATTAATGATCCTAAAGAAGTCAAGGAGATTAAAGGACCTTATGAGTTTACGTACAATTACCAAAAAGTACGCGCACCAAAAGGGCCAGGTTGGATGAAGGTCTTGCACCTCTCATTTTTTGAAAATGGTAAATGTGTATTGGCATTGAAAGAAGAATTGGGCACCATATATTCGGTACCGGCAGGTTGGCCAGAATCTCAATTCAAAATTGGGGATCCAATTCCTGAAAACGAATACAAATACGTCCATTACAATTCGAACAAAATTGTTGTAGAGCTCGTTCGGTATTTGAACGCAAATAAGTTGTAAAGCTCAAAAAGAGTATCGACTTGGACGATAGGCCTTAATTAAATATAAGTAACTACTTTGTCTTTCTTACATCGTAAATTCCAAATCCAATTCACCCTTCAAAATTTTCACAACAAAGATCATTTTCCCGTACTTTTCAAAAGAGTGTTTAATCTCGTCCTTCAATACATCCATTACACGGTCATAATCGCCTTGAAGATGTGTAGAAGTGGCATTGACCTTTGTCATTAACCCAGAAGCTTGACAGCGTTCAATAAAGTCCAAGATCTTTGGTTCGAATTCCTCACTAAGTGGGTAGTTGCTAATTTCAACAGTTGTTTTCATAAAGCTAAATTAGAAGTATTTGGGCATAAAAAAAGCGTCCTCATCGAGAACGCTTTCAATATAGCTAAAGCAATTGCTTACTTGTCTTTCTTACATTCAGAAGTACATTTTCCTGCGTGATCGCACGATTTCTTATCTCCTGTACATCCTGGCTTTTCACCACCACAACATGCCTTGTCTCCGTGATGACCGTGACCGTGTCCACCTCCGTGACCACAACCTGTACCATTTCCTCCGATGAACTTTCCATCTTCACCAAAGTGCTTCAAACAAATCTCTTTCTGTTCTGGAGTACATCCTAAAGAATCACACATTGCTGCACACTCTTCTGCGTTCATCTTTGCGCATTCAGACATGTCACAAGGACCAATTTTTCCATCCCAGTTACCGTGACAAGATTCCTTGTCTCCAGAACATTCTGTTTTTTCTTCTTTATCACAACATTCAGAAGCGCTTCCGCATGCTTCACCATGTCCACCTTCACTACCACCAGCATGACCATTTCCTAAGATAGGAGCTACAACAAGACCGATAAGACATGTCAACTTAATTAAGATGTTCATAGAAGGACCAGAAGTATCTTTGAATGGATCACCAACTGTATCTCCAGTTACCGCCGCCTTATGCGCCTCAGAACCTTTGTACGTCATTTCTCCGTCAACCATAACTCCAGCTTCAAAAGATTTTTTAGCGTTGTCCCAAGCACCACCAGCGTTGTTTTGGAAGATTGCCCAAAGAACACCAGATACTGTAACACCAGCCATATAACCACCAAGCATCTCTGCGATGATCAAGTTGTCCATTCCAAATGCTAAAGGAAGGAATGCAATTACTAATGGGAAACCAATTGTCAAAAGACCAGGTAGCATCATTTGCTTCAAGGAAGCCTTTGTAGAGATGTCTACACATTTATCGTATTCTGGTTTACCAGTTCCTTCCATAATTCCAGGAATGTCTCTAAACTGACGACGAACTTCTTGTACCATTTCCATGGCAGCTTTACCAACAGCATTCATTGCCAAAGCAGAGAATACAACCGGAACCATACCACCAACAAATAACATTGCCAATACTGGTGCCTTAAAGATGTTAATTCCTTCAATTCCAGTGAATGTTACATAGGCAGCAAACAATGCCAATGAAGTCAAGGCTGCAGATGCAATAGCGAATCCTTTACCTGTTGCTGCAGTTGTGTTACCAACCGAATCCAAAATATCAGTACGCTCACGTACAATAGGGTCTTGCTCACTCATCTCAGCAATACCACCAGCGTTATCTGCAATCGGTCCGAAAGCGTCAATTGCAAGTTGCATAGCTGTTGTAGCCATCATTGCTGAAGCTGCCATTGCAACTCCGTAGAATCCTGCGAATGCATACGATCCCCAGATTGCACCAGCGAATAACAATACAGTCGGGAATGTAGAAATCATACCAGTCGCTAAACCAGCAATAATGTTTGTTCCAGCTCCAGTGCTTGATTGTTGAACGATTTTTAAAATAGGCTTCTTGCCCAATCCTGTGTAGTATTCAGTAACCGATGAAATCACAGCACCTACAATCAATCCAATGATTGTTGCTCCAAATACACGGAATGCTGAAATCTCTTTTGAATCTTCTCCGAAGAAAGTCATAGTCATAGACTCAGGAAGCATCCAGGTAACCAATAAGTAACAAGAGATCCCAACCAATGCAATTGAAACCCAGTTTCCTACGTTCAATGCACCCATTACTTGCTTTTCTTTCGCATCATTCGATTTGATTTTCACCAACATCGATCCAATCATAGAAATGATGATACCAACACCAGCAATTGCCATTGGTAATAAGATTGGCCCCATTCCACCAAAAGCTTCAACAGCACCGTTATCTCTTATCACATAGTTTCCTAACACCATTGCAGCCAAAACTGTTGCAACATAAGAACCGAATAGATCTGCTCCCATTCCGGCAACATCACCTACGTTGTCACCAACATTATCAGCTATCGTTGCAGGGTTACGTGGATCATCTTCTGGAATACCAGCTTCAACTTTACCTACAAGGTCAGCTCCAACATCTGCAGCTTTCGTATAGATACCTCCACCAACACGTGCAAACAATGCTATTGACTCAGCTCCTAGAGAGAAACCTGCCAATGTTTCCAATACAATCGTCATTTTATCCGTGGAGAAAGCTGCTCCACCGTCCATGAACATGTTGTAAAAGACAATGAAAAACCCTGTCAATCCTAAAACAGCAAGTCCTGCAACTCCTAATCCCATTACCGTACCTCCACCGAAAGAAACTTTCAATGCTTGTGGTAAACTAGTTCGAGCGGCCTGCGTAGTTCTTACGTTT
This sequence comes from uncultured Flavobacteriales bacterium, assembly GCA_905478665.1. Classification (GTDB taxonomy): domain Bacteria; phylum Bacteroidota; class Bacteroidia; order Flavobacteriales_D; family Crocinitomicaceae; genus UBA4466. The sequence goes on from CAJQJL010000112.1 coordinate 7,302, forward strand.
GTCTTAGTGGCAATCTTCATTCCCATATTCCCCGCAAACGCAGAAAACAAAGCACCAAAAATAAAAGCGATGACAATCATCCAATGCGTAGAAGGAACAATCATAGAGACAATTGCGAGAGCAATACTAACTCCTATTACAAATAAAGCCAATAGGCGGTACTCTGCTTTTAGGAAAGCCAAAGCTCCTTCGTAGATGTGATCAGAAATTTCTTTCATTTTTCCATCTCCTGCGTCTTGCTTCATTACCCAAGACTTTTTCACCAACATATACAACAGTCCAATTAAGGCAGCTGCGATTGGCATATAAATGATCATTGATTCCATAATATTCTATAATAGTAATTTGAGGGGGCAAAAGTAGTTTTTTCGTACTAATGGTGCAAATTTGAGAGTGTTTTTATCACTTCCCGCTTCCCATCGAGTATTAAGCAGGTGGGAACAGCTATTCGATAGGTACGATATAAACCGTTTTATCTGATATCGAACATTCTACAAAATAGATGATATATTCACTCTCGGGCAACGCTGGTTAATCCTTTGGCGTTTATCTAGTGAATATTCTTACTTTCATCTGTTACTATTACTCAACCCAGTGTTAAAACAATTGGTTTTTTGTTTGCTCGTAATGTTTTCTTTTCAAGGGAAGGCTCAACAGGTTACACTCTACGCGAACACAATTGACTGCACTACTTACGGCGTGTGTGATGGAGAATTTACTGTTTGGGTCGAAGGTGCTACGGCTCCATTTTTATTTACATTCGATGTAATAGGGCCAGGCGGACCGTATTCACAAACCGTTACCGATACCATTTTTACCTTCACAGGATTGTGTCCAGGAGATTATTTAGCGGACATGACTTGGGATACAACCAATTTAACAATACCGGGAATTTCATATCCAGATAGCTGCTTCAATTGTACAGGTAGTGGATCTGGAGGCGGTGGCGGAGGAAGTGCTGGAGGAACTGTTGCACAGCCGTGTCAAAATCCGATTATGTCGCCCTTACCAGATGTTTTGTATTGCCCTGGAGCCTGGCCTACCACAAATGAAGTTACTGTCTTTCCCCCACCAAATGTAACCGTTGAATGGTCCTATACCATTGGAAACCCTCCAGTTACGGTTACGGGAACAGGAAATATTCCGCCTATTACTATTCCTCCTGGAGCCGCCGGCCAAGTGGTTGTTGACGTGAATGCAGTTCAAGACATAGGAAATGGGACATTTTGTTTTCAGCCCTTGTCATACAATGTTGTTATTGGAGAGTATAATTACGGTTTTGAACCTGATTTAACAATTTGTGAAGGTGAATCCGTATGGATCAATTGTGGTGGTTGGTTGTCAGATCAAGCAGGTGGTTCTCCGACAAATCCTGTATCACCATTTATAACTACCGAATACATTTGTGGCTATCCAGTGACAGAATTTAGTTGCGGAGGAGCTTCTTATCAAACGGTTATTGTCATTCCGTCTCCAACGGTTGATGCTGGTTCAGACATCGTTATTTGTGAAGCTGAAATGGTAACATTGAATGGTTCTGGAACAGGAACTCTGACGTGGAGTAATGGAGTAGCGAATGGCTCTTCTTTTTCTCAAGCGGTAGGTACACAAGAGTATGTCCTTACAAGTACAAATGCCAATGGTTGTGAAAAGACAGATACAGTAGAAGTTACAGTGGTACCGAATCCAATTATGGATCCTGTGCAAGACGTTTATGTATGCCCTGGAGATTGGGTGGGAATAGATTTTTTCACGGTCACTCCGACTGGTGGACTGCCAATCACCTATGATTGGTCAGGGCCAGACAACTGGTTGATTGGCTTAAATCAAACGGGCTCTGGAGGTATTTATTTTCAGGCGCAGAATTGGATGGGATATTCAGTGCAATCAACCATAACAGTTACGCCAACATTAAATGGGGTGTGTGTGGGAACACCAGTGACGTTTATTATTGGCATTGCGTACGTTCCAACTGTGGACGCTGGTCCAGATATTACAGTATGTGCAGGAGAACTTGTTACAATAAATGGGATGATGGATGGAAACTCAGTAACGAATGGGTGGTATCCGTATTTTTGGACACCTTCAGTTAACGATGGAATCCCTTTTG
>CAJQJL010000113.1 GCA_905478665.1 uncultured Flavobacteriales bacterium
TGGATCGGAATCATTTGCACAATACGCTGCTGCGCCATAATTGAACGATGCATTGTCTAATGCATTAATTGTAACAGAAACGTTACTTGAATTTGGACAAGCCCCTGCTGTTGTATAAGTAACAGTGTACGTTCCAGGTGTTGAGACACTTACATCAATAAGTCCTGTTGCAGCATTGATTGACAATCCTGCTGTTGAACTAAACGTTCCTCCCGTCAAACCTGTAATCGTTGGTGTTGGATCTGAAGTATTCACACAGTATGCTGCCGCACCATAATTGAATGAAGCGTTGTCTAATGGGTTAACTGTAACTGTTACCGTACCACAAAGACCTGTAGTTTCATCTACACAACCTGCGCCGTCTTCTCCACGGATATAATAAGTAGTGGTCACCGATGGTGATACCACAAATGAGTTTGTTGCTGAAGTTCCTATTTGGGTTCCTCCGCAAGAACCTGTATAAATATGCCAGTTTGTTGCATCATTTAACGTTCCTGTCCATGATAAAGTACTATTCCCACTAGGGCATATCGTAGATGGGCTAGCAGAAAGTGCTGAAGGCACAGTTGGATCTGTACATAACACTGGACATGAAACCAAGGTAATTGTCATTGGACTATTCGTCGCATTTGCTCCACAACCTTGTTGAGTTATTTGAAATTCATAGTTTCCATTTGCAGGCGGTATGAAATTGAAAGAAGCATCATCACCACATCCAGTTCCAGAGTATCCTAAAGCAGCACCGCCACCATCAGCGAAAACTGTGATCTCTGAATCGTAAGGAACGCCACAAGATTCAACTAAATAGGTACATCCTGCAACCATGTTATTAACTTGATCGTGTTCTCCTCCCCATGTCGTCCCACACATTGCATTTGGCACGCCAACAGTAAATGTTGAGGCATCCAAATCTGGACAAAAATCCGATGATCCCGTATACGGACACTGTGCATTCGAATAACTCGAAAGTCCTGCTAAAACAAGTAAACTAAGTAGAAATTTCATAAGTAATTTATTAAATAGTAGTATAGTGGCTTTTAAACTGACTGTTTTTGTTCAGCGGCAAACATATAACAAATTTCTCAAAAAAGAGAATTATATTGTTAACACCCAACAAGATTAACTGATCTTCGTTTAACTAACAACCAATGGGTAGGATCTCAATAAAAGTTGATAAACGCAATGAGGGAAACGTATAGCTTCCCTCATCATTCAAATTGGAATATTCAATATTAATTTCTCGATGGGTAAATCCCCACCGTTGCAATAATAAAGTTAACACATTCCCATGGTTGCATGTTATTTACTGACTGACCGCCTCCTGTATTACCAACAGTAACGTTCACGCCGTCAGCTGCGCCTGTACCTGTCGCAGTTGCTGCAGATGCGTTCACCTGAACACCTCCTCCAGCTCCAGCTCCAGAAGTCACTCTTCCTGACGCTACACCTGGGTAATTACCCGCTGGATTATCAGTAGAAGCAGCAGCTCCAACCTTAAGTGCACCTGTTGCAACGTGTGTATGTGAAGGCAATTGCGTTGAATTAAGCATGTTCGTCTCCGATCCGCCTCTCGCGCCAAGGCTACGCTGAGTAAGCCCTGGTCCACGTCCTGCATGAATAGCTGCACGACCTCTTAAATCAGGTAAAGCAAAAGTAGTTCTTCCATCTCCACCATATGTGGTTCCTAAAATCGAAAACAACGCTGTATTCTGAGAGATGGCCAAAAGCTGACCGCTACAAAACGCCCACCCTCGTGGTGCAAAGTTACCACCAAACATGATAATTTCTCCTATAAATGGTTCCATAATAAATTGATTTTTAAATTAATTTCTTGATGGGAAAGTTCCCTGCAAAGCAATAATGAAGTGTACCACCTCATATGGTTGCATATTATTAACTGGCAGACTGCCTCCTGTGTTACCAATAGTTACGTTCACGCCGTCAGCTGCACCAGTGCCAGTTGCAGTGGCTGCAGATGCGTTGACCTGAACACCTCCACCAGCTCCTGCTCCTGAAGTTACTCTACCCGAAGCAACACCTGGATAAGCACCTGCTGGATTGTCAGAAGCAGCCGCCGCTCCAACCTTAAGAGCTCCTGTTGCGGTGTGATTGTGTGAAGGCAATTGATTAGTCGTAAGATGGTTCGTCTCCATTCCACTTCTCTGCCCAAGATTTCTTGGTGTCAATCCTGGTCCTGTCCCAGCGTGTAGAGCTGCTCTACCTCTTAAATCTGGCAATGCGAAAGTAGTTCTTCCGTCTCCGCCATATGTAGTTCCTAAAATTGAAAACAATGCTTGATACTGCGCAATTGACAACAATTGTCCGTCGCAATAAGCCCACCCGCGCGGCGCAAAGTTACCACCGAACATAATAATTTCTCCTAAAAATGGATCCATAATGAATAGTTTTAAATGGTTGATTCTATCAACCCTGGTTAATTAAATAAGGTTCAAATACTAATACCTCTTATTAGCTTTGGGTCGACAAGATAATTTTTTAAATTGATAAAGGACTAGGTATTTATACCTTTTTTTAGGGTATAAATACCTGATTTTACTTCTCGAAAATGAGCACTATCGACAACCAAATCCTCATAACAACCTGATAAAAAGCAAAAAAAGACATTGTAGAAACATCTCTTCTATTAATTGTTTTAATTTAATAAGTTAAATCGCCATCTACTTTTAACATGTAATCCAACAATTCCCTTTATATACATTTCCTGTGAGGATCTTCGTCACTATCTGGTCTTTCGAAGAACTGCCCAAGGTCTTCAGTAAAACGTTAAACTTTTCTCTGGGTCACTTCTTCATGCAAGACCTAAACCATAAACTGATTTTTTGATATTAATACTTTCCTACTTCAAAGAATAAAAAATATTTTCACAATGCTTGCATAATTTTTACCTTCAGTTATTCGTTGATAAATTAGTAGCAACAACGACAGACGGATTCTAAATCCGAGTTTAAACGCAAATTGATCTATTCATGCAAAAGAAAGTCCTCTCCTCCATCTCTCCCCATTTATTTCTATTGAGTATAGTTGCCATTTCACTTGTTTTCTTGCGCTGTCAGAAATTTGTACAACCTGAAAATGAGCAACAGGAGAGTAAATCTGGAGACGATGAAAGTCATTACTTCGGTAATAACTGCATGAACTGTCATTATACAGAAGGACAAGGAGAAGGGTGGTTTTCGATTGCTGGATCAATTGAAGGAAATATCAATAATGCACTTGTACACCTTTATACCGACACCACTCAAAACGCTATAAAAACATTAGAAATTGATGGCTTGGGTAATTTCTTTACCACAGATGCTTTTGATTTTTCAGGTGGGGTAAACGTGGGTATAGAGGATCCATCCGGTGCTATAAAATTTATGCCAGACAAAATTTTCAATGGTCAATGTAATTTATGTCATGGTGTAACAACAAATAAATTGAGTCTTTAAATTTCAAAAAGCGAATTATGAGAAATATAGTGAAAGGTGGAATGCTAATCATTGTGATATCACTGTTCATGGCATTTATACAGAGTAGCGAGAGCACTTGGTTAATTGACATCAATAAAGCACAAGAAATTGCAAAGGAAAAAGACAATGTAATCCTTATGAGTTTTCAAGGTTCTGATTGGTGCGCCAATTGTAAACGATTGGAAAAAATTCTTTTCAGCAACGCAGATTTTTTGGAATTTTCCAATTCCAACCTTGTATTACTCAAGGTGGATTTTCCTATGAAAAAGGAGAACAAGCTTAGCAAAGAGCAAACTTCTCACAATGAAACGCTAGCTGAGGAATTTAATCCTGACGGCCAGTTCCCAAAAGTGATTATTTTGGATTCGGATCGCAAAACACTCGGACAAATCAATTATGAACCGGGAAAAACTGCAGAAGATTACATCGCCAAAATTCAAAAAATAATCAATGAATAGATTTCTACCCCTCTTCTTTACCTTGATTTCATGGGGCAGTTTTGGGCAACAAGCATACCACATAGACACTGTTCTGATGGGCTCAAGTTTTGCTTTCACGGCTGTTAGTGACAAGGCTCATTCGGCAGAAAATGCTTTGCAGAAAGGACTTCTAGAAGTAATTCGTATTGAAAACCTGATTAGCAGTTGGGATCCGAATTCAGAAACCTCTGAAATCAATCGAAATGCTGGCATAGAACCAACCAAGGTTTCGAATGAACTTTTCGAACTAATCCGAAGAGCTAAAAAGATTTCCGAACTTTCGAATGGATATTTTGACATTTCCTTTGCTTCTATTGATAAGGCCTGGGACTTCTCGAATAAAATATGCACACTCCCAGAAAAAGAGGTCATTGAACAATCAGTAGCATTGATTGATTTTCAAAAGATCATTTTGAACGTAGATGAAACAAGTGTTTTCTTAAAGGAGAAAGGAATGAAAATTGGTTTTGGAGCCATTGGAAAGGGGTATGCCGCAGAACAAGCAAAGAAAGTAATGTTTGATCTTGGAATTCAATCAGGCGTCATTAACGCTGGGGGAGATTTAATCGCTTGGGGGAGCAAGGAAAATGGAGATCCATGGGGGATTGGCATTCAAGACCCGGACGACAAAAACAACACAATAATGTGGATTCCAATTCACGAACAGGCAGTAGTGACTTCTGGGAATTACGAGCGATTCATTGAAATCAACGGCGAACGTTATTGCCACATCATCGACCCGAAAACAGGTTGGCCTGTAAAAAATCTTAAAAGTGTCACCCTCATTTGCTCGAATGCTGAATTAGCAGATGCACTGGCAACTACTGTATTTGTGCTTGGAACCAAAGACGGCCTTCAACTAATTAACAAGCTGGTTGGCATAGAATGTATTATCGTAGACGAAAACAATGAGATTCACTTTTCTAAAAATATAGATTCCAATTATGCTCAATATTCGACTAAAAAATAGTTTACTCCTTTTCGGCACTGTACTGATGTTTTCAAGCTGCGTTTCTGTGAAAGCTTATCAACGCATGTATTTGAACGATGAGGACATGAAAACCGCCATGAAGAAAATGGAAGCCTTTGAAGTTAGTTTTGAATCTTACCGTGAAGGCCCCTCGGGAGCTAGCGGTGGTAAATCAGGAGGAGGATGCGGATGCAATTAATACGATTAACCCTTATCCTATTTGCGAGTGCTAATTGCTTCGCACAATCGGATTCCGACAGTTCCAAAATTAAACTTGAGGATATTGAAATCAATATTCTCTCGAGCTACTATCAACAAGATGGAATTCATTCGCCAGTCACAGGAGGTGAAGGAACTGAGCAATTATCTAACATTGCCCCAAGCATTTATGTTTATGTTCCAATTGACACATTACGCTCGATAAATATAGGTGCTGGTGTTGATTTTTACTCATCAGCCTCTTCAGATAACATTGACAACCCCTACCTAAGTCCAAATCATGTCTCTGGAGCATCTGCGGATGATATTCGACACCATTATTCGTTTTCCTATTCAAAGGCAAACAATCAAAAACTAACAAAAAACACGTATAAAATCGCTGCTTCATCAGAATACGATGTGACATCCATTTCAGGTGGATATACCTTTGAGAAAGAGAACAAAAAAAAACAGCGAGAACTTTCTGTGGGTATCAATTATTTCTTTGATGACTGGAAACGAATCTACCCTGTTGAATTGAGAAATGGTACAACCGAGTACCTGAACACAGACAAACGCCAAACACTCAGTTTGAATTTCTCACAGGCCTTTATCATTAATAAAAAAATGAACCTCTCATGGACGCTTGAAGCACTTGGACAATATGGAATGCTTTCAACACCTTTTCATCGTGTATATTTTGTCAATGAAGAACTGCCTAAAATTGAGATACTTCCTTCACTTCGTTTAAAAATCCCGTTAGCCCTGAGACTTAACGCTCATATGAATGATCGACTAATTTTACGTACGTTTAATCGTATTTACTGGGACTCTTGGGACGTTAAAGGATACACTTTCGAATTGGAAACTCCAATAAAGGTTACCGATTGGTTCCGATTGTATCCATTCTATCGTTTTCATGTACAAACGGCATCCACTTATTTTGCAGCATCACGTGAACATCTGAGTTCACAATCTTTTTACACATCAGACTATGATTTATCTGGTTTTTCTTCAAACAAGTATGGTCTAGGCTTCAAGATTTCCCCTTTATTCGGCATTGGTCGATTCAAATGGCTAAAGGAAAGCACAATGATGTTTAAAAGTATTGGTGTCCGTTATGCTTATTATCAACGTTCCGACGGACTCAATGCTTGGGCACTGACAGCAGGATTGGAATTCAAAATTCATCGATAAAAAAACCGCTCTTCTGAAAATTCAAAAGAGCGGTTGATAATCTGTTTGTTTATCTATCTATTTCTGCACGATAATCTCACCTGCAAGCATCTGACCTGATCCGGTTAGGATTCTTACAATGTATCTCCCTGATAACAACTTTGAACCGTCTACCGTTCCTTCCTTGAGATCAACTGGAAGTGAAATCTTTCTTCCAACCATATCTACTACATCAATTTGTGAAATCTCTCCTTCGTAATCAATTGAGAAAACACCATCTAATGTTGGATTAGGATACATAGTGAACGATGTGATGCTCACGTGATCAAGTCCGACGTTATTGATAACAATACATGCCGATGTATCAGTACAACCGTTCTCAGTTATGACTACTGCAAACTCACCATTCGTTGTCGGCGTGAAACTTTGATTCGTCTCTCCAGTGAAAGGAAATCCTAAAATACAGTCAATCCACTGGTATGCACTTGCATTACCGTTGTTCGCTGTGATTGAATCACTCGCTACAGTTGTTGAAACATCAACGCCTGTTACGATAACGTTCTGTATTTGTGTAGATGTATTTCCGTTTCCATCATCAAAGGTCCAAGTAATAACGGTTGTTCCTATTGTTGTAATTGGGAAACTCACATCTGGTGTCCCGGTGATTGATCCTTCACAGTTGTCAGTCGCTGTCGGAGATGCTGGTGCGTCTACCGAGCATAACCCTGTGAGGTCTGTCAACGATCCTGCATCTGCCACTGGCGCAGTTACGTCATTCACAACAATATCTTGTCCTTGATAAGCAATGTTTCCATTTCCATCATCAAAGGCCCATGTAATTGTAAATGTTCCTTGCGAAGTCCATGGACCTGTCGCAGTTGTTGTTCCAATGATTGTTCCTGCACAAGCATCCCAAGCTGTTGGTGCTGCTGGCAATGAAGTAACCGAACATTCTCCGGTTACATCTGGAAGCGGTGCTCCAAGAGGAATTGGTGAATCTCCATCATTAACAATGATGTCCTGATCTGCAGTAACTGAATTTCCGTTACCATCATCAAAAATCCATGTAACAGTTGTTGATGTAGGAACTGGGAATATTGTTGAAGTAGTTCCTGTAATCGTTCCAGCACAATCGTCTGTCGTTGTTGGCGCTGTTGGGATTGTAGAACAATCAACCGTAACATCCGCCAATGTTGGAATTGCTGGATCAGTAACATCGTCAATAGTTACATTTTGAGCTGCCATAACCGTGTTTCCTCCACCGTCATCAAACGTCCAGTTAACAACATACGTTCCATCAGCAGTAAATGTCACTGGATCAGTTGTTGTTCCAGTAATTGTTCCAGCACAGTTATCAGTCGTTGTCGGTGCAACAATTGTCATCGAACAATCTCCCGCCAAATCAGCTAAAGTCGGTATCACTGGATTTGTTACATCGTCAAGTATAACATTCTGCATCTGCGTTGAAGTATTTCCTGCTCCATCTGTATATGTCCAAGTTACAATTGTAGTTCCTTGTGTTGTGATCGGTAAGGTAGCGTTATGCGTTCCTACCAATGCTCCAGAACAGTTATCCAATGCTGTTGGCGCAGTCAAACTTGTTACTTCACACTCACCTAGAACATCAGCCAATGATGGTGCATCTGCAACTGGCGGAACTGTTTCAGTATTTGTAAGTGTTAGATCATAATTCCCTTCACTTGATGAATAACCTCCTACAATTACATAGTAAGTCAATCCTACTGTTGTTGGGAACGTCACTTGTGACTGAACCCCACTGAAGTCATCATTTCCTGCAACGCAGTTCAACGATCCACAAGCTCCTTCAAAAATCCACAACTTGGTATCATAGTTTGTACCTCCACTAACTGTAGACGCCGTCCAATCTGCTCCGTCTCCAGTAAATGTATACCAAGAAGCACCTCCCGTTCCTGTCGATGTTCCACAGAAAGCTTCAGTTGATGGTGTACCTCCTACTGTTGATCCAGATACCGATTGTGTATCTCCACATGGAGCCATCGGTGCTAATGCGATTGCATTTGAACACTCAGCTCCAGCACATGCGCTGAAATCTAATACAACATCAAATGTACATGTTGAAGTATTTCCATTTCCGTCATTCGTAGTCATCGTGATTGTTTGATCTGCCGTAATAGTTGTTCCTGCTACTGGTGACTGTGTAATGGTTGCTGAACCACAGTTATCACTTGCTGTTACAAGTCCGGTATAATCTGGAAGAACGAAATCACAGAGAGCACCTGCAAGTTCAGTTTGGTTCCCAGGACATGTTGCCACTGGAGAAATTGTATCAAGAACTGTTACAACTGCCACACAGTTAGATGAATTTGAATTTCCGTCTGTTACTGTAAGTGTAACGTTGTTTGTTCCCAGATCTGCACAAGTAAATGTTGTAGTTGATGCTGACAATGTAAGTCCCGCACAGTTGTCTGTTGAACCGCCATCGATATCTGCTGCCACAATTGAAGCATTTCCGGCTCCATCTAAATAGACATTGATGTTTTGACAGACAGCTGTGGGTGCCGTTGCGTCATTCAAAATAACATCAAATTGACAAGCTGCAGTGTTTCCGTTGCCATCATCAGCCGTCATTGTTATTGTCGTTGTTCCTGATATTACAGTTCCTGCCACTGGAGACTGCGTAATCGTTGCTGAACCACAGTTATCTGTTCCATTAGCCAATGAAGTGTAATCAGGCAATGTAAAGTTACACGAAGCATCTGGGCTCTCTGTTTGATTCCCTGGACAAGTAATCACTGGTGAAACTGTATCTAATACTGTTACAACTGCTAAACAGTTGTCAGAATTTAAGTTACCATCTGTTGCGGTTAATGTTACGTTGTTTGATCCAAGGTCTGCACATGTAAATGCTGTTTGAGATGCACTCAATGTAAGTCCTGCACAATTGTCTGTTGAACCTCCATCAATATCTGCTGCTGTGATTGTTGCATTTCCTGCGCCGTCCAAATAAACATTGATATTTTGACAAATAGCTGAAGGTGGTGTTACATCATTAATGATCACATCAAAGTTGCAATTAGCCGTATTTGAATTTCCATCTGTAGCTGTTAAAGTAATTGTTGTATTTCCAGAGATTACAGTTCCTGGAAGTGGAGACTGTGTCACGGTAACTCCTGGACAGTTATCAGCTGCCGTTGCCAATGCTGTATAATCAGGTAACGTAAAGTTACAACTTGCATCAGGCGTCTCAAGCTGATTCCCTGGACATGTTATTGTTGGGTTAGTATTATCAGAAACAACTACATCAAAGTTACAGTTCGCTGTATTTGACGAACCGTCTGTTGCAGTTAATACAATATTTGTGGTTCCGACACCTACTATTGTTCCAGGTAATGGAACTTGA
>CAJQJL010000114.1 GCA_905478665.1 uncultured Flavobacteriales bacterium
TCAACGATTTTAGGTGTTTATAGCAGTAAGGTCCACCTCTTCCCATTCCGAACAGAGAAGTTAAGCCTACTTGCGCTGATGGTACTGCCCTTTTGAGGGTGGGAGAGTAAGTCGACGCCGCTTTTAACCCTCATTCCTTTTGGAGTGAGGGTTTTTTGTTTTACAAGACCTCAACAAATTTTGTAGCTCAGGCTCTTGGAACTAGAGAACCAACCTTTGCCATTAAAAGTTTCACTCCTTCTGTGGGAGAGTATCCCGATAGTTAACTAGACAAGCGCCGCTTTTAATGGGTCAAGCAATAGGTTGTTTTCTAGACATAGCCTACTCAGAAACAAGATTGCATCTAACAGTGCCAAACCTTTCCAGATCGTCGGGTTAGTCTTCAATGGCTTCGCTAATCTTGATGAGAAATTAAGTCAATAATATGATCAAGAACTTAGTTGAGAATAAAGCGAGTAATTGATAGGAGGTCTATTTTCTTTTGAATTTACCGCGATCCAAGCTGAATGTAAATGTACTTCCTACTCCTGGGGTACTTCTGGCGTTGATAGTTTGACCATGAGCTTCAACAATATGTTTTGCAATTGCCAGCCCCAGTCCTGATCCTCCTTCATGACGGTTTCTACTTTTTTCTACGCGGTAAAACCGCTCGAACAACCTTGGTATTTCTGATTCAGCAATTCCAAGACCATTGTCAGAGACCTCTACCGTTACAATATCATCCATTGTGTAGAAGCGAACTTCGGTTTGGCCATTTTCATTTCCATAAGAAATTGAGTTACCAATTAGGTTTGACAAAACTTGCCCGATCTTACTTTTGTCCGCTGAAACAATTACGGGATCAAAATTTTTGGCAAATTTGAATGTGATGTTTTTGTCTTTTGCCCGAACTTCCAAAGCTTCAAATGATTCCTCAACCAATTCTTTGATATCAAAAGATGTGATGTTCAGATCAAGCTTATTCACCTCCATCTTCGTGAGTTGATCCAGATCTTCCAAGATAGCTGTCATACGATCAGTTGCTTTAGATGCTCTTTCGAGAAATTTCCGGTTCACATTTTCATCTTCCAATCCGCCATCTAGTAAAGTCAGAATATATCCTTGAATAGAAAATACAGGGGTTTTCAATTCATGAGCCAGATTCCCTAAAAATTCACGCCTAAACTCTTCCTGTTCTTTCAGTTTTGAAATTTCTGCATTTCGTTCTTCCGTCCAACGCTGAGTCTCAATTTCTGCCTTCTCAATAACATCATCTCCTAGACTGAAATCATCTGAATAACTATGGTTAAACTTTCCCTTTCTAATTGATCGATAGAGAACTTTGAGTTTTTCAGTAATAAATTGTTTAATAAAGAAATGGAAAATCACGTATGTACTTAGTCCAACGATTAGAGGGACTAACAGAATTAAAAGCGTATCAATAGTGAAAAATAGCCGCGCAACGAGCAGTACAGTCAACGTCAATATGCTTATCAACGCACTCCCTCCTAGTAATATATATATTGGCTTTAGATTTCTCAAAACTCGTTAAACGTATATCCGACTCCTTTAATAGTACGAATATAACTATTACCAAGTTTTTCTCTTAGTTTTCTAATGTGTACATCAATTGTTCTAGTACCCACAACAGCTTCATCTCCCCAAACTATGCTCAGTATCTGGTCTCGTGTAAATACTTTACCAGGTTTACCCGCTAGTAATTCTAGAAGCTCAAATTCCTTTTTTGGAAGAATCATTCTTTTTCCCTTAGCTTCCACAAGGTATTTCTCTCTGTCAATATGAATTTCTGCTTCTGAGCTTACTGTCGTTTCCGTTTTTTGTCGGCGAAGGAGAGATTCAACTTTACTTATTAATAGGCGTGGTCGAATTGGTTTAGCGATATAATCATCTGCTCCTGCTTCGTAACCTGCAATTTGAGAGTAATCTTCAGCACGAGATGTTAAGAAAGTTATAATGGGTTGTTTTAGGTTTAAGTCTTTCCGTAGAATTTGACAAGCTTCAATGCCATCCATCTGAGGCATCATTACATCTAAAAATATTAATGAAGGACTAATTTCTTTCGCCAACTTAATACCATCCAAAGCGTTATCAGCTGTAAACACTCTGTACCCTTCTTTTTTTAGATTATACGACAAGAAATCTAGGATATCATGTTCGTCATCTACCAAAAGAATGGAATGGCTGCTATTTGCTGAATTCATGTTTTACGGTTTTACACATTTACTTAATACAAAATTAGGAACTACATGTAAGAACAGGGTTAGCAGAAATTTACACTTAGGTTATCTTTTGATCGCTGATGTTATGTCATTGTTATGAAATGTCGATTTCAAGGAGCCGTTTGGAGCTCTAATAGGAAGTGTTCTCTTAACAACTTAACATACGGTTAATCTAATCATGACATAATCATAAGCATTCGGAAAGTTTTGAATCATCTATTGATCGGATATTTGTACCAAGAAAATTTAATAAGAAAAAGATGAAAACAAACAAAATGAAACTAAGTGTGATGTTGATGGCAGCATCATTAGTATTAGGAACAGTTTCTTGTAAGAAGAAGGGATGTACGGATCCAACAGCTACTAACTATAGCAGTGAAGCAGACAAAGACGATGGGACTTGCGAGTTTGAAACTGTAATTGATGATGGAACAGTATCAAAGTCGGGTACAATTACAGCTGACGAAACATGGACAGCAGACAATATCTATATATTGTCAGGAAAGGTTGTTGTAGACAATGGTGCTACTCTGACAATTATGCCAGGAACTATTGTAAAAGGAGCAGAAGGTACTGGAGCGAATGCTTCAGCATTAGTAATTGCACAAGGAGCTAAAATCAGTGCTTGTGGAACAGCTACTCAACCAATTATTTTCACTTCTGTTTTAGATAATATTACAGTAGGACAATTAACAGGAACAAACCTAGATGAAACTGATCAAGGTAAATGGGGAGGAATCCTTGTATTAGGAAATGCACCTATTTCAGCTGCAGATGGAGATGTTTTGTCTCAAGTTGAAGGTATTCCAGTAACTGATACATATGGAGCATTTGGTGGTTCAGATGCTGCTGATAATTCTGGTTCTATGTGTTACGTTTCAATTCGCCATGGTGGAGCGCTGATCGGAGCAGGAAATGAAATCAATGGATTAACGCTTGGTGGAGTAGGGACAGGAACTTCTATTTCAAATATTGAAGTTGTTGCCAACCTTGATGATGGAATTGAGTTCTTCGGTGGTACTGTTAATGTTACGAATGTAATGATCGGATTCCAAGGAGATGACGGTGTAGATATTGACATGAACTATGCAGGGACAGTAGATAATTTTGTAGTGATCAATGGAACAAACTCAGACGAAGCTTTGGAAGTTGACGGACCTGAAGGATCAACATATACAACTGGAATGTTCACCTTGAATAATGGAACTGTTTATACTTATGGTGGAACAGTTGCAAACGGAGATTTCAAATCTAAAGCACAAGGAACAGTGAATAATGTGAGTTTGGGAACTGCGAAAATTCGTGCTTCTTACCAGAATAATTGTATGGATCCTAAGACAGATTCTTACACACATTTGACAGATGCTTCTCCAACATTATCGTTTACTTCAACTGCTTTCACAGCCGTTAGCGTTTATACGGCTTCCCAGGATGATGCAGGAGTGAATAGTTGTACTGTTTTTCCAGCGGATCAAACAGCTGCTGAATCGGTTATGACATCAGGGACAGCGTCGGGAGCAACAACATCTGGTTTCGGTTGGACTTGGACTTCAATTAAAGGAAAACTCTAAGTGCTGAAGAACTTATATATCAAACAACTAAATGAAATGTCTGTCGGGAAAACCTCGACAGGCATTTCGCATAAATAAAGAATTCGAAATGTTCAAAACAATCTTAACGCTCGTAGTTTGCTTAATCGGACTAAAGAGCTTTGCGCAAGGAGTCATCCGTGGAAATGTAACAGATGAAAATAGCAGTCAGCCAATTCCTTTTGCTAAAGTGAAAGTCGAAGGGCAGAATGTAGGTGCAAATACTGATTTTGATGGCGAGTATTCGATTAAAATTGCTCCCGGTTCCTATACGTTGATCTTCTCAATGTCTGGAGAAGGTTATATCGACAAAAAGGAAAATGTTGTGGTAAGTGGTGATGGTATCATCGTGTTGGATATTATTTTGGGTAAAAGCAAAGAAGTTCAGAACCTAACTGAAATGAAGGCGGTAGCACAAAAGACAGAAGGTGCGAAGACGGTTGCCGCTGATGATGCGCGAAGACGTGATGAGCAAGGTTCAACAGAGGGAGTAACTGACGAACAAATGAAGGAACGCGGTGTGACAACTGCAGTAGAAGCAGTTCAAATGGCACCAGGTCTTTCGGTAGAAGATGGAAAGAGCGTCTATGTACGTGGACTTGGAGATCGTTATACAAAGACAATATTGAACGGGATGGAAATTCCAGGATTGGATCCAGATCGAAATTCTGTACAGATGGATATCTTTCCGGCCGCTGTTATTGATAACATCACAGTATACAAGACGTTTATCCCAAAGTTTGCCGGTGATTTTACAGGAGGTTTGGTCGATATAACAACCAAAGATTTCCCTGCTGAACGAACATTTTATGTAAAAGCCGGTTTGGGATATAACACGGAGGCAACGTTTAATAAAGATTACATTTCATACCAAGGTGGAGCATTGGACTTTTTAGGGTTCGACGATGGTACACGAGCATTACCTGTTCGCGAAACAGATAAATTCCCAGATCCAGTTTTAGGTGATCCAGTTTTGGAAACTCGCACGCGAGCGTTCAGCGATATTATGGCGGCCGAGAAATCATCAAATTTTCTTGATCAAAACTATGCAATTGCGTACGGAGATCGATTTCAGCGAGATAGAAAAGGAAAGGAAAAATTGACATATGGATACAATGTTGTCTTGAACTATCGAAATACACATCGTTATTATGATTCAGTACAATTTAATGAATATCGTAAGGATCCTGACTTGACGGAAACAAACATGTTTAGAGACCGATCGTCAGTAGGTTCGTTGGCAGAAAACAATGTGATGTGGACAGCTTTAATAGGTCAATCTGTAAAAATAAAGAGGAGTAAAATTTCACTCTCGTTATTTCATACGCAGAATGGTATGTCATCAGCTTCGATGCTTCGTCAGGAGAACAGCGAAAGTAATCCAGCGATTCTTGTAAAACAAAGTTTACAATATACCCAACGATCAGTTTCGAATTTGAATTTGAATGGTCGACATTTTCTAGATACTCTTGGGAAATGGAAATTGGATTGGAAACTAAGTCCTACCTATTCCCTCATCAAAGATCCAGATATTCGATCAACAGTTCTGGAGGAATTGGATTTCCCAGGGCCTGATGGTGAAGTGATTTATGGACTTACACAAAGTGTCGGTGCAGAGATCAGAAGAATTTACCGTTACCTAAATGAGTACAACGTAAGTGGTCGTTTTGATTTGTCTTATTCCTTTAACCAATGGGATTCTCTAAAAAGTGAGTTGTCATTTGGAGCGCTGAACACCTATAAAAACAGAAACTTTGAAGTGTACGATTATGTCTTCAATGTAGAGAATCCTGATGGATTTAGTCAAGACCCAGATTGGTATTTCCAAGAGGAGAATATTTGGACTGCTGAATCAGATTCTGGAACATATGCAATTGGAGAACGTCAATTGGCGAATTCGTTCAAGGCATCTCAAAATGTAACAGGAGCCTACATTATGAATGAGCTTCCACTAACAAAAAGTTTTAAGGCTACCTACGGTGTTCGCGCAGAGAAGGTGTTAAACCGTTATACTGGGCAGAACAACTTGGGAAGCACCAAGTATGATAACGAGGTTGTTCTCGATGAGCTAAGTATTTTACCATCTGTGAATTTGGTGTACAAGTTTGAAAAGAAAAAGGATAGCATACACTATGCGAGATTTACGAATATTCGTGGAGCCTATGCAACTACGGTAGCACGTCCATCATTCAAGGAAAAGTCTATTTCGCAAATTTATGATCCAATTCAGGGACGTCGATACAATGGGAACATTGACCTGAAGCAAACGACGGTTCACAATGTAGATTTAAGATGGGAGTATTTCTACGGAAGAACGGAACTGATTTCAGCGAGCGTATTCTACAAACGATTTATTGATCCAATTGAAGTAGTTGCCAACGTTGCTGCTCCGAATGAAGTGCAACCTGTAAACTCAGGTGTGGCAGATCTATATGGTGCTGAACTTGAACTTCGAAAGGCGATCGGTTTCAACAAGAAGAATAAAGAGCATTTGCATTTTGTTGCCGGTGCAAACTTCACGTATGTTCTATCGCAAATTGACATGAATAAGGTGAAAACTGTCGTGGGAGGTGTAGAGTATACAGAGAAAGAATTGCGAGAGTTGAATGCAAGAGAGGGAGAAACCATTTCAAACTACCGACCGATGTATGGACAATCACCGTACATTATCAATGCTTTCTTGACGTTTAGAAATGATTCACTTGGCTTGTCAATGAATTTGAGCTATAACGTACAAGGGAAAAAGTTAGCGGTTATTGGTGTAGGAAGTTTACCTGACGTTTATGAACAGCCGTTCCATAGTTTGAACTTCAAAGTATCAAAATCAATTGGAAAGGAACAACGTTGGAAAGCAAGTTTAACAGCTAAAAATCTTCTATTGAATGCAAAACAACGGTACTATGAGTCTTATGGTACAGATAGTCAGATTTATGATTATTTCTACCAAGGGATGAACATCACTGGTTCGGTTTCCTATTTATTGACAGGGAAAAAGAAAAAAAAATAATTTAGTTAAAATCAGAAGTTGGGAGGCTGATTCAGTCTCCCTTTTTTATTTTGGATAAACGAATTTATAGCCAACTCCTTTGACTGTTTTAATATAATCATCGCCTATTTTTTCGCGGAGTTTGCGAATATGAACATCAATTGTGCGGTCACCAACGATTACCCCAGTGCCCCAAACCGTTTCGAGAATAAAGTTACGATCAAAAACTTTTTCTGGGCTAGAAGCTAGGAGAGAGAGCAATTCAAATTCCTTTCTTGGAAACTGAATATTTTGTCCATCCTTAATTACCAGGTAACGCTCTCGGTCAATTACAAGATTATGCGAATCATCTTGTTGTTCAGCTGTTGAGGAATCTGATGACCTCCTCAATATTGCCCTTATTCTACTTGAAAGGACTTTTGGTTTTATAGGTTTTGAGACATAATCATCCGCTCCAGCATCAAACCCAGCTATTTGACTATAATCTTCACTTCGCGCGGTTAAAAAACAAACGCGTATGTTTTTAGTAATGGAGTTTGCTCTCAGTTTTTCACAGACTTCAATGCCGTCCATCTCTGGCATCATGACATCAAGTAATATCAAATCTGGAACCTTATCCGTAGCAATGGATATTCCTAATTTACCACTTGAAGCAGTGTATATTGTATAACCTTCGTTCTTCAGGTTATAACCTAAAATATCACGAATATCCTCTTCGTCATCAATAATTAAAATGGATTCCATGCTTCTATTTTAAGTTTTTACTATTGAATTCTTGGCGAAAGATAAAGATAATCTTGGAATCTTAATTTCTTCATTTTAAATATTTGAGAATGATTACTAAACCGTTTTACCAAGAAAAATGCTCCAATTCTCAATAAAATCAAGTAGTTATGTTTGCATAGTAATCCGAATTCCTGACAAATATTTATATAATGCTTCCTTTTCTAAAAAAGGAGCAAAGGAAAAAAAAGAATGAAATATTAAGATTATGTAAATTCATATGTTAACTTCGTGATGTAGTAGTAGGTTAGGTTGATTAGTGTAATGGGAGCCTTGAACGCCAGTTCATAGCTCCCATTCTTTTTTATATCAAGTGTAAAAGATGCCCAATGTAACCTAACAGTGCACCTCCAGCAATAATCCACATTGCATTCAATTTGATCGGGCCAAATGTAAAGAAGATGCCAAATCCAGCAATAGCTGCTGTTTGCCAATTACCGACAGATTCTTGACCCATGTTAAATAAAACGGCGAGCATGATGCCTACTGCGGCAATA
Source organism: uncultured Flavobacteriales bacterium (assembly GCA_905478665.1). Taxonomy (GTDB): domain Bacteria; phylum Bacteroidota; class Bacteroidia; order Flavobacteriales_D; family Crocinitomicaceae; genus UBA4466. The sequence continues at coordinate 8,075 of CAJQJL010000114.1, forward strand.
TTTACGGAGTCAAGAAACCCACTTAAAAACTTGGATTTTCTCATTCTTGGAATAAGTGGATTCAATAAAAGAACAAATAGAAATGACGGAAGGAAGATCCCTACAGTCGCGGCAAGTGCTCCCCAAACTCCACCCAATTGGAACCCAATGAATGTTGCGGTAGAAAGAACTGGTCCAGGTGTAAATTGTCCAACTGCTATTGCATCCATCAATTCTTGACGACTGAGTAATCCTGTTTCCACTAACTCTGCATCCAAGTACGCAAAAAGGACATATCCGCTACCGTATAATATCAGCCCTACTTTTAGAAATTTCCAAAAAATAGTTGACGTAAGCGCTTTTGTTGTAAATACTGCTGGAGCCTGAACTAACAAAAATGGAATTAAGTTCATTTTTTCTGTCTTCATCGAGTTTTTCGTGTAGAAATAGAATGCACCTAGCAAACCTGCGCCCAGTAGAACAAAAACTTCATTCGTGTTTGGAAGTATACTGACAATAACTACCAATGCCCCAAGTATACCAAGTTCAACACTTTTTAAGGCTTTTTTACCTAATTTGTAAATAGCTCCAGCGATCACTGCAAGAACGGCTGGTTTTATCCCTACTATTAGTGGAGCAACGTCAGGCAAAGAGCCATAAGAGACGTATAGCCAAGCTAGAATTCCAGTTATTAATACTGCTGGAAAAATAAAGCTAATACCCGCAATAAACAATCCTAATACACCACCCCGCTCATGACCACAATGCATAGTCATTTCTGTAGAGTTTGGCCCTGGAATTAAATTTGTTGCACCCATTAAATCCAGAAAATGTTGTCTGTCAATCCATTTTCTTTTTTGAACGATTTCTTGTTCCATCATCGCTACGTGTGCTGCTGGGCCTCCAAAAGCGAAAGAACCTAACTTCAAAAACACAAGTGCAATTTCCTTTAGATGTTTTCTTTTTTTCATAGTCGTAAAAAAGGGGGCATTGCGCCCCCTTCAGTATTTGTTGAGAACTTACTTACTCTCTGTTTTTATCAGCTACATGCTCTGACACATTAATTATGTGATCACCTACTTTTTCAAGTGAAGAGAACAGATTGCTGTAGATCAACGCATTGTCAGTGTTTTCACCAGAACCAATTAAAGTAAGGTGTTCAGATCTTAATTGATCTCTAAGCTGGTTAATTTCTCTTTCTTTTGCAACAGCATCTTCAATTGAAATAGAACCGTATTCTGAGTTAAGATTTGCATTCATAATTTCAAATGCTTCATCAATAACATCGATCATTTTGTTCAAACCATTACGCTGTTCAGGAGTAAAGTAAATCTTGTTACTGTCCTTTCTCTCCAATGTTTTACCGATTTGATAGAAGATATCTCCAATTCGTTCGAGGTCTGTTGTTATGTTCAACATTCCACGCATACGTGTTGACGCCTCCATACTCATTTCCAATCGAGCAGTTTGCCCAAGATAATCTGCAATCTCAACTTCTACACGATCCGTAATCTCCTCATACTTTTCAATTTTACCGAGCATTTTATTTTTCTCTTTTCGGTCAGCTGAATTAATATAAGTTCGTGCAAATTGATTCATTTTAGAAGTGGTCTTACCAAACTTGGCAACCTCCTTCTTTGCTTCAAGAATACACAACTCTGCTGTTGATCCAAGAGGTCCGTCTATAAAATCCAATTTGAATTCTTCATCAGATTCTCCCTTAGACTTCACGGTTTTTTCTGCAATTTTAACGAGTTGCGGAACAAACCAGATTAACAGAAGAACATTAATCGTATTGAAGGCGGTATGGAAAAGAGCGATGGCTGTAGCAGCAACTGCCGCGTCAGTATAAGGATCTCCCGTAACAATTCCAGCCAACCCCTTCAGGAACAGATGGAATATTAGGAGCATCCAGGTGACCCCAATAATGTTAAACATAGAGTGGATTCTGGCAGAACGCTTAGCGTGAACATTTGCAATTAGAGAGGCTAGCTCAGCCGTAATTGTTGTACCAATATTTTCTCCCAATACCATCGCACAAGCAACATCAAAAGGAATTGTTCCCGCTGCAACCATGGCCAATGTCAATGCCATCGCTGCCGATGAAGATTGAATTACAACAGTTACCAACGCTCCTAGGAGTACAAACATAACAGGCCCGTACCAAGCGTTCTTAAAGTCGACGAAGAACTGAACAATTGATGAGTCCGCATCCAAAGAAGGAACGGCATGTTTTAGTTCGTCTAATCCCATAAATAATATACAGAATCCGAAGATCGCAGTAACCCATGCTCTAGCTTTTCCTTTAGAGATGAACAGTAAAGGAGCTGAGAGAGCCAAAATCATAAATGCATAACTAGAGATGCTTAACTTGAAACCTAATAGAACGATAATCCATGCTGTGATAGTTGTACCGATGTTTGCTCCCATCATTACTCCAGCAGACTGACGAAGGGTCATCAATCCTGCATTTACAAAACTTACGGTCATTACGGTTGTAACAGAAGATGACTGCACGATAGATGTGATTCCAAAACCAGTAAATACTCCTTTGACACGATTCGATGTCATTGATCCGAGCATAGATCGAAGTTTACTTCCAGCAGCTTGCTGAAGACCTTCACTCATAAGTTTCATTCCAAAGATAAAGAAGGCTAGCGCACCAAGAAGAATTAGAAGCTTGGCAACACCCCAACCACGTTCGGTTTTACCTTTGGCCTTAGTTGACCATACCATTCGTGTTTTATCTTCCTTCAATTTTTCAGTACCTCCACTTGGAGCAAATCCAAGGGCGAATTCGTACTTATCAGCGCCGTTAAGGTTCTTAATTTCTATTTTTTTGTCGAGGATAGAAATAGGCTCAGAATATTCCCAGTCTCCACCTGTAATACCATGCTTACTACGTCTCTTTGCAATGTCGTTTTGGTACTTAACAATTAATTGAATATCTCTATCCTTTAGATTGTGCGCAACTTCATAGTCAATACTCCATGTTAGTTTTGCACTTTCTGGTCCGCCTTTAGCAATAAAATTTTCGAAGAGGTGCATTCCTAAAGTATGAAACTCTTGCACTTCAGTCCATTCGTTGTTTACACCTATTTGCCAGTCGAAAAATAGGTTCTCATCAAGGCTGTCTATTACAATAGAAGTTGAATCAGAAGGAAAGGACTTCGTGTAGCTCCATTCTTTTGTTCCATTCAAACGATAGCGAATTTTTGCTTTTTCACCCGAAACACTCGATACCCAATTTAAAGTAACCTCACCTACTTTGGTAGGTTCATTCGTGTCATCCTTATAATTTTTAAATAGTTCTGCGTTTAGCTTCGTAAATGAAGAGCTTACCGCATTGGTGTCTTGGTCTTGACTGAAACCACTAAAAGCGAATGCCAGAAGGATTAAAGTTAGTACATGGAATTTCTTAAACATGAGCGTTTCGATTAAATACAATTTTGGTGCGAATTTATGGCACAAAAATCAATTAGAAGCATTTTCTATGTTAAGGAAAGGTTATCAAATAATCCACAAGTTAAGCTTTTGTTAACTCTGCATGTCTCATGTTAATTGTGTGTTAAATCGAAGCATATTTGCACCAGAAATTAAACAAAACAAAATGAACAAATCTATTTTAATTACCTGTTTTTTAATGGTTTCCATGGCAGGTTTTTCGCAAGAAAAGATCTCAACAAAGTTTGGGAAAGGTCTTTACAACGTAATCTCAGCAGACAGCTCATGGAGCATGAAGTTCGGTGTTCGATTTCAGTCGTTGTATGTCGGAGGTGTATCAATTAACGACACTGCTGGTTTCGGACTAGGAACGAATCAATTCCTAATTCGTCGTGCACGTTTGAAGTTTGGAGGGTTCGCATTTAGTCCAAAATTGAAGTACAAAATTGAGTTAGGTCTTTCGAATAGAGATTTGGGTAAAGTAGACTCAAGAAACAATTTCGCGCCAAAAATGATATTAGATGCGGTATTAAAATGGAACTTCTATCACAATTTTGAACTATGGGCGGGTCAAACAAAACTACCAGGTAATAGAGAGCGTGTTGTTTCTTCGGCAAATATGCAATTTGTAGATCGTTCATTGTTAAATAGTAATTATAATATCGACCGTGATATCGGTGTGCAATTACGTCACAACTTTACTATCGGTAAGAATTTTGTAATTCGTGAAGCTATTGCTGTTTCACAGGGAGAAGGACGTAACTTGGTTCAAACGAACCTTGGAGGTCTTCAGTATACTGGACGGTTGGAATTTTTACCAATGGGCAAGTTTTCGGGTAAAGGAGACTATATTATGTCGGATGTGAAGCGAGAGGAAAAGCCGAAATTAGCGATTGGCGTTACGTATGACTACAATGATAGAGCAGTTAAGAATAAGAGCAATCAAGGTAGCTATATGATGTATGATAGAGATGGAGATGGAGATGATGACAGTTATTTTCAATCAAACGTATCTACAATTTTTGCAGACTTGATGTTCAAGTGGAAAGGTTTCTCATTAATGGGTGAATATGCATTGAGAGATGCGGATGCGATTGAGCCATCAGCCCTTGCAGATAACGGAGACACACTTACTGGACTTGTAAAAGTTGGAAGTGGATTGAATATTTGCGCAGGATATTTATTCAAGAAGAACTGGGAAGTAGCATTGAGGTATACGCAAATTACTCCAGAAGCGATAACAGGATCAAGCGCTCATCAGCAATATGGTTTGGGAATTTCTCGATACATCGTTGGACACGCGCTCAAGGTACAAGCAGATGTTAACTACCTAACAACTGAAGGATCTTCTGACAGCGGTTTGATGTATCGACTGCAGATAGACATACATTTCTAAGATAGAAAAGTGTAATAATTAAAAAATGCCATGGAAAACCATGGCATTTTTTGGTTTATGGATTAAGCAGTCCAATCACTTTGGAAAGGAATTTCCACCATCATCGTTTACTTCAATCTTACAATCAGGAAATTTCGCATAAACAAATCGAGCAATTTCTTTCATGTCCTCATCGGAGGTAAAACTTGTTTTTATTGAAATTTCTTTGGTGAGTTGACCATTATAAAGTTCCCACTCAGTATTACTTAATACACCTACAATTTCTCCATTCTTAAGAATGTTCCAGTTTTCAAGTGAATACCCTTTTTCGCTTATCTCTTCGGCGCTCATTATCAATTTTTCAGTTCCGCAAGAAACCAGAAATAATGAAATCGAAATTATCAGTGTTTGTGTCAAGTTTTTCATGAGATCAAAATTAGATACTCTGAAGTGGATACATGTTAACAGAGAATTATTAGTACGATATGATTTCATGAAGAATGTTGATTTTTTTCACGATTGATTGAGGCGGCACTCAGAATTTGATGGCATTTTTTTTGTACTTACATTTGTAACGAACCGTATTTTCTATTGTTACTGGTTCAATGGCTTAAACTCAATTTATGAAAACAAAAATCCTACTCGTTGAAGATGATGCAAGCTTAGGCTTCATTATCTCAGATCAACTAAAATCTGATGGCTATAGCGTAACCCTATGTACAGATGGCGCTGAAGGGTTTCAACGTTTTAATGAGGACACTTTTCACATGTGCATCTTTGACGTGATGATGCCTAAAAAAGACGGTTTCTCATTGGCAAAGGATATTCGTAAAATTGATTCTAACATTCCTATTTTATTTTTATCGGCAAAATCAAATGATGAGGATAAAGTTGAAGGATTTAAGTCGGGAGGAGATGACTATTTGACAAAACCTTTCAATGTTGAAGAACTGCAGCTCAGAGTTGCAGCAATGTTGAGACGCATCAATATCCAACCAGAGGCTAAGGATGAAACGGTTTTTCAAATTGGCGAATATGCATTTGACACGGTTAACTTTAATTTGAAACACCCAAACTTTGAGAAGAACCTGACAAAAAAGGAAGCACAGATTTTAAAAATATTGTGCAAATTCATGAATCAGGTAGTAGCACGTGAAATTGTGCTGAATGGGGTTTGGGGTCAGGACGATTATTTTGTCGGTAGAAGTCTTGATGTCTTTATCACGAAGCTGAGAAAGTACTTGAAAGAAGACGACCGAATCCAAATTGCAAATATTCATGGAATAGGGTTTAAACTGGAAATTCAGGATTAGTGCAAACATTCATTCTACATCTAGAAACAGCAACAAAAGTGTGTTCAGTTGCTCTTTCAAATAACGGTAAGCTTATCGCGCAGAAGGAATCTCAAGAGGATGGCTATGCGCACGGTGAAAATTTGAATCTCTTTATTGAGGATGTGTTGGCTCAGGCTGGAATTTCAGCGAAAGAGTTGTCAGCAGTATCACTTGCTTCTGGTCCAGGTTCGTATACAGGTTTAAGAATTGGGGCAGCAACAGCAAAGGCATTATGTTATGCCTTGGGAATACCGTTAATTGCAATTGATGCCCTCACAAGCTTGAGTGCATTGGCTAGAACGAAATATCCTAATCAGAATTTGTGTGCTGTGATTGATGCACGTCGAATGGAGGTTTACAATCTAATACTTGACAGCAATGACGTTCCATTCAAGAAGATCTCAGCAGATATCATTGATTATGATTCTTATTCTGAACACGAACCCTTTGTTTGTTTTGGCGACGGTGCTGAGAAATTGATGGATCTCTGGCAGGACAAAAATTGCTCATTTGATCTGAGCATTAAATCTTCCGCTAAAGGACAGGTTGAATTGGCCTTTCAAAAATTTGAACAATCAGAATTTGAAGATGTCGCCTATTGGGAGCCATTTTATTTGAAAGATTTTATCGCTGGCAAGAAGTCAACTTCAGTAAAGTGATTCTAAAAACTGTTCTTCAGTTCCCTTGCTAATAGCATTCAAAAAAGCAGATCCGATAATGGCACCATCGGCAACTTCGTAAACGTTTTCAACGTCACGTCTTGTTTTAATTCCAAAGCCAATGAAAAGTGGTGTAGTGCTGCACAATTCTTTTATTCGTTTGAATAATTTTTTATCCATACTAAGATCATTTTTTGATCCAGTAGTAGAATTGGATGAGACTAAATAGACAAAACTCTTTCTACATAATTTCGCGATTCGTTGAATTCGTTCGTCATCCGTTTTTGGAGTAATTAAAAAACATGGATAGACTTTATATTTTTCAAATAGGGATTGATAAAAACGTTCGTAGATCTCTAAACTCATGTCGGGTAGAATTACGGTTTGAACCTTTACTTCTTGGCATTTCTTTAAAAATAGTTCCAGGCCGAATGCGATCACGGGATTTACATACCCCATCATAACAATTGGGATATTCATCTTACGCATACTGAGTTGTTCAAAGAGAATCTCCAGGTTCATTCCATTTTTTAGCGCTATCCGACTGGTTTCTTGAATCATTGGCCCATCTGCCATCGGGTCTGAAAATGGTATGCCAACTTCAATGAAATCGACTCCTTGTGTTGAGAGCACCGAAATTTGATCATTTAAACTTTCTACGTTTGGGTAGCCAGCTGTAGTAAAGATGCTTAGTTGCTTATGTTTTTTTACAAATACATTCATTGCTAGAAATATTGCTTATACGTTGCCATGTCCTTGTCTCCTCTCCCTGATAAATTAACAACAACTATATCCGATTTAAACAGTTCGATTTTATCCAAGGCAGCAAGCGCATGGGCACTTTCTAGCGCAGGGATAATTCCCTCTGTCTTTGTTAACTCTCGCGCCGCAAATAATGCTTCTTCATCCGTAACGGAAGTTGCTTTCGTTCTCCCCTCCTTGATTGAGTGAGCATGCAATGGACCTATTCCTGGATAGTCTAACCCTGCTGAAATGGAATATGGTTCAATAATTTGTCCATGTGCATTCTGCATTAGTAGCGTCATACTTCCATGAATGACACCTTGGCTCCCAAGCATTGAGGTTGCTGCTGAGGCACCGCTTTTAAGACCTTTTCCAGCGGCTTCTACAGCGATTAATTCCACTGTCTCTTCTTCGTAGAAATGATAAAATGCACCTGCTGCATTGCTCCCACCTCCAACACATGCGATCACTTTTGTAGGGAGTTCATTTCCTGTTTTTTCAAGAAGTTGAATGCGCATTTCTTCAGAAATAATGGATTGAAAATCAGTAACAATCATCGGGTAGGGGTGAGGTCCGACAACACTTCCAATGAGGTAATAAGCATCAGGATGGTTAATCCAATAACGGATTGCTTCGTTTGTCGCATCTTTCAGGGTTTTACTTCCGCTTTTAGCAGGTATAACCTCCGCACCTAAAAATTTCATCCGTTGAACGTTGGGAGCTTGTCTTTCAATGTCAATTTCTCCCATGTACACAATACATTTCAAATTCATCAACGCGCTAGCTGTAGCGGTCGCGACGCCGTGTTGACCTGCTCCTGTTTCAGCGACAACGGTTGTTTTACCCATTTTTTTTGCGAGTAATATTTGTCCCAAGGCATTGTTTATTTTGTGAGCACCAGTATGATTCAAATCTTCTCGTTTCAGATAAATGGAACAGGAGTGTTTAATACTTAATTTCTCAGAATAGTAGAGAGGAGTGGGTCGACCTACGTAGTCTTTTAAGAGAGTTATATATTCTTCCTTAAAAGAAGGAGTGTCTTTAACCTGCAAATAGAATTTTTCCAGTTCTTCGATGTTTGGACGAAGTAGTTCGGGGACAAACGCACCTCCATACTCGCCATAAAACCCCATTTCATCGGGTCGAGTGTGTTTAGTTGTTCTTAATTCCATCTATAAAGTGCTTAATGAGTTTTACGTTTTTGTTGCCAGGTCCAATTTCAAAACCACTGTTAATATCAACTCCTGCAAAGGCTGAATTTTCGATTTTACGAATTCGTTCAATGGAAGAATGAGTGATGCCACCGCTTAAAAAGAAAGGTGTTGAGAGCTTGTATTGGTTCAAAATTTTCCAGTTGAATTGTTGTCCAGATCCTCCGTGCTTGGCTGTTTTCGTATCGAACAAGTAATAATCAGCAGTTCCTTCATAGTTGTGTAGAGAGTTGAAATTGAATTTTTCAGACACGCCAAATGCCTTTATTACGGTAATTCTATATCGCAATATTGCGATATTGTTTGGCGATTCATTTCCATGCAATTGAACGGCGTCTAACTGATCACGTTCAATTATTTCCAAAATCTTTTCAGGGGATTCATTTACAAAAACGCCAACACGTTTCGCGCCGCTATTTTTAGGTGGATTACTGACAAACCTAGGTGATTTTGAGTAGTAGATAAACCCAACGAAATCACTGATTTTGGAGATAGAGTCAATCTGTTCTGGAATTCGAAGTCCGCAAACTTTTATCAACATACCTTAAGAATTTTGGATGGATTAATTGATTGAATAAACTCAGAAGGCCTCTCCATTTTTAATATGCTCTCACCAATTAGCGCACCTTTGTATCCAACTTTTGACAGATGAAGTAGATCTGAGCGGTCGCGAATCCCTGATTCTGAAATGCAAAGTATATCATTGGGAAGAAAGTCGAATAGGTTAATTGACGCGCTAAGATCTGTTTTTTGCAAGTGAAGGTTCCTATTGTTGACACCAATCAGATCCACCTGATCGTTGATTTTTGCCAAGTTCTTCCGATCATGACATTCCATGAGGACTTCAAGTCCCAGTTGCTGTGCCATAATAGTCAAGTGCAATGCTTCTTCTTTACTCAGTACCTCAGCAATAAGCAATATAGCATCAGCACCTATTGCTTTTGATTCAAAAAGTTGAAATTCGTCAACAATGAATTCTTTGCGTAAAATGGGGATAGAAACGGCTCCCCTTAACTCAACTAGATCATTTGTTGACCCTCCAAAAAAGGTGGAATCAGTGAGACAAGATATTCCAGCTACATTCGCTTGGGCGTATTTAGTGCCAAGGTCAGTGACATTGATGTTCATATTGATCTTTCCTGCACTGGGCGACTTTCGCTTGATTTCTGCTATGATTCCAAATTCTTGTTCTTCAATTTTTTGTCGCAAAGAATAGGTTTCTCGGTCGAAATAGGGTGAGTTTTCGAAGTCGCGATAGGTGAATTTTTCCCTGAGCAATTGTACTTCTTTCCGTTTTTGCTCGATGATGGTATCCAATATTGTTTTCATACTTATTTCTTTAGGAGTTTACGTGCTTCGCCGCTTTTAATGAAGTTTTGTGCCAATTGAAATAGTTCATTTAGTTCTTTTTCGGGTTCAAATAGCTGAAGCGCAATTGCGACATTGGCACTGACAACATGGTTGTGTGCTTCGGTTCCTTTCCCACTAAGAATTGCACGGACGATATCCGACGCTTCCCGAACTGAGTTTCCAGAAAAGAGACTTGAAGGGTTGATTTTTTTTACATTGAATGAATTATAGTCAACAATGGTATCAACATGCTTACCAAAAATGCGTGTGCTATCCGTTAACGTAATCTCATCGTAACAATCTAATCCGTAGACGACGCGAAAGTCGGTACGTTCATCCTTAAGAAGGTGCTGATAGATTTTAGCTAACTCAAGTGAATACGTCCCCGTAAGTTGATACTTTGGTTGCACTGGGTTTACGAGTGGACCAAGGTTGTTGAAGATTGTTCGAACCCCAAGGTTTGCTCTGATTCCACCAACTTTTTTTAATGTAGGATGAAAAAGAGGGGCATGTAAAAAACAAATATTGTTGGTCTCCAAACTTCGATTCAATTCGTCGGTATCTTTACTAAATGGAAAGCCAAGTTCTTCCAGTACGTTAGATGATCCACACATAGAACTCACACCATAATTTCCGTGCTTGATAACACGTTTACCCATGGCAGCCATAATCAAAGCTGAGGTCGTCGATATGTTGAATGTATTTTTCCCGTCCCCACCTGTTCCACACAAATCAATGGCTTCTGAAGCATCAATTTTAGGTGCCAAACTCAGTTCGAGAAGCGCCTGCCGAAAGCCTTTCAGTTCTTCCAGCGCAACACCACGCATTTGAATTCCAACAAGGATACCGCTTACGGTTTCATTTGATAGACGATCTTCCGCAACAGAATGTATAAAATCACTTGCTTCTTCGAATGAAAGAGCCATTTTTGCGATTGTTTTTTCAAGTAAAAAATTCATCTTTTTAATTTTTCGGAGTGATTGATTGAATCCAGTTCTGAATCATAGTTCTACCGTGTGGAGTTAGAATCGATTCTGGGTGGAACTGTACGCCTGTGATTGGTAAGTCGGCGTGTTGCAAAGCCATAATTTCCTTAGTGGAAGAGCGAGCCGTTACTTCAAGCACGGGAGAAATGTTTTGATCAACGGACCAGCTATGATATCTGCCAACCTCAAATTTTTCAGGAATTGAATCGAATAGGTAGTTCGTTGAAAAATGTGTAATCATACTCGATTTTCCATGGTATACATCATCTTGTCTAATCAGTTCGCATCCGAAATATTCTGAAATTGCCTGATGTCCTAAACAAACTCCCAAAATGGGTTTCTGCGTGTGGTAGATATCGATAATCTTCATTAGGTCTCCAGCTTCGGAAGGAACCCCAGGTCCAGGAGAGAGGAGTATTCCATCTGCGTCTATTAATTCTGTATAATCAACCTTGTCATTGCGGAAGATGATAACTTCTCCCGAACAACTTTCTTCAACGTAGCGAGCCAAATTGTAGACGAAGGAATCGTAGTTATCAATGATTATTAATTTCATGAGAGGTGTTGTTTTTTTGAAGGTTGAAACTGAAGGCTGGTCGCTTGAATGGCTTTCCGAATTGCACGCAATTTATGATGAACTTCCTGCACTTCTCGATCAGGCTCAGAGTCGATAACGATTCCAGCACCTGCCCTGTAGTGGAGCGTGTTGTTTTGACTTAAAATACTCCTGATGACAATAGCCATATTGAGATTTGACTTTGCTGTCAACTGTCCAATGGCTCCACCATAAAAAGATCGGGGAGCATCTTCCAGTTGGTCGATCAGTTCAAGCGCCCTTGGTTTTGGTGTCCCCGATAATGTTCCAGCGGGAAACGAGTTGCACAGTGCTTCGAAGTTGTTTTGCTCTTTTAAATTGCCAACGACCTTTGATACAAGGTGAGTTACGTGGCTGAAGCTTTGTACTTCTTTGTACGATTCGAGTTGAATTTCAGTACAGTTCCGACTGAGATCGTTCCGTGCTAAATCAACAAGCATTGTGTGTTCTGCATTTTCCTTTTCATCTTTTAGGAGGAACTCTAATTGTTGATCATCTGTTTCTTTAATTCCCGTTTTCGGAACAGTTCCCGCAATGGGGTGAATTTCTGCTCGACCATTCTTTATGACTAATTGAGCCTCGGGTGAAGAGCCAAACACGCGGTAGTTTTCGAAATCAAAATAAAAAAGATAGGGTGATGGATTTAGTTGACGTAAGTGCCGATATACCTGAAAGTCATCACCAAAAAATGACTGCTCGAAAGCATTGGACAGAACGAGTTGGAAAACATTTCCTTGTCTGCAATGCTCTATTCCCTGAGTGACCTTCTTGCGAAATGTTTCGTCTGAGAATAAGGCGCGTTCATTTCCGAAAAGTTCAAAAGGTAAGTTGAGTGCATTCTCCGTTTGGATGAGGTCTTGAATTCCCCGTATGAAAAAGGTTTTGTCAGTGCTGTTTTCTAGGATGAATCCTTCGCTAGTGAAATGATCAATGACTATCACGTACCGAAAAATGAACAGATGAAGAAGTGGTAGCTCATCCTTCGTTTTTGGAGATTCCAAATGCGTCTCGTCTTGTTGGGTGAATTCAAATCCTAACCTCCCGAAAAAACCATTGAACGATGATTCGACCTCCTTGGTTGAGCTATCAAAATTGTAGGAATTGAGAACTTCCTGAACCTGCGAACTATGAGATTTATTGGATGCCAACTCTATTTCTCGTGTATGTCCAAGTTCTTGGATTGAGAGGGTTGTGTTGTTTCGTTGTACCTCTACAATGGGTTCTAACCCGATATAGGATTTACTGTTTTGTCTAGAGTGGTAATCATTACTTTCCAAAAGACAGGTTTTGCGGTAGACGTTGCGAAGTGCCATGTATAGCTTCACAGGGGTGTGGGTATCTGCGTTAAATGTGGTTATGCGAGTATGTATATTCATTTCTAGGGTGTTTCAAAAAAGTATGGGTATAAAAAAACGGCTTGTCTGGTGTGACAAGCCGTTCTATGAATAGGTTTCAAAATTCAAACTAACGCCAGGTACACCAACTATTTGTTGAGTACCACTGCCAATTTGTATTTGTAACGCGTATCTTCATTTTGTGCGATTGCGGTACAAAGGTTGATAATAATTTTTGATTTCAACAAATAAAATTTCAAACATTTTGGGTTTACCTACGGTAAAGAAATTTCGCGAGAACATTTTTTTAGGATGATTAGGAATTGAATAAAATAATTTGAAAGATTTGTCCACATGAAAATGCAAAAAACACATTCAAGCTTTTTTTACTGGTATGGATCACCATGCTTCAGGAGATGATATGCGCTAACTATACGTGAAAAGGTCTCCATATGGGGACTTTTTTTTTGCATGAGAAATTGAAAAATGGTAATAGAAATTAATGAATTGGGATTGATTGGAGGTATTGAAGAGATTGACGTCCACCGTTTGAGACTTGAGAGAATTGATGTTGTGAGTCAAGCCAATATTTCTGAAAATGCCGAGATTATTCGGGTTGACTTGACAGATTACAAAGAACAATTGAATACCTTTAAGCTACTGTTAGAGGATCAAGAAATGGAGCGTATTTACAAGTTCATTGAATGCGCAAATACCAAGGATAGAAAGACAAACAGTGAACTAAAGATAATTGCCAAGAAATGAGTTTAGTCAACGAATTTGAACGCCCGATAATTATCGCAGGGCCCTGCAGTGCAGAGACTGAGGAACAAGTGATGGAAACAGCTATGCAGCTTAAGGCTGGAGGGAAAACGAGTATGTTCCGTGCGGGAATCTGGAAGCCGAGAACTCGACCGAATTCGTTTGAGGGAATCGGAGAAGTAGGCCTTAATTGGTTGGTCAATGCTGGAAAAGCATCTGGCTTGAAAACGACAACAGAGGTTGCCAACGCGAAGCATGTTGAGTTGGCCTTGAAAGCAGGAGTAGACACGCTTTGGATCGGCGCAAGAACAACTGTGAATCCGTTTACAGTACAAGAGATAGCAGACGCATTGGAGGGGTCGAACATTCCCGTTCTAATCAAAAATCCTGTTAATCCAGATCTACAGTTGTGGTTGGGTGCTTTCGAGCGTTTTGAAAAAGCAGGATTGAATGATTTAACAGCAATTCATAGAGGATTTTCCGTGTACAATCACGTTAAATACAGAAACGTTCCTAGTTGGGAAATTCCCATTGCGCTCAAAGAAAAACGACCAAACACGCCTGTTATTTGCGACCCAAGTCATATTACTGGAAATCGAACGTTGCTGCATGAGGTTAGTCAAAAGGCCTTGGATTTGAACTTTGAAGGGCTGATGTTGGAAGTACATCCAGACCCTGATAATGCTTGGTCTGATGCAGCTCAACAAGTTACTCCTCAAGGCTTGAATGAAATTTTAGACACCCTAATTTTGCGTTCACATGAAGTCTCTAGTGATGTTGCGTCATTGATTAATGTTGTACGCACCAAGGTGGGGGATTTAGATGATCGCATTTTCGATTTGTTGAGTGAACGAATGAAATTAAGCGAAGAAGTTGGACGACTGAAACGTGAAAATAATATTACAATTCTCCAACAGGAGCATTGGAGACACATCATCAATCATCGTCTAGACACGAGCGGAGAACATCATCTCACACGGAAGTTCGTTCGAAAATTAATGGATGCAATTCATCAGGAATCCATTCGTCACCAAACTGCTGTAATGAATCCGCAAGGAAAAAAGGGCGATGAATAAGATGATTCAAGATAGCTTCCTTTCTGGAAAAGTCAGAATTCCTAGTTCCAAAAGTGATGGGCAAAGAGCACTGTTATGTGCTGCGCTCTGTAATGGAGAAAGCGTTATCACCAATTCAGGGGACAGTGATGATGAGCTAGCCATGTTGAAAAACATTGAAAAATTGGGCGCGAAAATTGAGCGATTAAATCCAAACCAATTAGTCGTAACGGGAGCACCGCAATTCCTTGATGGAACGACGCTAGACTGTGGAGAAAGTGGCTTAGGTTTACGACTTTTAACGAGTGTCGTCTCTACCTTTGCTGGGACAAAAAGAATTATTGGGCACGGCTCTGTATTGAAGCGACAGCACACATTTTTTGCAGATTTCTTGTCATCGATGGGGGTTGAGTTTCTTGCGAAAGAAAATAGACTTCCCTTTGAGATGAATGGAAAATTGACTCCAGGGAATTATTCAGTTGATGGGAGCCAATCTTCTCAATACACTTCTGGATTGATCATGGCCTTTGCTTTCTTAACGGAAGATACGATCTTGACGGTTGAAAATTTGAATAGCAAGCCTTATGTTGCGATGACGCTAAAGACGTTGAAGTCATTTGGAATTGAGATTGAGCAAGAGAATTTTGAGCAGTTTACGATAAGAGGTGGACAAGAGTATTCACCAACAAATTACAACGTTGAAAGCGATTGGAGTTCAGCCAGCTATTGGTTGGCAGCTTCAGCAATTGGACATTCAGTAAAGCTTGAAGGACTCAATATTGATAGTTCGCAAGCCGATATTGGAATGTTAGAAGCGTTGGAAATCGCAAATTGTCAGGTAACAATTAACGAAGGATCGATAACGGTTGATGGATCGAATCGAACTCCGTTTATATTCGACGCAACAGACTGTCCAGATTTGTTTCCTGCCTTAGTTTGTTTGGCGGTGTATTGTGAAGGAACGACAATCATAAAAGGCCTTAAACGCTTAGCGAATAAGGAAAGTGATCGCGGAATTGCTTTGCAAGAAGAGTTTGAAAAATTAGGTGTGAAGATTGAGCTCCGAGGAAATGAAATGCATGTTCATGGAGTTGGATACTTGCACAATGGAAAGGTAGACGCACACAATGATCACAGAATAGCAATGTGTTTAGCGATTGCAGGTTCAAAAATTAATGGTGGTTTAACGCTAGCTGGAGCAGAGTCGGTGAGTAAAAGTTATCCTGGATTTTGGGAAGATTTTGATGCCCTAATTAAAGACGATCAGTAAAGGTCAGGAAGGTGTGCTCATTCTTCTGTCGCAGAATAAATTTTTCCAGTTGTTCCAACGAATAGAGCGTACACGCTTTTGGATGACCGATCACCACAAAATCATTTGCTTTATTTTTGTTCAAGGCACTGTTTAAGGATTTGGCGAAATAACCATCCATCGACACAGAAAGTCGACTCGAAGTCGTTAATCGTTTGCTGCGTTCACCTTTAGTGCTAATAGGAAATCCATTACCGAGTGGCTTGTGGCGAGAAGGAATAAGTCTTCCCCATCCATAAAGTTGCCAGAAGAAGAATGGAGAATATGTATGAGCAGCAATGGGCAATTCAAGAAAACTTCCTTTTTCTGCAGGTACGCACAAATCATTTTCAAAGTAATACGACTCGTTCGATTTTACTTTTTTGAAATCATATGAATACACTTCACTCTCATTAAATCCACCAGGAAAAACGGTTGAATCAATTTTGATTCCAGTTTCCAGAAAAGCCTCTTTCACATGCGAAAATGGTTGTAAACACCATCCGCCCGCACGATAACTGTGAATTTTTTGCCCTGTGATTTTGAATAATGCTGATGCGTATC
Source organism: uncultured Flavobacteriales bacterium (assembly GCA_905478665.1). Lineage (GTDB taxonomy): Bacteria > Bacteroidota > Bacteroidia > Flavobacteriales_D > Crocinitomicaceae > UBA4466. The sequence continues at coordinate 24,755 of CAJQJL010000114.1, forward strand.
GTCTGAAAATGGATTCGGCATCTTCTTTTGAAAAATCAATCAATTTGTACCGATTTACAGGAAATTTCCATTTCCCATTTTCAAAGGTCGCATCTTCCCAATGCGGGTGAATGTGCAATTGACAATCGTTTCCTTGTTCAACGAGAGCTTCAATTTGAGCACTGATTGCTTCAAAATCGGATTGCAATTCAGAATGTTTTGCTTTGAGTTTTTCAAGTTTGACGAGATAACCTGCGTCAATGAAGTAGGTCATCCTTGCTCTCGTGCGTTGGGTGATCTCCATAAGCTTCCTAGTAGGCTCAAGGATGCATTTCTCAGCACTTCCGGAAGTGTTACCGAAGAAAAGTTCATAGTCCAATGTGAGAAAGATGTTCAACCCAATGCAATTTGTACAAACTTAACGAGAATTTTGTTCAACACCGTAACCTCGAAGGGAAGTCTCGTTACATTGAGGTAGTAACTTGAAAACAATAAATTATGAAAACGACACTTCTCACCATAGCAGCGACTTGCGCTCTTCTCATGTTCAGCTTTACAACAGCTAAGAAACCTTCAATGAAAACAGCTTTGAAAGCGCTCGAAGGATTCTGTAATTATGTCCCCAGTGGTAATTCTGTTGTGAATGGTGATACTGCCTCTGTCCAGGCATTTTACATGAGTTCAGGAGAAATCACCAATTTGCAATACAAAGAGTTCTTGTATGAATTGGAAAAAAATGGAGAAATGGAAAAATTAAAAATTGCGGCTATTGATTCGCTCGGATGGCGCACTGAATTTAGTTATAATGAACGGTATTCGGATTATTATCATAGGCACCCAGCTTACGCTGGATATCCAGTAGTTAATGTTTCGAAGGAAGGAGCTGAACTTTTCTGTGAATGGTTGTCGCAGAAATACGATAGTCTTTCTAATGGCGAGTTAAAATTAAGTTTTCGTCTACCAACTCATGCTGAATGGATGCGTGCTGCGAGAGGTGGAAACCACAATTCAGTATATACTTGGGGCGGTCCATTTTTACGTAATGCTAAAGGAAACTATCTAGCTAATTTTATGGCATTAGGAGCCGAAAATATCACTAAAAATAGTGAGACGGGAGAGTTGGAAGTTGTGAGTAACCTTACTATAAGTGTAGCTGGAGATGCAAACGACGTCACAGCTCCTGTTTTATCATACAGCCCAAATGATTACGGAATTCACAACATGAATGGAAACGTTGCTGAAATGATTTCGGATGGTGATTACGCAGTTGGTGGTGATTGGCTGTCTCCTGGATACGATATCCGCAATGAGAGTATTAAACCTTTCACTCAACCAAACCCAACGGTGGGATTTCGTGTAGTCGCAACTTACATTTCAACCAATAATAAGTAGTGTTTATTTTAGTGTGAGTGAAAGCCCTCTTGAATTTTCAAGAGGGCTTTTTGTTTAGCTCCCTGAAAAGTTCAGGACGAGTGCAATGTTGTGGTATTTGACATTTCTGAACGCTGTTTCTTCCATCATTTCGGAAACTCCAAAAGAGTAACGAAGCTCTGGAGAAATGCCCAGTTTAAAGAGTGGGATATCTAAACCAACTCCCACATCTATCGCGATATCTCTATTGGTAAAGGTCATCGACCCACTTTTTACAGGAACTCTTACGTTGGGACCTGCAATCAAGTAAGGACTAAATCGACCTTTCAGGAACTTATACTTTAGATGTCCAATAAACTCTACATTGAGTGGATTCATCTTATAGCTTACTCCGTCGCGCTCAATTTTAGTTGCGTTGAACGAAAGTTCCATTTTAGGAGCGACGGAAAGGTGACTACCTAATCGGAAGTTGGAGATCACGCCAAAGCGATATCCGAGCCCGTTTGTTATGTCTGAGAAATTTCGGTCTTCCGCTCTGAAGGAGAGATTTGAACGGTTGATTCCTGCACTGAATCCGAAAGTTGCGAACTTCGGTTTTACTTCTGCTTCTTTTTTACTTTTTTCTTGCCCGAAGGACGGTGTAAGCACCATCGCGAATAAGGCAAATACGACGACTTTTTTCATGGTTTATTCTATTTTGTGCCTTTGCTGAAGTTTATGAAGTTGGGCTTCGGCGAAAGCACTGGTTAGGTAGTCGTCTATTTCATGATGCTGGTTTTTGGGATGTCTTACTATAACGCAAAGAAAGCGCTGTTTATTTCAAGTCATCTCCTTGGCTAAGCGCATTCTATTTGCAATCTTTGTGACTCAAAACAACAATAGATGACATTAAAAGATACAATTGGAGCAGTGGCAAAATTTCACGATGCTTTTGGAATTGATAACAACTTCGAACCAACAGTAGAGCTTTCGGATGCAGATAAAATGCTTCGCTACAAGTTAATGCGTGAGGAGAATGAGGAATATCTTGAGGCAGCTCAAAATGGTGACATGATTGAAGTTGCTGACGCCTTAGGAGATATGCTGTATATTTTGTGCGGAACGATTCTAAAGCACGGTATGCAGGATAAAATAGCTGAGGTATTTGAAGAGATTCAGCGTTCGAACATGAGCAAATTGGACAAAGACGGAAATGCAATTTACCGTGAAGATGGAAAAGTGCTAAAATCTGATCAGTATTTTAAGCCAGACATCAAAGCAATTTTGGAAAATTGAAGCGGTTCAATCTTCGCGTATATGGAATCATCATCAATGAACAAGATGAGGTGCTCGTTTCTGATGAACGACGATTTGGTAAGTCATTTACCAAATTTCCTGGTGGAGGTTTAAAATGGGGGGAAGGACTCAAAGACTGTATCCGAAGAGAAATTCGTGAAGAATTAGGTCTTAATTCTGTAATTGGAGAGCTGTTTTACTTCAATGATTTTTTCCAACAATCGGCATTTCGAGAGGAGGATCAATTAATGAGTTTCTATTTTCGTGTTGATTCAATTGCCTTTGATGAAATTCCAACTTCAGATCATGAAGTTCCATTGAGTGTTGATGGAGAGGAATTTAGATGGATCAAAAGAGAGTTACTCTCGCCAGATCATTTCACCTTTCCTGTTGATAAGCTTGTTGCAGAAAAATTGTGCTAGTCCTTATCTGCAGGAAACGATTTTGGTTCAATAGCCTCATATTTTTTTGGAAAAAATTTTCTAAGAACAGCCGTATAGTAGTTATAAGGTTTGTGACTCAAGCTCATCGAAGTTCTCTTATAGACTGATTTATCCTCAAAAGTGCCGTTTTCATCACGCGGATGTTCCTCCATGAAATTTTTATCCATTAATGCTGTTGAATCTTTCATCTCCAGTGGATATTCTGGCGGAGAAAGAAAAATCAAATTACCCACCTGCGAATAATTAATGTCTCCCGTCGGCTCAGGAAGTATTATTTTTCCTAATTCCTTTTCAATCTGTTTGGTAACAGCTTTCCCAAATTTATGGACAGTTCTGCTCAGTCCACCTTCAAAGAGGTTGATAAAACCGTCACGAAATGTGTTTTTATTCTCAATTTTTTCGTCCTTGTGAAAGATGGCGCTCACTCTTTCCTTAATAAACGTTGAGTCATTGTACGAAAGAGGCATGTTGGGAACTGCATCTTCTGGATTGATCAATGAAAAACTCATTCCAGCTTCACAAAAAAGTGCGTTATATTCACGTATAAACTCAACATTCCCAGCCATTGGTTGTGCAAATGTATACACCTTGAATTTGTTCTTTGAGCTAATTTTATTTTTTGCAGAATGTTCAAGATATGCACGTGTCATAATCGCAAGCGCGCCTCCTTGGCTATGACCTGTTAGAATAATATTCGTAATTCCTTGTTTGTTGAGCTTGTCAATCTGATTGAGAACATCGCCGTGCAAATAGGCTATCCCTAAGGTGTAACCACTGTGTACGTTAGAAGAGGTGTCATTGCCGAATTTGTATTCAAACTCTTCATCATTGATAGTGATTGTTCCCTCAATGGGAATCATTTCTGAGTAGATATTTTCTAACCAGCTGGATTTTTTATCCGTAGATCCGCGAAAGTTAAGAACGCCGATTTCCCCTTTCGTATAGACTTGAAACTTGTTGTCCATACCAACAACAGGTGAAGAGTAAATTCGCTTATATCCCTTCGGAATAATTTCTTTGTCATCATTGTAAAGCTTTAGGTATGTATAGCTATTACACAAGGCAATCATTTCATGTGCTTCAACAGGATCAAACCCGCTAGATAATTGCCCGATGGAGATGTAAGGCAACAGAAAAATCAATGAAATAGTCAGGAGAAACTTCATAGAATTTGTTTTTGGAGGTATATTGATAACGAAGAATAATTGGGTTTTATTCTGAAATCATGGAGCATAATGCAATATCAACACCTTACTTGCACAATTCGTCAATCGTTTCTTTAAGTCCCCGTTCGCCGAGTGCATATGATTTAGAATAATAGAGGCATGCATTGTCGATATCCCCCATGTTTTTATACACTGCGCCCATAAGGTAATAGATTCCCAACCTGTTTTCCGTCAATTTTTCGCCCTTTTGCAAGGTGGATAAAGCCTTCTCTGATTCGCCTTTATTGGCGAAAGAATAAGCGAGTTCATAATAGGGCTGATAGTTTAAGCTATCTGTTTCAATACATCGCTGCAGATAGTCAATGGACAGCTTGTATTCTCCTTTCTGTTGATAGAGCAGTCCTAAATTAAAAAGAACCAAACTACTTTTCTCATCGATCTCTAAGGCTTTGTTGAAAGCTTCTAAAGCAATTTCGCGGTCATTGTTGTTCATAGCTGCAATTCCTTTATCTCTGGCCTTTTCAAACTTGGACAAATTAGATAAAGGTTTTTTATCGAGCTTTACGAGCATTAATCCGTTCATCTCGGCAATAAAAGCGACATATTTTCCATCGGGAGAAATGGCAGGACTGTGATAGACCTCTCCACCAGAAACCATTTCAAATACTACCTCTCCTTTGTGTTTAATGGTGATGCCCGATTGTAGACCGTACTGTTCGATTTTTGCTTCAGTGTTTTCATTTGTACTAATCAAAAGACTTTCAATCGACCGGTCGAGTTCAAATGAGCCTATTAGTGTGGAATCAGCAAGTTCGAAAATTGCTTTTGGATTGTACCCAATAGCCCAATCTCTCCATACAGTTTCTACAAGCACTACTTTGTTCAAATCGAAAATTTTCCACGTATCACGTATATTGAAATAGATTTTTTTTGAGTCTTCAGACCAGATCGGAAAGTAATCAATACCGAATGGGACAACAAGACCAATTTTGGCATCAATCCGATCCAGTTCTTCACTCACATTGCGTGCATACTGTCCATTAACATTGTATGCAGTAAGAATGGCGCAAATGATTAAAAAATGTTTCATAGCAAGAATGGAATCGATTGTTGAGAAAGACCTATTTCAATTTCTCATTTTCTTTGTGTCGGGTAGCATCTCGTTTTGTCTTCTTCTTAAGATTTTTGAGCATCGCTTCTTCTAGGTCAATGCCTGTTTGATTTGCGAGACAGATCAACACGAAAAAGACGTCAGCCAGTTCCTCCCCGAGGTCCTTGTTTTTATCACTTTCCTTTTCGCTTTGTTCACCGTAACGGCGCGCCATAATTCGTGCGACCTCTCCAACTTCCTCCATGAGCATTGCCGTATTAGTAAGCTCATCAAAGTAACGGACGCCATATTCTTTAATCCAGTCATCAACGATTTTTTGCGCTGCTTTTATCTCCATAATTACTTCTTTTTAGGAGCGATGTAGAAGCTAAGTCCCAAAGCATGGAAGTTCATTCTATCAGCAATTCCAAAACCAAAGGAATAGTCTAATTGCAGATTGTCACGAAGCAACCAGGTCAATCCAGCGTCAAAATTTAAACTGAGTTGATCCTCGTGAAAGTCGTCAACATCTGTGATTGTACTGTATACTTCTGCAAAGATGCCAAGACGTTCTGTCATGCTGTGAGAATAGTTCAGTGTGAAAAATACATTTCGCATCATGAAGTTATTGTCGATAGATCCGAAAGAGTATATTTCGTAACCAAGATTGTAACTAAGACCATTCTTGTCATTTATTTGGTGATTCACTGCTAGCGAGAAGACTCCGCCTCGTTGTCCACTTTTCCAACTATCCGCACCGGTAGACATGACACCATGCGCGATAAAACCAATCTGTGTTTTCTTCTCGGGCTTGTTTAAGAGCTGTGCCTTAAAACCAAGTTGTAAATTGGAGAAGGATGCCTCAACCTTCGTAAATGATTTTCTGAAGCTTAAACCATTCACCATTCGGATTTCAAAACCCTTACCTAAACCAATTCTGAAAAGATTCATCGGCAGTTGAAATACGCCACTTGTAGCGCCGTCATCTCTCGAAAATTGCATCCCTGTTTCCAACTGAAATACACCCTTGTCAACCGAAGTCGGACCTGTTGTCTGTGTCGGGCGATCAGTACAAATACTCTGTCCAAAAGCTGTGAGTGTGGACAATAAGCTAATCAGGATGATGCAAAATTTCATAGTGTGGTTATTTTGGTGACAACAAGTTAATCAAAATTATTCTCTACTTTTCGAATCGATCCAAATGCTTACGGGGCCGTCGTTGACGAGTGCGACTTTCATATTCGCTCCGAATTCTCCCGTTGCTACTTTTGCTTCACTCGTGATTTTCAATCTTTCAACAAAATAAGTATACAGGGGAATAGCAACTTCTGGACGCGCTGCATTGATATAACTTGGGCGATTACCTTTCTTCGTAGATGCGTGCAGGGTGAATTGGCTTATGACTAGGAACTCTCCGTTGACTTCTGAATAAGAAAGATTCATTTTTCCATCTGCATCGTTAAAGATTCGCAGACCACAAATCTTTTGAATTAACCAATTCGCATCTTCCTCAGTGTCGTCGTGTCCAATTCCTAGCAGTACAACCATTCCTTTGGAAATTTCTCCAGCGATTTTCTCATCAATCGTCACAGAAGCTTCACCAGAACGTTGAATCAGCACTCTCATCCGTAGATGTTTTTACGGTGAATATCATTGGCATCTTCTTCCATCAATTGCATATAAGTTGCATAACGACTTTCATCAATTTCACCAGATTCTACAGCCTCTTTTACAGCGCAATGTGGTTCATTTATATGTTGACAGTTATTGAATTTACATTTGTCCAGCATTGCCCGCATTTCGGGAAAATAATGAGAAATAACAGCTTTGTCTAAATCAACTACGCCAAAAGCACGAATACCTGGTGTATCAATGATATAGCCGCCCGAAGCTAGTTTATGCATTTCAGCAAAAGTAGTCGTATGTTGTCCCTGCTTATGCGCCTTGGATATTTCACCAATTTTCAATTGGAAATTAGGGTCAAGAGAATTGACGAGAGTGCTTTTTCCAACACCACTATGACCTGAAATCATTACCTGCTTATTGTTGATTTCTGCTTTTAAAAAATCAATATTTTCTTTGTTCGTTGCAGAAATTTTGTGCGTGGGATATCCAATCCGCTCATACATATGTGCCAAGGCATCAATATATTCCAGATCGTCCTCTGTGCACGTGTCAATCTTGTTAAACAAAATGGTCGTTGGAATTCTAAAGGATTCAGCTGACACCAAGAAACGGTCAATAAAAGCAAGATGTGTTTCTGGAGAGTGAATCGTCACCAACAAGTACGCTTGATCTATGTTTGCAGCTAAAATCTGTTGTTGTTTACTAAGGTTTGTGGACTTTCGAACGATATAATTCCTGCGTTTTTCAAAATCTGAAATGAGTCGATTCCCCTCTTCATCAATGGTGTCATTTAGTAAAACCACGTCACCCACAGCAATAGGGTTGGTAGTTTTAAGACCATCAAGACGCAACTTACCTCGAATACGGCATTTGACCAATGAGCCATCTTCCAATTCAACGTCGTACCACTTTCCTGTGGATTTCAGAACTATTCCCTTTTCGAACACGGTGTAAAGTTAATGATGTATCGGAAATAATGGTAGCCTTCTCGTTAATGTACTTCTTAAAAGAAATTAGTGCTCTACATGGAAAAATCCATGCACCGTTTCCTCGTTCTCTTGATTGTCTGTATACTCAATGAGGTAATAGTAGACACCATCACTCACATCTTTAGGATTCCAGTTAAAGATGACCTCTTCGGTCTCGAACATGACATTGCCCCATCTATTGAAGATAACACAATGTAATTTTTCTATTCCGTGGTTTTGAACAGGAGTAAACAGATCATTAACCCCATCACCATTTGCCGTCACAACATTTGGAAGGATTAATTCTGGAGCGGGAACATCATAACTAGAACCGTCACAGGCACAGCACGTTGATCCCCAATCTGGATCATAATTATCTGGAATTGCTAACGATCCGAATGTACTATACTCTTCTGTAATTGTCTCTAGAGTTAAAGGGCCACTACTTTCATCAAATTTCCAATAAGCCGTCAGGTCAGATCCATCCAATGATGGACAGTTTTTACTTTCATTTAATTCAGGATCCGTTAGCCCGATATCCCAAATTTTAAGAACGGAAATGGTACCACTAAACGTACTGTTGTAAATTGGGTCTTGTCCGATCCAGATGTCATGGAAGGCAGTAACAGAAGGATTTCCAAAAACAATGGTTGTTCCTATGGAGCTTCCGTCCACGTAGAACGTTAGTTGCGATCCACTTCTACTTATCGCAACATGATGGCATTCACCATTGAGGATTTCACCTGCGAAAGTTCCATTGTTGGGGATGGAATAATTTACACCATACATCTGTACGGCCAATGTTTTTGGTCCACCACTGAAGTCTTCGTCAAAAAAGAAAATCGTTCCCGCGTTAGTCGCATTCCTGTTCGAAAAAATCACTGGATATAAAGAGGTGTTAGAGACTTCACCATTTATCCATGCTTCAAAAGTGAAATTTCCTGATCCAATGTTATTTAATGCCTGACTCGTAGATGTAAGGTGTTGACCACCGCCGTCAAAGGTTACGCATCCAGAATTTTGCCCAACTACGAGATTGGAGCAGAGAAGCAGAAGAAAAATAAGCTGATATTTCTGGTAACGTTTTATTGACGTTAGGGGCATGGAAGTTGACAATTCGATTTACAGTATTAAGTTAATGTTAACTAATATATGATTTATCAACCATATCAAGCAAATATTGACCCATATTCATTGCCGATAAGCACCTTTTATGATGGAATGGGTCTAGTGAGGGGTTGACATCCGTTTTCTTATCAACTTAAGTGACCAATACACCATATTCAGGAAAATTCCCATAAAAATAGTTACCCCCCATGTTCTCGGATGATCAAATGGGTGAAGAAAACGATCGCTCACATCGTAGATAATTCCAGACGGATGATGTACAATGTCCCAACTGTTCCAACGAAGGTAGCGCCCTAAGTAAATTCCAAAACTTGACAGGAAAAGGAATGCAGTTGACAAAATGGAAGTCCATGTCGAACTCATTTTTTTCTGCATCAGTTTCTCAATATCCCAAAGACTGAGCATCCCGAACACTAACCCAACCCATGCGAATGATAAGATGAGAATTAAATCAAACCAAATGGGCATTGATGAGTTTGCATTGAGGTGAAACAAATCTGTTAAAATGTAGGGTGCATTCGGAAAGAACAGGAGCCAAAAGAAGAGAAGTAGAACGATTGTCCGCTTCTTGTTCTGAATTTCTGGTTTCAACATGACAAGGCTACTTAAGGCCCATGGAATAAACGCCAAAAATAGATTCCAGTTTAGAAAAAGAAACATTTTCGTATCCGTGTAGGAGTAGCGGTAAATGGAAAAGAAAAAACACAAGATGCATGAGACTCCTAAGAAAATAGTTTCATTAAGGCGGTTGCCTTTTTTGAGGGAAGTTAACATAGCTCAATAAGTTTAGGAATGAAAATAAGACAGCCAATGGTGAGTGCCGTAATTGCGCCAATTAGGACTGCGCCAGCAGCAAGATCCTTTATCTTTTTAATTGTTGAATGTCGTTCTGGTGAAATGAAGTCTGCAATGTTTTCAATGGAAGTGTTAATGAGTTCAAGGATAAATACAAAACCAATTGCAAAGACGATCGCGATCCATTCAAATGTGGAAATCTCGAGTAGAAAGCCTAAAACAATGACGGCAATCGCTGCGATGAGGTGTAATAGTGCATTGTGTTCTTCCTTAATGAGTGTTCGGAGTCCGCTAAAGGCGTAGCTAAAACTTTTGATACGTTTAGAAATTGAGAATGGTTGATTTTTCATACGCGGCAGTTATACCGTGTTGAACGCAGGGATATCATAGAAAGTATATAGCCGATAAGGATTTAAGTTTTTTTGGGAAATCTAGGATGTAGATTAATCACATAAGGCGCAAAATGCACGCTTGATTTTGTGATTCCGAAGAATTTGAAATTCCTCGTTGATCCATTGACACCATTGTTCGCGATCGAGTTCGGCGGCTTTTTCATGAATGGCAATGTACTTAGGCTCATCCGTACTCAAATTGTACTTAGTTAGAGTATGTGCCAAAATAAACGTGGCTTCAGTATCCAATTTATCGGCGTCGAACATAGGAATGAGAAACTTGTTTGTCAGGTCATATCGGCTCCATTTATTGAAAAACTTAACGAGGTTTTTGGTGTCTTCAATGGGCAAATTTGCATCTGTGAAGTATTCGACGATAAAGTTGAAAGACTTATTTATTCCAGGGGCATCATTTGTATGACCATAATATTGAAGGAAGGTAAGTTGTATGTTCAACATTAATTCTGGAGGAATGTTCTCATGAATGAGTCTTTCTACCTTCGTTGGGTGTAATACATTCGAAAGGCGTTTGGCCGAAATGTCCCATGTCTTTAATAATTTAACACCAGTTAGTGCATATAAATGTAGCAAGTTTGATAAAGCAGTGGGAGAAAGATCTTTTTCCCGTTGGAGCCAGCTGTTGATAAATTCAGCGGACTTATAAATGTCGTGATCATAACAACGTGATAAAAGTGCGGCGGCATTTTGCACAAGTTCGGGATGTGCTTTGAATGCATCAAAAACATATCCGCTCAATAATAACTCGGGGTCAATAGACTCTACTTTGTACATCTCATACATTGCCTTGTTCGCCAAGTTCCAATTTCCAGTCGCCAGCGCAGTACGAAGGCTCAATTCGGTCTTGGCTTTAAGCGAGGTAGATGTTGATATCTCTCCGTAATAATTGATGTTTGCAGTTGATTTCCGCTGATCGAAAAGTAAAGAATCCCAATAAAGAGTTGTGTCTCCGGCTGCGATTAAATCTCTAAGTTCTCGCTTCGGAATGAGTGTAAGACTATCTGCAAACAAGTAGTTCAACTGGAAGTACATTTTTGCCCAGTTTTCATACGTTTCGATGGTAATTGGGATACCTTTAGTTTTTAATTGCCCAGTCAAATGTCTCTTAATGGTCTCTCCGCGCGACTCATGTAAACTGATGTTCTTGAGAGAATCACCTTCAATGGAACTATAGCTGACAATATTAATGGAATGCACCTTTCCCGTACCCTTCTCGCGAATCTTTGGGTAATTAATGGGAGTGATAATATTCGTTTTGAAATTGTAGTGCAATTCTTCAGATGCAATAACCCCCTTATGGATCAGAGAAACATTCTTCGGATCGTATGGTACGGGATCGAAAGGGCGCAATTCATAATTTTTTGAAGGGGCGTTAGCCGGCACTAGGTATTTACATTTCAATCCATTTTTGATCACTACGATGGAAGGTAAATATTTCTTGTGATTGAACGATTCTGGAATTTTTCCAAGGTTTGCAATTAAGCGGTATTCACTAAGTGCTTCGTTGCTATCCAATAACTCTTTTCTATACCGAGGTTGTATGAGAACACCGTCATACACAGGAGATAGATCCAGCTGATTTGGTTGGCCACATTCCAATTGTTCCTTAGTTATTAAGTCAACTGCCAGACCATCTTTGGGACCAGAAAAAATACGTTTGAAATACGCAAGATCATGGTAGTAGAGCTTCGCCTGACCGTCCTCAATCACAACGCTATTACAAACGTTTGTTAGGATGTTTACTAAGTTCTTAAAGAGTCCATCGCAGTCTTGTTGTTGCGCGCGAAGACCAAAAGCATTGTTGGATAACTGCCCTTCGATACGAACACCCAATTTGCCAAATACCTGCGTCGCGTACACAATCTTTTTTTTTGACTGCGTTTTAAAACCAAAATCACCGTAGACATATTCAGGGTCAATCATATTGGCATAATGACCGGGTGATTTTTTCCACTGCATAAACATTTTCTTTGCCAATTCTGCTACTTCCTTTTTGCGCAAAGGGAATTCTTGTTTTTCTGAGTATAGGATGTTTTCACCAATAATTTCAAAATCTTTGCTTCCACTTTTTCGCACGCGCTTTGCCGGTGTCGCCAAACTGCCTTTTTTCTCATCGTGACTGAGCATATCATATTTTGCCATGTAAGTGCTGTGCAAGTAAGCGGCTTTTTGTAAGACATCATGTTCTATGAGTGCTGGCAATCCAAGTGAGATCCGTAGTTCATTTACATGGTTCGCCAATTCAGTACGAAGTTGTGCTTTGTTAGCCTCCGACAATTGAGAAAAGCCAAATAAATGAATGAAAAGGAATAGTAAAAAGAGGCTTTTTCGAAACATATCTGTAAATGCATCTTAAATATAAGAAATACTGTGAACAGTGAGTTGCCAGCGTAGATAAACCCGATTAAATAGAGGGGCACTATCGATGCAGGTTTTCCAAACTTTCGATAAGTGTTTCATTCTCTACAATGTAGGCGTCATTGGCATGTTTTGCAGTAGACTTTACAAACTCAAAAGGATGATTGTCATCTGTTCCTGTGAACACATCAATGTGATTTCCTTTTATAGCTCCACCGGTATCTCCGGCGAAAAAGTAGCCGTCGTGAAGAAATAGTGTGCTGTCTGAAATTCTGATTGTGTAACGTGCGCATAATATTCCGTTGCCCAAAGAGAGTATTTATTCAGCTCGGAAAGATTTGTGGGAGATGTGAGATTCATTGAATCAACCTGAGCGTCAGTTGCAGAAGCAAATAACAAAAGGAAAATGGATTGTATTATTCGGCGGTGGTTCATCTACTTCTAAAGATAAAAATTAGTTGGCGGATTAGCCGTGTATATAAATTGATAAATCTTTAAATGGTGGACTCTACTGTTCTTTCAATTATCGTTAAATTCGTTGATTCAAAATTGTACACATGTCAATAGAGGTTAAAAACCTGTTCAAGTATTACGGAGACCAAGCAGCAGTGAAGGATATTTCTTTCAATGTGAACAAGGGAGAGATCGTTGGTTTTTTAGGGCCGAATGGTGCAGGGAAGTCAACGACTATGAAAGTGATCACGGGATATATTCCTGCCTCAGGAGGATCAGTGAAGGTATGTGGAATGCCTGTTTCTGTGGATTCGTTGAACACGCGTCAAGTGATTGGGTATTTGCCTGAGAATAATCCTTTGTATCTCGATATGTACGTGAAGGAATACTTGGCTTTTGTGGCGAAAATCTACAAGGTTAAAAATGTGAAGGAGCGAGTGGCTGAAATGATTCATCTAGTTGGACTTGAAGTGGAGCAAAAGAAAAAAATTGGAGCTTTATCAAAAGGTTATCGGCAGCGGGTAGGTTTAGCCCAGGCAATCATTCATGATCCAGAAGTACTTATCCTTGATGAGCCTACCTCTGGTCTTGACCCAAACCAGCTAGCCGAAATCCGAGGCCTTATAAAAACAATAGGTAAGGAGAAGACGGTAATGCTTTCAACGCACATTATGCAGGAAGTTGAAGCTATTTGTGACAGAATTGTGATTATTAATAAAGGAGAAATCGTCGCTGATGATACAGCTGCTGACCTGCAACTTGACGAGCTTCTACAGACAGTTTATGTTGAGTTTGAAGGAGAAGTATCAAAAAGTCATTTGAAGAAAATTGCGGCTGTAAGCAAGCTAGAGCAAGTTGGGAACGGATGGCTTTTAGAGTCTAAGGAGAAGGAAGATCTCCGGAAGGAAATTTCACGATTTGCTCAAAACAACAATCTGTTGATATTGACTTTAAGAAAAGAAGAGAAATCACTCGAAGAAGTATTTAAGAGTTTGACCAATAAGTAAAAAATGCCAAAGAATTTTATTGAAGAATTGCAGTGGAGAGGGATGATTCACGATATCATGCCTGGAACGGAAGAAGCATTGATGAAGAAAATGAGTGCTGGATATGTTGGATTTGATCCAACGGCAGATTCATTGCACATCGGGAATCTCGTTCAAATTATGATTTTGGTGCATTTTCAACGTGCGGGACACAAGCCTTTTGCTTTGGTTGGTGGCGCGACAGGAATGGTTGGTGATCCATCGGGTAAATCTGCAGAGCGAAATTTGTTGGATGCTGAAACACTAGATCATAACGTGGCATGTGTCCAAGCGCAATTGGAGCAGTTTTTGGATTTTGAGAATGGCGAGAATGCAGCAGAAATGGTGAACAATTACGATTGGTTCAAGAATATGAATTTCCTTGATTTCATTCGCGATGTTGGAAAACACATATCTGTCAATTATATGTTGGCTAAAGATTCTGTAAAGTCGCGTCTTGATACGGGGATGTCATTTACAGAGTTCTCTTACCAGTTGGTTCAGGGATATGATTTTTACTACTTGAATAAGCACAAGGATTGTATTGTTCAATTAGGCGGATCTGATCAATGGGGTAATATTGTTACAGGTACAGAACTGATTCGCCGTAAAGGTGGGGGAGAGGCTTATGCGGTTACCACACCCCTTATCAAGAAAGCCGATGGGACTAAATTCGGTAAGACGGAAAGTGGAACAGTTTGGCTTAGTCCAGAAAGAACGTCTCCTTACCAGTTCTACCAATATTGGTTGAATGCATCAGACGAAGATGCTGAGAACTTCATTAAGATTTTTACTCTTAAAGATAAAGAGGAGATTGACGCCTTAATAGCTTCACATAAAGAAGAGCCGCATATGCGTAGTTTGCAGAAAGCGTTGGCCGAAGATATCACGACACGTGTGCATGACGCTGAAGCCTTGAATACTGCAATCGCGGCAAGTAAAATTCTCTTTGGTAAATCAACAGCGGATGATTTGAAGGCGCTTTCAGAGAAGGATTTTTTCGCTGTATTTGACGGTGTTCCTCAGGCAACAGTTCCGCGTGATGAGGTCAATGCAGGTCTTGGAATTATTGATGCACTTTCAGCGAAGACTGGATTTCTTGGGTCTAATGGCGAAGCTCGAAGAGAATTGAAAGGAAATGCTATTTCTGTTAATAAAGAAAAGGTCAATGATCAATTCCAAATAACGACAGAAAGCCTCATCAATGATAAGTACGTTTTACTCGGTAAGGGAAAGAAGAACAACTATATTCTAATTGTAGAATAAATTACTCCTTCACGATACGAATTTGACCTTTCTCACCTTGGTCTAAACGCAAGATGTATGTTCCTGATGACAGGCTTTCAACACTGATGACTTGTTTCGAATCAAGACTTCCTTGAAGGAGAATTCTTCCTGAAGCATCATGAATAGCATAGTTAGTTCCCAACAGTTCTTCCTTACTTTGAATCTTAATACTACCCATCGTCGGGTTTGGATAAACTGTGAGTCCAGAAGTATTCAACTCGTCCAGTCCAATTGTTGAAATCAAGGTACATGTACTTGTTTCGATACATCCTCCCAAGTCAATAATGACAGCATAATTTCCATTAACCGTCGGCGCAAAGGTTTGATTTGTTTCTCCGCTGATAGGAGCATTCCCGTTGTCACAATCTACCCATTGGTAAGTTGCTCCAGCTTGCTGTGCGGTTAAAACATTACCCGATTCAGTTACCGTTGCATTTGGAATCGGATCAACTGTCAGATTGGTCGTAACATTACTATCACAACCCGCTGAAGCAGTTAAGTTCGAAATATGTGTTTCGTCTACGGTGATGTTTGTAGAAATGGTACCGTCAGGATACGTATAATCCTCACCAGAACAAATATTCAAATTTTCAGTAACATCAATCGCCGATACAACGGTCAAATTTGTGACTATTGTTGAGTCGCAACCGTTAATTGTTAATAGCGTAGATGAATTTGATTCATCAGCAGTAATGTTACTCGATAAGGTTCCATCTGGGTAGGTGTAATCTGCACCTACACAAACTTCTACAGATTGCGTCAAGTTGTAAGAGGGGGCTAGTGTAACGTTTGTAACAACTATAGAATCACAGCCAGTTACCGCAGTAAGATTGCTCGTATGAGAGGTGTTTCCTGTTATGGTCTCCGAGAATCCATCGGGGTAAGTAATGGTTGCGCCTGAACAAGCCATTACACCTTCTGAACTGTTGTAAGCAACATTCATTGTGACAGTTGTAACGATAACTGAATCGCAACCAGCTACAGATGTTAAATTGGAAGTATGCGACGTATTTGCTGTAATCGTCTCACTAAATCCATCGGGGTAAATAAATGTTGTACCATCACATGCAGTGGCACTTTCTGTAATGCTGTAATTTGCATCCATCGTCACGTTTGTCACCACAATTGAGTCACAGCCCTGAGTTGACAATAGGTTTGAGGTATGTGAAGTGTTTCCAGTAATTGTTTCTGTAAATCCATCTGGATAAACAACACTCGTATTTTCGCACGCTGAAATATTTTCAGAGGTATTGAATGCCGTCACCATCGTTACGTTTGTAACAATTATTGAGTCGCAATTGTTTGTCGTTGTTAAATTGGAAGAATGTGAAGTGTTCGCCGTAATTGTTTCACTGAACCCGTCAGGATAAGTATAGTTGCTACCGCTGCACACAGAGACGTTTTCAGAATTATTATATGCTGCAAACACGGTCACGTTCGTTACAATAGTTGAGTCGCAGCCAACACCTGTTGTTAAGTTAGACGTGTGCGCGGTGTTACCAGTGATTGTTTCTGAAAACCCATCTGGATAGACATATGTGTCGCCGTTGCACGCATTTACATTTTCAGAAAAACTATACGCTTGATTTGCCGTTACGTTGGTAACAATAATTGAATCACATCCCGCCACAGTAAGAAGGTTTGAAGTATGCGAAGTGTTTGAAGTAATCGTTTCAGAGAATCCATCAGGATAGGTAAATGCTGTATTCTCACATGCATTCACATTCTCTGATAAGTTGTACGCTGGGTTTACTGTTATTGTTTCCGATTCCAGAGGACTGTCACATCCATTTAATGTATATACAACCGAGTAGGTAGTTGTGGATGATGGTGTGACATTAATTGAAGCTGTGATATCTCCGCCAGGTGACCAAAGGTAAGTTCCTCCCCCTACAGCAGGTGTCGCTGTTAATGTAGTGCTTTGTCCTTCACAAATATTACCTGAAGAACTAACGGCAACACTTGGGCCAACTCCAACAGTTACCGTACTTGTTGCGCTACTAGTACATCCTAGATATGAATAAGTCACAGTGTATGTTGTGCTTGAACCTGGATTTACATCGATGCTAGCTGTTGTTTCCCCACTAGGAGACCACAGGAAGGTTCCACCAGCAGCCGAAGGCACAGCAGTGAGTGTTTCTGGCCCCCCGCCACAAATAGAGGCATCATTCACAGAGACTGTTGCGCCGTTGGTAACCTCAATGTCCAAATCTTGCGTTGTACATCCAATCGCGTTGCACGCCTGCAATGACACAGTGTATGTTCCAGGACTTGGCCAACAAATATTAAGAGGGTCTTGATCTGTAGAGGTTGGAGTACTAGAGCCAGGGAAAGTCCAGTTCCATGAAGTTGGTCCATTCGTACTGTTGTCAACAAAGTCAATACAGCCAGAACCGCAAAGGGTTGTGCTGGACGGTGTCATCCATGCTACTGGAGCTGATGTTGCTGGCTCATACCACTGCGCAATATAATTCATTGGATTCCCCTCAGCTTGTGTATATGCTCCGCCTGCAAAGAAAATTCCATTCCATGTGGTTGCCGATTTCACATACTCATCTATACCAGAAGCATCAAAGCCAAGTCCCATGGCAGACCAGCTTGTTCCATCCCATTTGGCTATTTTATTCGCGGGTGTTCCCCCTGCATTCGTGAAGTATCCTCCAGCTATAATGTCTCCATTATATTCATGAATCGCACGGCAGTATTCATTGAGGCCCGTTCCTAGCGGAGTCCAATTGGAACCATCGTACATTGCGACCCCCCCCATATTGTAATCTTCAGCTGCGGCATCTCCATCCCATAATTCGGGAAATTCGCCGCCCATATATAAGTTGCCGTCATTTGGATTTACGTACAAGACACGAACGCTTTCATTGACTCCACCAACTAAATCAACACCACTGTTTCCACCAGCCCATCCACCAGTAGATGGGTCATATTTTACCACACCATCACTCGGTGAATTTCCGCCCACATTGTTGAAATCGCCGCCAACCCATAGTTCGCCTTCAAATTCAGTCATGCATCGAATGTCATTACCAAAACTACCGATTGGCCCAACGGACTCCCATGCGGTTCCATTCCATTTTGCTATTCGAGCGATTGGTGCACCATCCGATTGTGTGAAATCACCTCCAATTACTAATTCATTGTTCCAAACTGTGCATGTGAGAACATCATTATTTACACCGTTACCAAGAGGAGTCCAAGAAACACCGTCCCAAACTGCTACCCCATTACACCCTACACAAGGTTGCTGAACATTCCAAAAATCTCCGACGACTACTAATTTTCCGTCCCAAACGACACCTGCCCTTGCAACGATTCCTACTCCGCCACCTAGACAGTTCCACGACGCTCCATCCCACTCAGCAACTCTATTACAAGGATTGTTGAAGCTACCAAGGTTAATCAGTTTTCCATTCCAAGTCAGCATTCCGTGGCTACTGTTGTTAGTGCCACCACCAACATCTTGCCATGATTGTGCAAATGAGTTTATACCAATAAAAAGAGAGATAAAGAGAATAAGCGTTTTCATAGTCGGTCGGATTTGCATTCCTCAATTTAAATGATTCAAGAAATGTTGTCTACGACAACAACGCTAAAACCATTGGGAAAGGTTGTCTCGCTTTAGTAATTGATTTCCCAAAGGAATAGCCCATGGGCTGGAACAGAGGTAGAGGCTGCCTGCCGATCTTTTGCCTCTAAGATTTCATTTATTTGTTCAGAAGCTATTTTACCATGGCCAACATCAATCAACGTCCCTACTGTAGCCCGAACCATGTTGCGTAAAAAACGATCTGCGACAATTTCAAAATAGATTGCATCTTCCGTGATTATCCACTCTGCCTTTTTCACATCGCAAATGTTCGTCTTTACATCCGTATGTAATTTGGATAAAGAAGTAAAGTCTTTTTTTCCGACAAGCAGTTTTGCTGCCTCATTCATTTTTGAGAAATCGAGTGCTTGGGGAACGTACCAGCTATGCTTCTGTTTGAATGGATTCTTATTCTGATGAATGAAATACCTGTACGTACGCTGCGTTGCATCGAAGCGCGCATGCGAATCAGCGCTTACGGGCACGGCTTTGTTAAAGACAATAGAATTGGGGAGCATTCGATTGAGTTTGAATACAAACTTCTCTGTATCTTCAATTTCAGGTAGATCAACATGCAAAATATAATGCCTGGCATGCACGCCTGTATCGGTGCGGCCGCAACCGACCACTTTTACGGGAGTATTAGAATATAATTTCGAGAGGGCATCTTCGATAACCTCTTGTACGGAAATCTCATTGGTTTGACGCTGCCATCCAAAGAAATCTGTTCCGTCGTATGCGAGTTCTAAAAAATACCGCTGCATTTATCGAGGTGCTATTTCACTTAGCGTTGTCCTGCCAATTAATTCTGAGCTTATTTTGTTGGAATGGTAAAACCTGTCATATCATATTCGTAAATATCGATACTTGATTTTTGTCCTACAATCTCATAACCTGATATATAAGCCTTGTTTATTGCCTTGTCGTAAGTGAAGTGCGTATCGTTGTTCACAGAGTTGATTCCGTTACCAAGATTAATTGGCGTACCCCAAGAATCTCCAAGGTTTTCTACAACATAAACATCCAATCCGCCCATTCCAATGTGTCCATCAGAACTAAAGAATAAATACCTTCCATCTGCAGAAATGTACGGAGTGGTTTCTCTTCCTTTCGTGTTTATTGTCATTGGAAGTACCTTGGCATTCCCCCAAGATTTTCCTTCCTTGTGAGCCACGTAGATATCTGTAGAACTCTTATCACCTTTTCTGTCAGAAACAAAGTACATCGTGTTTCCATCAGCAGTCAATGTTGCTGAACCTTCGAAAAAAGAAGTGTTGATTGTTTTGTTTTTGATCGTCCTAGGTGAATTCCATGTTCCCTTATCACTCATTTTTAATTCACAAAGATCAGATCCGCGTGTTGTTGTTTTCGCATCTGTTGCTGTTGAATTCAACGTCATGACTCCGTATAGACCGTCAGGTGAAATATAGTTCAAAGCATCAAACCCGTCAGAGTTTATCTTTCCAAGCTTATTGGTGATATCGTCCCATTCCTTCAGTTCGTCATCCCAAGTAGCTCTGTATACATCCTCGAAGAATACCTGATCATCAGGATTCATTCCCCCACCAGTAGTATTGCTTCTTCTCGATACGAAATAAATAGTTTTTCCACCGTCAACAACAATTGCGTTGTAATCGTCGTAACCAGAATTTACGTCACCAACCAAACGCTTTTTTATAAACTTAGGTTCTTTAGCTAGCTGTTCTTTGGCAAATGCACATTCTTCAATGTGGTGTTCTACCATTAATGTTTTTGCACGTGGCGCAGACAGATTTTCATTGGCATGTTGATAATTTACAAGCGCTGAATCTATGATTCCCAATCGATGGTATGTAACTGCTAAAGTGAAATAGACTTCCTTATTCACTTTGTCGTCACCAAGACTCACTGCATTTTTTGCATACTTGAGTGCATAACCATAGTTGTTCATTTTATAATGACACTTACTTATCCAGTAAGCCGCACGCCAACTGTTTGGGTCTTTAACTCCAGCCTCTCTGAATTTAATAAGTGCATCTTTTATTTTTCCTTCTCCGTAAAGTGTTTTTCCTTCTTCGATAAAGTAAACGGCAGCAGATTTGTCAACCAAACTTGTTGTTGAGTCAGTAGGTGCAGGATTATCGTTAAAGCCATACACAGTTCCTATAAATAGGAGGAAAGTGATCGATAACACTGATTGAATTAGCTTGTTCATGTTGTTGGTTTTATGTTTATGCGCCTTACGATAGCAAAAGTTATGCAAAAGAAAATAAAAATCACTGATTTCCTTTAAATTCCTTGTTTAGTTGTCCACTTTTTTTGAATGTACATTGGATTTTAAGTCAACTAAATCATCCATTGCGATAGTTGAGGCAACAACAGCAACAATGGGTGCAGCTGAAGCGCAAATCCAAAGAACAAGATTCAACAAGAAGCGACCGATAACAGCCATAGGCTCTTCTGAAAAAGTTGACCAATTAAAAAGCGCTCCTAAATCCAGTGGAACCAAAATCAGCAATGAATATACACATCCAATCGCGATGGCCAGACCTCTATTCCTTCTAACAAAGTGGATACTCTCATCTATATTTAATCTTCTTCGCTCATTAATATAGTCCAAAAAGGCAAAGCCATAATAGAAGAAACCAATGATGAAAGTCAAATAGAAAACAGGAGATGATTTGGGGTTCTCCCAACCTAGAAAAGACACGACGAAGATAATGACGAAAAAGAAATATTCCCACATCAAGTTCCGAACAACGATACGCATCGCTCGCTTAACATCGTGAACCAATTGACGGAAATCCCAAGGATACGTGTTGCCTGTCAGAATTTTTTCCGTTTTCATGCTCAAGTGCGAGATCAAAGGGGAAAGAATGACGACAACTAGGTACTTCGCGAATTTCATCAGAAGAATGGCAATCGCAATTTCGAGCATCAGATAGATGAGGTACCAAACGATTTCGTTCATGTTCTCTGCCTTAGGCGGAACATAATCCTTTTGAATCATTGCACCTATTTTATAGATGATGATCATAAGAATGGCTGGAGCGATAAGGTACCAGTAAAATTTATGTTCAATAATAAATTTTACAGCCTTGTAATAAGACCTCATTCCAAAAAAGAAATTCCGAATAAATTTCATATTCAAAAGTAATCAAAGGAATTTCAAAACGGTTAATTCGCAAGGCTTTTGTATCTTTGGCTTTTGCATTTTTTTAATCTTGAAGGGACAAGACACTATGAATTTTAGCAGTTTAACAGCAATTTCTCCGGTCGACGGAAGATATCAGAGTAAGACAAGTGAATTACAACCGTATTTTTCGGAGTTCGGATTGATAAAGTACCGTGTAATAGTTGAAGTGGAATACTTTATCGCTATGGTAGAAAGTGGGGTGATGCCTCTGTCTGATTTTCCAAAGGAAAAGTATGCTGCTTTGCGCGCAATCTATAGTTCGTTTTCTGAAGAAGATGCATTGGAAATCAAAGACACTGAGAAAATCACGAATCATGATGTGAAGGCTGTAGAGTATTTTGTGAAGGACAAAATGACGGCACTTGGATTGGAGAAATACCTTGAGTTTGTACATTTCGGTTTAACTTCTCAGGATATTAATAATACTTCTATTCCGCTTTCATTGAAAGAGGCGATAGAGAAAGAATATTTACCATTGCTTGATCAGTTAATTGGGAAGCTTGAAGACTATAGCAAAGAATGGAAGGATATTCCAATGTTGGCACGAACGCATGGTCAGCCTGCTTCGCCAACACGTTTAGGGAAAGAGATTCAAGTATTTGTGGAGCGTTTGAATATACAACGTGCTCAATTGACTGCAATTCCTTATTCAGCGAAGTTTGGAGGAGCAACAGGGAACTTCAATGCGCATTTCGTCGCTTTTGGTTCAGGAGATTGGGTAGGTTTTGCAAACAACTTTGTAAATGATGTTCTTGGATTATCGAGAAGTCAAACGACAACTCAAGTAGAACACTATGATAACCTTGCATCTCTTTTTGATGCGATGAAACGAATCAACACCATCATCTTGGATTTGGACCGCGATATGTGGACATACATTTCCATGGAATACTTCAAGCAAAAGTTGAAAGAAGGAGAGGTTGGGTCTTCTGCTATGCCTCACAAGGTGAATCCAATTGATTTTGAAAACTCAGAAGGGAATATTGGAATTGCGAATGCCATTTATGAGCATCTTTCGATCAAACTTCCAGTTTCACGGCTCCAACGAGATTTAACAGATTCAACAGTGTTGAGAACAATAGGTTTGCCTATAGCACATACATTTATCGCGTTTAAATCAACAATAAAGGGACTTGATAAATTGCTGTTAAACGAACAAGCATTTGATGCTGACCTAGAAAGTAACTGGGCTGTTGTTGCAGAGGCGATTCAGACGATTTTACGAAGAGAAGGCTATCCAAAACCATACGAGGCATTGAAGGGCTTGACACGAAAAAATGAAGCCGTTACGAAAGAAACAGTGCATAATTTCGTTGATACATTGGATATTTCTTCTGATCTTAAGGAAGAATTAAAGAAAATAACACCTCAGAACTATACAGGAATTCAGCTGGTTTCTTAAACTGGATCACTCTTTGATAGCGAAAGGCGAACCTCATTTTATGAAATATTGTTTTGTCCTTTTTATTACATTTTGTCTACAGCATACTGTGGATGCACAGTCGTATACGATTGAGTGGAGTGAAATGGAACGAAGTAAAGGAAAGCTTATCTATTTACTTCCAAACAAAGCAAATGAGTTTTTCGCATTGCGCTGGACAGGTGGTCGTCTTTTAGGAAGCTATCAGGTTTCGAAGCATGAAAATTTAAAATTGACTGGATCGGGAAGAATTCGCTTGATCGCTGAAGAAAGCATGGCCAATTTTGAAGGAGCGCGTGTCATCGGAGGCAAATTCGTTGTGTTTCTTTCTGATCGTCGAGAAGGGAAGAACCATTTTTACATGCAGGAGTACGATGATGAATTAAAGCCAGTGGCTGAGCCGATAAAATTGGCGTCCTATAGTTTGGATAGAAAGCGCGCAAAGGGTTGGTTCGACGTCAAACTTTCTGCGAACAAGAAATACTTCGGTGTTGTTTGGGAGGTTCCTGGCCGGAAGGAGGAGCGTGATTTATACGGATTTAAGATTTACGACAATGAACTGAATCTGATAAACGATGGAGAATATCCGCTTCCATTTGATCCAAACCTTTCGGTAATTCATTCACATCACATTTCGAATTCTGGCGACTATTTCTTGTCACTAACGGAATATGAAGAAGGGGAAAAGAGGACCTTTTTAAGGAATAGACTGAATTACAAAGCATTGCACATTTACCATATTGCGGAAGATGGTTTGCAAGATTATACACTTGACCTTGATGGAAAGCGGGTTGAAGCAATGGCAATGACCTCTGATGATAAAGGAGTGTTTACGATTACTGGAATTTATGGAAAGATGAAGGAAAGTGGAGTTTCTGGGGTATTCCATCAACGTGTAGATTTGAATACAGAACAAAAACTCGACGAGGGCTTCAAAGAGTTTTCAGATGAATTTATTGTACAGGGTTGGACAGATCGAGAGAAAAAGCGCCAGGAACGTAGAGAAGACCGTGGTAAAGAGGACGCGCAATTGTACAACTATAAAATGCGAGAAGCGACAATTCTGGATGACGGAAGCATAGTTGGTACCATGGAACAGTATTATGTTCAAGTACGTACCTATACTGATACACGCAGTGGGCAAACTTCAAGCACCTATTACTATTATTACAACGACATAATAGCCTACAAGATTAACGCAGAAGGTGCCTTTGATTGGGTGGAGAAAGTCCGTAAATATCAAGTGTCAACTAATGATGGCGGGCCGTTTAGTAGCTACGAGAGTTTTGTCGATAATGGAAAAGTTTATTTCATTTTCAATGACAATGTTAGAAATTACAGTGAAGATGGTGAGTTCAGTGACAATGATAAGCTCTATACTGCGAACTATGGTCGAAGAAAGAACGTCGTTGCACTTGCTGAAATTGACATGGAAACTGGAGAAATGAAACGAAGAACGTTTTTCGATCGTACTGAAATCGATGCTCTAGCTGTACCGAAGTTGTTCGATGTCAACTATTCCACAGGTGAAATGATTCTCTATTCAATATGGGGAAGAAAGGAGAAAATAGGCGTTTTACGCTTTAAAAAATAAGAAAGGTCAATGCTTTGCTGTTGGTAACTAGCTGACTATCTTTCGTTTCAAGTCTTCCTTTTCCTCTTTCGTAAAGCTATATTTACTCAAATGAGTGAAACGTTTTTTAAGGAGCCGATCAATTGCCTTGCTGTCCTTGAAGTACCTTCGGCAGTCCTTACACAATGAGAGGTGCATACGCATACCCACACGATCTTTCAGCGAAAGTCTCACAAAAGACGACCGTTCAATGTCTTGCGTTGTATCTTCACAGTTTTTCATCGTGCTAATTTGTTTTGAAGGCAATCACGTAATAACAGTTTTGTGCGGTGGATGATAACCCAAAGATTAGAAGGGGTGATGTCAAAATCATTACAAATTTGCTCACTTTCTTTTTCTTCCAAGTACTTTGAACTCACAATACCATTCCATTTTTCTGGTAAAGTATCGAGGCATTCTTTTAATTCCTGCATGCTTTCTTCATGACTAAGCTCTTGCTCAATATTTCTTACACCAGTATCTCCTCCACGCTTGTCCAAAAGCCAATGACGTTGATCATCGTTTTGGTCAAAAAAGTTAGAGATAGGATCGGTATATCGCGTTTCTGCTTTTCTCCAATGATCGATGATTTTACGGTTTAATATACTCGTCAACCATGTGCGCAGCTTACTCCGTTTTTCAAACGAATCTAGTTTTGTCAGCGCAGATACAAAAGTATCTTGAACAAGGTCTTTAGCAAGATCAAGATCACGCAATTTAGACATCGCAAAGGACAGCAGATAGTCGCCATGATTTTCTACGAGCAGCTCAGGATTTATTTCTTCGTTCTCAGACATTAGTTGCGAATGTATTTCTTTTTAAAGCGTTTAACAAAGGTGAAAAGCAGCAAGAGAACAGAGACAAATCCTAGGCTACGTCCAAGGATATTTCCATACCTAGTGTAGAAGGTCTGTTTACTATTCAGGTTCACCTCTTGACGTATGGACGCAGAAACCCACCATTTCGTTGGTTGCAATACATCACCTCGCTGATTAATAAAACAGCTAATTCCAGTATTTGCAGATCGAACAACAGATCTTCTGTTTTCGATTGCCCGTAAACGCGAGAAATTCATATGCTGCTTGTAGCCAGGTGTGTCTCCCCACCATCCATCATTGGTTGCCACACAAATAAGTTCAGCTCCCTTTCTACATTGTCCAGTTACCCATTCGCCATAAACAGATTCATAACAAATCACAGGAGCGAAACTAAATTTATTGGTTTTCAATAGCATTGGTTCCTTTTCTACACCTAAAGAACCAGAGGGGCCTCCAGATTGAATGGACCAATCTTCCAGAAATGGGAAGATATCAGAAAATGGAACGATTTCGGCTCCAGGAACAAGCTTTGATTTATGAACGAAGCTTGGTATGTTATCTTCATTGATAAGTACAGATGTATTGTAATGCTCAATAAATCCTGGTCCGCTATTAAGAGGGAAAGAAGCGCGTGAGTGTTTTTTTGGATAGATGTGCATAGTTGAAGCACCAATGTACCAAGGTATGTCGTGAAGCCTTTTCTTTTCTCTTGTCAGGTAATGAAAGAAGGGAAGCTGTGTTAATTCTTGTTCGAAAAAAGAGGCACTTATTGCCGTTTCTGGCGCAACGATTAAACCAGTGTTGCTGGTTACTTTCGAATCAGCCAGCTCAACAAGCTTTTTAAGCTGGTTTTCAAGCCCTCCTGCGACGAATTTCTCATTGTATGGATCAATATTAGGTTGAAGAACTACAACCTCTAGAGGTCGCGATTCCTCTTCATACGTATAATACATTGAAAGAGAGATGATCAAAGGGACCAGAAGGAAAATTCCAGCAATCCAAATGAGCGGAGTTTGAATCCTCCAAGATTCCTTTTTGAAATATACATTCTGGATGATGCGATAGATCAAAAGGTTAATAACTAAGATCCAGAGTGTGCCTCCTAGAATACCTGTGTATGAATACCACTGAACCCAAGAAGGAACAATGCTGAAATAGTTACCCATGCTCAGCCATGTCCACGACATTTCCCAATTATGGTGAAAATGTTCGAAGGCAATCCAATAAATAGGGAGTGAAATGTATCCTTCCTTTTTTCCTATATATTTTTTAGTCAGGTGAAAGCAGTAGAACGCTATTGTCATCAGCAAGCTATTCAGAATAATAGCCAATGAGGCACCACCAAGACTTGCATTCCAAACCCACCAAGTGGATCCTAAATTAAATACAAAGAAAGTTAGGTAAGCGTGAATAAGAACTTTGCTGGATCGATAGTTGTTATTGAGAATAGAGTCTTCAACCAGAAGTAATGGAATCCAAGCAACGAAAATTATTGGAATTAGGCTTCCCGAAAAAGGAAAGGCTATTGACATCAGTATTCCTGAAAGAAAACTGAATAAATAACGGTGTTTTTTGGCCATTTTGCTCACAGCATAAAATTAGCCTAAAATTTTTATCAATAAGTGGAAAGTTGAACTATTCCTGAGATTCTAGGTTTTGTTTTAGATTGTCTAATCCTTTTTGGAGATCAGGACCTAACTCGCTATCCATGTCTATGAATAAAAAGAAGAAATTCCAAGGCCAGGGTGTATTGCCTTCAAAGCCCCAAGTTATTTTTGTTTTAGCATCGCCAAGTGCTTCTGTTGTTATATAGGCACCACCAGTCATTTCCCATGGGCGTGTGAAGCGTAATTCAAAGTCGACACGTTTACCATCTTCAATTTTCATTATTTCCTGTTCACCAGCACCTACATCTTCTACTTTACTATCCCATTTATAGATAGCGCCAACAGATCCATCTTCACCGCTGTATGTTTGTTTGACATTTGGATCCATTGCCTGCCAAACAGCGAATTCATCTTGACTACGCAGGTAGCGAACATAATCGAAGGCATCAGCGTTACTCACTGCGACTTCTACAGTTCTATACACGTGATAATCTTTCTTGACAAACAGAGCGATTATAAATACTAATGCGGTAATGGTAATTAGGAGAATACCAAGCTTCTTTAAGAATTTCATAGTCAGCATTTTTTAAGGTAGCATACTAAATGTAAGAAAAAAGAAAAAAGGGCTGGTATTTACCAGCCCTTAATTATCATAGAGGGTTGTCTATCTTTTATTCGAAGATAATTGTCATCTCGACACGTCTGTTTTTCTGACGCCCTTCAGCTGTTCCGTTGTCAGCGATTGGATCTGTTTCACCGAAGTAAAGCGTTGACAATCGACTCGCATCAATTCCTTTCGAAATCATGAACTTCTTCACAGATTCAGCACGCTTCTTCGATAGAATGAGGTTGCTTTGCGCAGGACCTACGTTATCCGTATGACCAGCAATCTGAAGTTTCCATTCTGGCTTCTTCACCAATACGTCAGCAAGTTCACTCAATGATGGAAGAGATTCATCCTTGATAATGTCCTTACCTGTCTCGAACTCAAGGTTTTCAAATGCCGTATTCAAGATTTCTTGAACAGACTCCTCAATCTCAGGACAACCTTCGTTAGCTACTGGACCTGGTGTGTTTGGACACTTATCATCTTTATCCAATACGCCATCCTCATCAGTATCTTGGTAAGGACAACCTTCGTTAGCACGAGGTCCTGCTAAGTACGGACACTTATCATCCTTATCCAATAGACCATCGCCGTCAGTATCTGGCCAAGGACATCCATTGTTTTCCTTAGGTCCAGCTTCTGTAGGACACTCATCAATAAAGTCGAATAGACCATCACCGTCTGTATCAGGACAACCATTGTTGATTTCTGGACCTGGTACATCTGGACATGCATCGTCGGAATCTTTCGTTCCATCGCCGTCTCTATCTGGACAACCGTTGAACTTCGCTAAACCTGCATCATCTGGACAATCATCTTTCTTGTCGATAATGCTATCGTTGTCACGGTCTGGACAACCGTTGAATGCAATTGAACCAAAGTCCTCTGGACATGCATCATCTTTGTCTGGAATGCTATCCTTATCCGTATCAGGACAACCATTGAATTCTGGAATACCAGGATCGTTTGGACAGTGATCATCAATATCTTTAATACCATCACGATCCGTATCAGGACATCCTCTGAATTCCCACAAACCTTGAACAACAAGACATTCGTCAAGTTTGTCTGAAACAAGGTCACCGTCAATATCACTTGGGTGAACATAAAGAATTGGTAGTCTCAATCCAGCGTACACTTCAGCACCTCTAACTTTTCCAGAGGCAAATAGGGTACGGAAATCAGTAACTCCTACAGTAAGTGGCCCTAAACGTGCTCCAAGTCCTGCCTTAAATCCAGAATACTTATTGTATGAAAGTGGAATTCCAACTCCAGCCCAAGCATAGTCGAAGCTTGGAGTGACAGAAACTTGATTTGGAACCCGCACACGGTGTGGGTTTTTTCTATTTTGAACATTTACAACACCCGTTACGTTTACATATACCCACTTCCAAATATTGTAATCGAACTGGAGGCTGATAGATGTTGGCAATTGCATGAAGAAAGTGTTTTCATTTGAACTTCCCGAAGTAATTCCATTTCCAGGTATTGCGATAAGTGAATCAATTGACTCATCTATATCAACTAAAGATCCGTCGCCATCAAAAGCAGCTCTAAAGTCGAAATTAGCAGAGTTAACACTAAAATCCTGACTGATTCCACCTTTTTGAAATTTCATTCCACCAATATCAAGAACAGATAGGCCCGCACGAATTTTGTACTTCTCCTTATCACGTCTCCAAATATTTGTTTCTCCATCCATGTCGTACTTATACTCTTTCCAGTCAGGACGCCATTCGTAAACAAATCCAATATCACCACCAATTCCAAACTTGGAAGCACTTTGGAAAGGATCAAATTTGTAGCCCTCATTCCCCATTTCGTCTAGTAGACCTGTTGAGTGACCGTAAGCGAAGTCTCCTGAAACACTTGAATAAGTACTGTCATTTAAGACGTTGTAGTCAAAATTGTCTGTATGAATGTAAGCGGCAGATATTCCAGAGAGCCACTTTAATTTAACTCCAGCTTTCATGAAATGTTCTCCATCATCCTTTAATACTTGTGAGTACATAATTCCATATTCAATCCATGACATATGGTTCATGTTCAACAACTCTTCATTGAAAGTTTGATTATAGAGGGATGGTCCATAGTTCACAGCGTCTGAAGAATCACTTAAGAAATCATTCTCCAACAAAAAAGCGAACTTAGGATCGATATCATCCACGTTTGTTATTGACCTAAATTTAGCAGCGAAACCAACGGCTATTTTTGGGTTAATGTGGAACATGAAATTCAATACGTCCAATTGAACATTGTTATATAGACCAACTGTTTTTGTGGAATTTAAATCATTATAATTTCGAGTAAATACAGCATCATTAAAAGATGAGTCTGGATTTGCTGCCCAGTCATTGTACTGGTTAGAAGCCCCAGGAGCGTAGTATGTATTCAGCTCATTCGATGGGTTAACATCAGGGAGAAAAGATTTTTTCCACCACTTTGGCATTTGCTTAGTGTCAAGATAACCCGCATTTGTATACGTGTTAAAATTGAAACTTCCAAGATTGATATCAACCTTAAATCGTCCATCCACAAAACTTGCTGGATTCAAGTCAGTTCCCATGACACCAGCGTAGTTACTGCTGTGTACTCCGAGATAACTTTGTGAATAACTAATCGTAGAAAAGCCAATGAAGGCCAGCGCTACTAATCGCTTGAGAGAGTTCATAAAGAGTAGTTTTAGTTTATTCAAAATATTGAACAATGTACTGGTCAACAACTGTGGTAACAACCCTTGTATTTCCTTCAGAGTTTACCTTTACCTTTGTTTGCCCTTCAATAGGCTTGTGTGTCAACCGTTCACCATCCAATCCATACAAATATACATTATTCTCCAAACCGTCAATAATTGCAATGGTTGTTTTTCCCGAATTGGAGGTTTCAACGAACACATCTGCCACTTCATTGAAGGGTAAACTGATTTCGCTAAATGATATTCCCTCAGCATTTAACAGGTGAATTTCGTTTGCACTTTGGATGATTATTGTCGGTTTTTTAGCGTCAGACTGAATACCTAACAATTTTGCCCGTGTGAAAGACTTGTAATCGAATTTGAGACCTTTTTGATTGATTTTGATGAGTTTATTGTTCTCAAGACCGTATTGAAAAAGTTCGTTCGGTACTTTGGAAGAAATGCATGCTACTGATAATGGGAACTCACGGTGCACCTTGCTGTTATCAAGGTTGTACATGACGAAAGATTGGTCGTTGGCAAATCCTGCAAAAAGCGTTTTTTGACTTGCCCAGACATCAATCTTGCGGGTAACCTTTATGGATGATTTAATCACATTTAGTTCACGACCTCTTGCGTCGTAGTGGACAATTTCATTCTTTTCATTGGCAATTAGGAAATAGCTTTTGCCTTTCCAACGATAGAATTTTACTTGATTGATTGCTTCGTCTTCCAGTGCTATTGGAAAGCCAGAAACTGGACTCCCGCTCATGTTCCATAGATGAATTTTATCAACGGTGTTCACAAGCACGAATTTCTCGCCATTTTGATGCAGGTCAATTATCTCTAGGGTGCCAAGTGTTTTGCTCTCGATGCTTTTTGTCCAGTCAACCTTTCCGTTTTTGAAGCGAACGAGTTCTCCCTTTTTGCCTAAAGCAACTAGGTTTCCTTCGGAGCCAAATGTTACAAAGTCCACTACGTCGAAGCCGCAATTCATTGCGATTGATTCTTTTTCGTTTTTAGGTCCTGCCGTTTCACGAAGAATACCCATTTGAGTTTCTAAAAGTTTGCCACGGTAGACCGCTTTTGAATAGGAATGCTCTTTTGTAATAATTCTTTCTGAAACGGATTGAGGCAGGGAACCGTAAATCTTGTTTCGAACCGCCTTGTTGAGAGCGATGGTGTTTCCCAATTTAAAATCAGCAATGACCTTGTCACAGACATCTTCGCTTTCGGATAAAATGACCAAGTCTTCAATATATTTGACATAGTACGAAGCTCCTGAAGAAGGGAAATCACGCGTCAATTGTTGGTTGAACTTAACAACATCTTGCGTTTGATTCAAGTCATTCAAAATAAGAATGGGATCCTGTCCGCCAATGTAATCGCAAATGAGAACTGTGGCTCCTTGATAATCCAATTCGAGAAATCCATTCAGCATCCACTTGAACATTGGACCGTTTGCAAACGTACTGTCGAGCGTGGCGTAATAATCGCGTTCAAGAAAATGGTAATTACTGAAATTCTTGGTCACTACATTGGAAAAGACTACTTCGTCTTTCACTTGATTTCCTTGTTTTATTTCGTCGTTATAAGTAATGTAGTCAATTCTTCCTCCATCTTTAAAGTAGATATCGGAAATAGAGAGGGCAGATGAATTACTGTCAAAATGTACAATTGACGCACTGGATTTTTTGTCGTAGAGGTATGTTGATGAAGCGGTTTCGGGTTTAAGTAGTTCACCTCTACTCATATAGAGTCCTTTTTTGTAGAAACGTCCTTGATAAGTACCATATGTGAATGATCCCGATTCTATTACTGGACGAATTTCTGTTGAGGAAAACAATTGTTCAATGTCTTTTTTTGTCCAATTTGTAGCTTTCTTGAGCAGTAGGTGTGCCTGGTTAGCACTCACATATCCCGTTTCATACATTTCTGGATTTAGACTCCGAACAATATCCGCAGTTGGGGCATTCATGAAATCGTTCAACTGATCAATGTCCACTTCATCAGGACGATTAATGATTAAGATTTTTTCATCAGAATTGCCAAACAGGTCGTCTGGAGAGTAGTTGTTATTCTCATTCAGGATATCTAGCCCTACATAGCCGATCCAGCCGAGACTGGCCAAAATGGTAATCCACAAAAGAACTTTGTTGAGCATTGATAGAGTCTTTGACTCAAAATTAGTGAGAATGAGCACTAAAAGTGCGGAGCGGTGCTTTAGAAATCAACAATGGTTTGTTTACTCAAAAAGAGAGCCTTGTTCGGGAGGAAGAAGGGTGAATGATTGACGATGATATTTACAATCACCATGTTGACGGATGCCATTCCGATGCTTCTTCGTTGGATACCCTTTATTACTCTTCCAGTCGTAGAAAGGGAACTCAAGATGAATTTTTTCCATGTAGTCGTCTCGATATGTTTTTGCCAGAATGGATGCAGCCGCAATGGATAAGTATTTTCCATCTCCTTTGATAATGCACTCATGTGCAATTCCGCTATATGGATTAAAACGATTGCCATCAATTAACAGCATATCTGGACTTTCTTTGAGTTGATCCACCGCTCTATGCATCGCCGTAAAACTTGCGTTTAAAATGTTTATATGATCGATTTCATCCTCGAAAACAAAAGCGACCCCAAAAGCGATGGCTTCTTTTTCGATTATTGGGCGCAGTTTTTTTCGAACAGACTCCGTTAATTTTTTCGAATCGTTGAGAAGTTCATTACTGAAGTCTTTAGGTAAAATAACGGCAGCGGCAACCACAGGGCCTGCTAGACAGCCTCTTCCTGCTTCATCGCAACCCGCTTCGATGGCATTCCAATTTTTATAAGACAAAAGCGAACTCATAGAAAGTAAATTTGGCAAAAAAATTGTAGTTTAGCCCAATGTGAGATACAACTTTTTTGATTGTGTCCCGTCTTATATAAAATTGGAAAGATGAAAAAGATATTTTTTACACTTATTGTTTTAGTTGGCTTTGCCACAGTTGGATTTTCTCAAGACAGAGGAACCATTGCAAATACTGAGGGAAAAGAGCAGTTAATGAGCAGTAAAGTTTCAGGTGAGTACACCTTTACATTGCCTTCAAATGTTACAAACGAAATGGTGACAAAGAATGCGAGCTATTACCCAAGTTATTTCACTGTAAACTTTGACAATGCTTCTAAAACAGCAAATATTTCAATGGTGAACAATGAAGCTAAGTCTCGCTACGTTATTGCTCGTTTTTTGAGTGCTTGCGGTGTGAAAGAAGTTGAAATTGATGGGAAGAATGTGCCTGTTCACGTATTCATTGAAGAGTACTTGAAATAGGAATCAAGATATTATTTTGGGAGCCGACTTGAAAAAGTCGGCTTTTTTTATGATCAAAGTCACGGGTTTTTTCTTTTCTTCTTGCGATATTTGCCGCAACCAAAATTAAAAAAATGAAAAAAGTATTGTTATTTGCTGTTCTTGCAACATCACTTGTAGCGTGTGCACAGAAGTCTGAAAAACTGGGGAAAAGTTATGGTCCAGTTAAGGTGAATGTAGAAGAAGCGATTTCCGTTGAGGAGATGTTGAAAGCTTACGAAGGGCAAACAGAAGAAATGGAATTTACCTTTGAGGGAACTTTGATCGAAATTTGTTCGAAGGCTGGTTGCTGGGTGAATATTGATAAAGGAAACGGAGAAACATTTATGGTTCGTTTCAAGGATCACTTTACTATTCCACCAAAAACATCAGCTAACACTGAAGCTTATTTGCACGGTGTGGCTTTTTGGGATACTGTATCTGTTGAGATGCTTCAGCATTTTGCAGAGGACGCAGGTAAGAGCCCTGAAGAAATTGCAAAAATAACAGAACCAAAATACGAGCTTGGATTTACTGCGGATGGGATTACACTGAAGAAGTAAAACCAGTTAAGCCAATTATCTGAAGCGACGTTCCCTAAGGTTCGTCGCTTTTTTCTTCTAAGATATTTTCGTCGCTCGTTGGTGGCACGATTTCCACAGTCCCAGTTTCATCATTTTTCAGCTTTTCCTTGATTGAAGCATCTAGGAGGAAGCCTAGAAGAATTGAAATGACAACGTACGCCCCAAAGTAGTAGAGTCCAAAGAGTACTTTTGAATCCATTTCAACGCCTGGACTCATGTTTGAGAAACTTAAAAACGCAAGGAATGCCCCTACTACAAATACATCTGCCATACTCCACTTAGCGATATATGACAAAACCTTACGCAGCCTTTTTAATCCGCGAACAGGGAAAATGAGTATGAATAGGGTGAAAAGAAGTTTCACCGTTGGAATAATTACCGAAAACGTTCCGATGGCAATTGCGACGGGCTTGTTGTCTGCTTTCCAAAGAAGGGAGATGACATCCATGATTCCCTTATTCTGATAATAGAAATAAGTATATCCTGGGAATACCTTGTCAAAACCGACATTCTCATCTGCATTTTCTTTCAGATAACCCTGTCCTTCAGCTACGAGTTCTTTTGCTCCTTTAGCCCATTCTTCACCATAAACAGGTACATATTTGATGTAGTCAGCAATGTCACTTACTTCTCCCATGTAGTCCACTATTTCTTCAAAATAGGGGATGTCGTTCGGGTGTACATATACTTTGATGGTCATGTCTTTTTTATAAGCAGACATTTCCAATATGGGATTCATAACTCCCTGAACCAGTAAGGCAAGCCCAATAAAAGAAAGCGCCATAGTTAGTCCATAGAATAGTCGTTTCCGTGCGTAAATAACCATCATTGCAACAAAGAAGATTGTGCAGACAAACAGAAGGAAATAACCAAATTTGAGTGCGTTTTGATAGTGTTCCTCTCCTTTTGTTACAGCTGCTTCAAACTTCACTTTCTTCTCTTCCCAAGCCGTTTCACTGAATACCCAATCTCTGAATGAAAGGAGTCGATCATTGAAATTGAGAACCTTGATGATTTCGTCCTTCTCCACTTTAAATTGCTCCGATTCTTCCACACTTTTGGAAATAAGTACAAAGGCAGCAATTAAAAAAATGACGCCTAGTATCAGACCAGGTAGACTATAGATTTTTTTCATAGCGGTTCAAATGTTTCTCCTAAAATAAGGAAATTCAGTAAAGAGGTTTAAATGAAGGAATCATTCTAAAACATAAAAAAAGCCCCGACAAATTGCTAGGGCTTCAAATGTATAGCGCAACTATTTTTTAGAAACAGTAATCGTTTGCTTCAATGAGTTTAGTTGCAATAAGCTGTCTTGCTTCTTTTGAATT
Source organism: uncultured Flavobacteriales bacterium (assembly GCA_905478665.1). Lineage (GTDB taxonomy): Bacteria > Bacteroidota > Bacteroidia > Flavobacteriales_D > Crocinitomicaceae > UBA4466. The sequence goes on from CAJQJL010000114.1 coordinate 60,889, forward strand.
GAAAGGCTCCGTCTTTGTGAAACGCTTCATTCCCATAAGCATCATGCGCTGTTCATCGCCTTCGGCAAATGAATTTATTGCATCTTTTCCAGCCTTATTGATTTTATCTGCGACATCATAGAAATACGTTTTTGCCATCGCGATTTGCGCTTGACAATTCTCTTCCCCTTTAAGCTCGATCATTTGTTGAACTCTCAACAATACCGATTCTGCCATGTAGGTGTAGATCGACATGTCTGCGATGTTCATGAGTACTTCCTGCTCTTTGCTTAATGATTGCATTAATTTTTGAACGGCTGATCCAGCAACCATTAGAATGGTCTTTTTAAAGCCCTTGAGGTACATTTGCTCATTGGCCAAGATTCCTTCTGGTTTATCACCAAATTCTGGTATACTCATCAGTTCATTTGCAACCTGCATAGCTGGTCCCATGAGGTCTAATTCACCTTTCAAAGCTCTTTTTAGAACCATATCAACTGTCAAAAGTCGATTGATTTCATTTGTACCCTCAAAAATTCGATTGATTCGCGCATCGCGGTATGCTCTTTCCACAGAAGATTCAGCTGAATATCCCATTCCACCGAATACCTGAACTGCTTCATCAACAACGTAATCCAGTACTTCTGAACCAGCGACCTTGAGGATCGCACATTCAGGCGCAAATTGCTCAATTCCTTTCAATGTTGCTGTTCCTTTATCCATTCCCTCGTTTACATATCCAGCAATTGCATCGTCGATATTTTGTCCAGCACGATAAGTTGCTGATTCAACAACAAATGTTTGGATGGCCTGTTCTGCAAGCTTGAAACGAATCGCGCCATATTTAGAGATTACACGTCCAAATTGTTCTCTTTCGTTGGCGTAATTTACAGATGCTATGATTGCTTGCTTTGCACCTCCCATAACTCCTGCTGCGAGTTTGATTCTACCAATGTTCAGAATGTTCAGAGCGATTTTGAACCCGTTTTCGCGTTCTGAAAGTAGATTCTCGACTGGAACTTTGACGTTGTTAAAGAATACCTGTCGTGTTGAAGATCCTTTAATCCCCATTTTCTTTTCCTCAGGATTTAATGTGATTCCTTCACTGTCTGCTTCTACTAGGAATGCGGTCAGTTTTTCGTCATCGTCAATTTTTGCAAAAACGGTGAACATATTTGCAAAGCCAGCATTGGTGATCCACATTTTTTGACCTGTAATCAAATAGTGCTTTCCGTCTTCTGATAATACGGCCTTTGTTTTTCCAGAATTTGCGTCAGAACCCGCCCCTGGTTCAGTTAGACAATAGGCAGCTTTCCATTCTCCTGTTGCTAATTTTGGAATGTATTTCTTCTTTTGCTCATCATTTCCATAATAGAGGAGAGGTAAGGTGCCAATCCCCGTGTGAGCTCCGTATGCAACGGAAAAGGAATAACCTGCCGCCAAACGTTCAGTGGCAAGCAAGGAAGTTTTAAAGTCAACACCCATTCCGCCCAAATCTTCGGGTACTGACATACCTAATAATCCAAGTTCTCCAGCCTTTTCCATTATTGCAGGCATCAATCCTTCTTCCATGGAATCAATGCGGTCAATGATTGGAATAATTTCGGTTTGAATAAAATCATCGCACATGCTGGCAATCATTTGTTGTTCCTCTGTCCAGTTTTCGGGGATGAAAATTTCTGATGGAGCAGTGTCTCGTATGATAAACTCTCCTCCTTTAATTGGTTTTTGATCTTCTGTAGACATTCTTTTTCGTAAAGTTGAATAATACTGCTAAGTTACTAAAATAATATATATTATGCATGCATATTATATCAGTTTTTTTCTCCTCTTTATGAAAAGTAGTAATTTAGTGTAAGTTACAAAACTATGAACAAGGTCGTTTTCCTCTTTTTGATGCTAATTTTCTTTTCTTGCGATTCTCAGACGCAGAACGTTGATGTTCTACAAAGTTTAGAGATTCAAGGTCTTGAAAAGATGAATGGTCTGAGTTTAGTTTCAATGAACAAATTCTTAGATGCTTCGGAGGTTCCACACATTCTTGAATCTAACGCGAACTGGACCTCGGTGATTCCATTTGCCTTTCTTCCATCTCACGATGCTCCAGGCTTAGTTTTTGACAGTGAATGGCAGTGGAAGGGTGAACGAATTGAAGGAGCGAAGAATACAATTCAGTTGATGCATGAGAATGGTTTATCTGTAATGTTGAAGCCCCAAATTTGGGTGGGGCGGGGTGTTTTTACGGGTAAAATTAACATGCAGAACGAACACGACTGGAAACAGCTTGAGGAAGAATATGGTGATTACATTCTGACTTTTGCAAAGTTGGCAGAAAAGGAAAAAGTCGAGATGATTTGTATAGGAACGGAGATGCATGAATTTGCAGTGCAGCGGGCAGATTTTTGGAAGTCGTTAATTAAAGAAATACGCGAAATTTATTCTGGGAAGTTGACCTACGCTGAGAATTGGGATTGTTACTCGGAGGTTTCCTTTTGGACAGATTTAGACTTTATCGGCATAGATGCCTATTTTCCGATCGCTGATGGCAACAATCCTTCGGAGAGCAAATTACGCGAAGCATGGGAAAAGTTGGAATCTGAATTTTCAGCATTTTCGACGCATGTGGATATGCAAATCGTTTTTACGGAATACGGTTATCGAAGTATAGCAAATTGCGCTGAGGCCCCATGGAATTATAAAACGGAGAGTAAGATTAGTGAGCGGGCACAGGAACGGGCACTATCGGCCTTATACAATGCTATTTGGGACAAGCCATATTTTGCTGGTGGCTTTCTGTGGAAATGGTATCCAGATCATAAAAAGGCAGGGGGTAGCAAGAACGACATGTTTACTGTTCAAAATAAAGCAGCTGAGAAACTTGTCCGAGAAATTTACGGTGGCAACTAGTTATTTGGAAATCTCCATCTTCAATCGCTTCCCTTTCACTTTTTCGTTTTTTATTCGTTTCAAGAGCGAATGAATTGAGTTACGAGAAATGGCCACGTAAGCGGCACGATCCTGGACTGTTATTAATCCGATTTCCTCCTTTGAAAGTTCTCCCTTTTTAAATAAAAAACCGACGAGGTCTATCTTGTTGATCTTGTCTTTTTTTCCACCACTGAAATAGAGCGTAGTCCAATTTGGCTTGGGAATATCCTGCGCTTCATTCACCTGATAAAGAGAGTCAGGAGGAGTAATGTACATTGGGAATTCAGTGCCCGCTCCTTTGAATAGATATGAATGACCATCAGCTGACATTCTAGCTGTTCTACCTTGTCGATGAACAAATGCTTCTAAGCTTCCAGGATATTGAAAATGTACGATATGATGAACCTCAGGAATATCTAACCCTCTTGCTCCTAAATCGGTACAAACAAGGATGTCTGAGCTTCCATTTCGATATTTGATCAGTGCCCGTTCACGTTGATCTTGTTCCAATCCGCCGTGATAGAAAACACTTCCAATTCCCATTTCTCTCAACTGATTACTGACGTCCTCAGCAACTTCACGGTAATTACAGAATACAATTGATTTTTCATTCTTGAAAGAACATAAAAGTGGAAAGAGCGTTTCAATAATTTCTCCTTTGTACTCAATGAGATGTTCTGAAATTTCCAATTTATCATCCTCTGCTAATCGATCTACGACTTTATGTTTGCTAAGGTCAAGATAGTCTGGGACTTCATTCAAGCGAGTTGCAGAAACGAGTATTTTATTTGTAAGTCCAGTGAGCTTTTTTGTGATGTATGCCATGTCGTCATCGAATCCGAATTCCAGACATTTGTCAAATTCATCAATAACTAAAAAGGCCGTTTTAGAGAGTGCCTCTAGATTCCCGCGATCGATGTGATCAGCTAGTCGCCCAGGAGTTCCAATTAAGATGGTTGGAGATTCTGTCAAACTGTTTTGTTCTGATCGGATCGCATGTCCACCATAACAAGCAAGGACTTTTTTTCCTGTTTTCAATGATCTAAATACACTTTCAATTTGAAGACAAAGTTCTCGCGAAGGTGCAAGAATCAATGCTTGAATTCCCTTTTTTTCGAGATCAATCGAATTCAATACAGAAAGTAAAAAAGCAAGTGTTTTTCCAGATCCCGTTTTCGAATAAACGATAACATTTTCAGCCTTCTCCGATGCTTCAATTGCTTGTTGTTGAACATCCAGCAATTTCGAATGTCCTGCGTTTTGCAGGTAAGTAAGGGCTTTATTTTTCATAAGTCTGCTTAGAGCATTTCAATAACTCCAGCTGCTCCTTGACCAGTACCAACGCACATTGTTACCACTCCGTACTTTTGATCACGTCGCTTAAGTTCATTCATTATTTGAACGGTTAATTTAGCTCCAGTGCATCCAAGTGGGTGTCCAAGTGCTATTGCTCCGCCATTTACATTTACAATTTCTGAGTTCAATCCTGTTTCGCGAATAACGGCTAATGATTGAGAAGCGAATGCCTCGTTCAATTCAAACAAGGAAATATCATTCATTTTCAAGCCTGCAGCTGCAATGGCCTTCGGAATTGCGTCAACAGGACCGATTCCCATGATTCTAGGTTCAACACCTACAACGCTATACGATGCTAATCGAGCAATTGGTTCAAGCTTAAGTTCTTTAACCATTTCCTCCGACATTACCAGACAAAAAGAAGCTCCATCTGATGTCTGCGAAGAGTTGCCAGCAGTTACCGATCCTCCATTCGCAAATACTGGGCGCAATCTACCAAGTCCTTCTAGCGTACTAGCGCGGGGTCCTTCATCTGTGTCTATAATGAACGATTTCTCCTGACGTTTTTCATTTTCGTCTAGGTAAATCTGATTCACGTTAATTGGAACAATATCGCCTTTGAATCTACCTGCTTTAATTGCTGCAATGGCCTTCTCGTGTGAGTGTAAAGCAAATTGATCCTGCTCCTCACGTGAAACGTTATACTGTTTTGCAACAGCTTCTGCCGTTAGTCCCATTCCCCAATACCAAGATGGATTTTCTTTTCCAACAACAGGGTTAGGAACGATTCTCCAACCGCCCATTGCCATAACCGACATCGATTCAACACCTCCTGCAAGAATGCAATCAGCCATGCCGTTCTCAATTTTCGCCGTAGCAATGGCAATTGTTTCGAGTCCAGATGAACAATATCGATTGACAGTCATTCCAGGAACTTTGTCGGTATCCAATCCCATTAATGAGATCATTCGTCCAACATTCAGTCCTTGTTCGGCTTCAGGGGTTGCATTCCCAACGATAACGTCATCAATGCGCTCTTTGTCCAATTCAGGCGTTTCGGCCATAATGTGTTTGATCACATCAGCAGCCAAATCATCAGGTCGCGTGAAACGAAAACCACCTTTCCCTGCTTTTCCAACTGCAGTTCTGTATCCTTTAACTATATATGCTCTTCTCATTTTTTTTAGATTCAAGATGTTAGGATTGTAAGACTTTAAGACCCAACCGAGTTGGTTATCATTCTTTTGAATCCGCCAATCATTTTTTGTAATTCATGTAGTTGTTTGATTATTTCCATAATCTCAATCTTAAATATTTTTGCCGCAAGAATTAACTGCGTTTCTAATTCGTAACTAGAGGAAAGACTTATATCGAGAAATCTTCTAAAGTCCTTGTCAGTTGATCTTCCCGAACCCTCTGCTATATTCGAAGGAATGGAAACAGAACAACGCCGTATTTGACTTTTGAATCCAAATTTCTCATCATCAGGCAACTGAGTAACGAGTTCGTACACCCGCTCAACTAGAGTCATTGACTCTTTCCAAATATTAAGCTCTCTAAAATTATGTCTCATTCTAAGTTCTATACTTATCAAGTCCTTCAGTCTTGAACCTTCAAGTCTTGAGTCTTACAGTCTTCAAGTCTTGAGTCTTACAGTCTTCAAGTCTTGAGTCTCAAAGTCTAATTCCTCAATACCTTCCCTGTTTTCACAATACTCTCCAGCCTTTCCAACGTTTTTCGTTTAGTGCATAATTCTAAAAATGCCTTGCGCTCTAAATCCAACAAGTACTGTTCAGAAACGACCGTGTTTTCTGAGAGATCTCCACCGCACAATACAAATCCAAGTTTTTCAGAAATCAAGTTGTCGTGCTCAGACATGTAGTTCCCAGAAAGCATTGTGTTTGCTCCCACATAAACGATTCCCAAACCTTCTTGACCCAAAACCGTAATGTTCTTTTCTCTTTTCGGAGCGATGTAACCTTCTTCTGCCATTTCAAGGCATGCCTCTTTTGCACGTGTCAAAAGGTGATCTCGGCTGACAATAACTTCGTCTTGTCCTTCTCGTAAATACCCTAGGTCAAATGCTTCATAAGCCGATGTAGAAACCTGAGCTTGCCCAATCGTTAGGAAACGATCACGCATTCGATTCATTTTAATATCACCATCCTTTAATTCATCAGACAAGCGCTTGGCAAATTCTTTAGAACCACCTCCACCAGGGATTAGTCCAACACCGAATTCAACGAGTCCCATGTACAGTTCTGCGTGTGCGATTACCTTATCTGCATGCATTGAAAGCTCACAGCCACCGCCCAGAGCCATATTATGTGGTGCGGCAACAACAGGGATGTTTGAATAACGAATACGCATCATTGTATCTTGGAATGTCTTTATCGCAAAATTTAATTCGTCGAAATCCTGTTCAACAGCCATCATGAAAATCATCCCGACATTCGCTCCAGCGGAAAAATGTTGACCATTATTTGAAATCACTAGTCCACGATGTTCATTTTCGGCCAAGTCGAGGGCTTTATTTATTCCTTCAATAACTCCACCACCAATGGTATTCATTTTTGTATGGAACTCGAGGTTCAATATGCCATCGCCTAAATTGACAATCGTCGTGTCGGCGTTGCCCCAAATTTTATTTTCACTCCTTAATGAATCAAGTAATACGAGATCTTCGGTTCCTGGAATGACTTTATAACTTTTTGAAGCAATGTCGAAATAAAGCTTTTGCCCATTTTCGGTTTTGTAAAATTGCTCACATCCAGCAGATTTCATTTCTTCAACCCACTTCGCAACTTGCTTATTCTCTTTGGAAATTAGTTTTAAACCTTCATCAAGTCCGATCAAATCCCACGTTTCAAACGGCCCCAATTCCCATCCAAAACCTGCTTTTAATGCATCATCAATTTTGTATAGATCATCTGTGATTTCTGGAATTCGATTTGAGACATAAGCGAACAATCCACCGAAAATTTTGCGGTAGAATTCACCTGCTTTGTCCATTCCCATCAAGAGCATTTTGGTGCGTTGATGTAGGTCGTCAATAGGCTTTGCCATGTCTAGCGTCGGGAACTTTACCCGCGACTTTTCCTTGTATTCGAGTGATTTTAAATCAAGTGCTAGAATCTGACTTTTACCATTCTCATCCTTTACTTTCTTATAAAAACCTTGTTTCGTTTTTGATCCGAGCCAGCCGTTTTCGACCATTTTACCAATGTAATCTGGCAATTCGAATAAGTGATGTTCTTCATCATCAGGGCAGTTGGCTTTAATTCCGTTAGCAACGTGAACAAGGGTATCAAGTCCTACGACATCACATGTGCGAAATGTTGCCGATTTTGGTCTTCCCATGATTGGTCCAGAAAGTTTATCGACTTCTTCAACACTCATGTCCATTTCCTCTACTGCATGAAACAAAGACATGATTGAGTAGACTCCAACACGGTTCGCTATAAATGCGGGGGTGTCCTTACAGAATACAGTTTTCTTCCCAAGGTAACGGCTTCCGAAATCCATAAGGAAATCAATTACCGTTTGGTCTGTTTCTGGTGACGGGATAATCTCTAAAAGCTGTAAATAACGCGGAGGGTTGAAGAAATGCGTTCCACAGAAGTTTTTCTTAAAATCCTCACTTCTACCTTCCAACATTAGATGAATTGGAATTCCAGATGTATTTGTTGTAATAAGCGTTCCTGGTTTTCTATGCTTTTCAACATTTTCGAATACCTGTTGTTTAATGTCCAAGCGCTCAATGACAACTTCAATTATCCAATCGCACTCACTCACTTTCGTGAGATCATCTTCAAAATTTCCTGTTTTGATGCGTTGTGCAAATGATTTTCGATAAATCGGTGAAGGGTTTGATTTTAGAGCAAATTGTAAAGCACCGTCTACAATTTTGTTTCTAAATTTTTTGGAGTCTTCCGTGAGCCCCTTTTGCTTATCTTCTTCGGAAAATTCTCTCGGAACTATATCCAACAATATTACTTCACAACCAATGTTAGCGAAGTGGCACGCAATTCGTGAACCCATTACTCCAGATCCAAGAACAGCTACTTTACGAATGTGTCTATTCATATCACAGACTTAAAAATTATTCAATTCAATATCAAGCGTTGCGTCCAAACGCTCGGCTACTTCAAAAAATGTTTTTAGTTTTCCTTTTGGAATACTTGCAGTCAGGCGTTCGTTAAAATCAAAAACAACGTGTTTTGCAATTCTTCGCTTGTCGATTCCTTCTTGAGTTAGAAAAATAAGTACTTTCCGCTTGTCCTCTGCATCTGGTTGACGTCGAATTAATCCATTGTCTTCCATTGTTTTTAATGTTCGGGATAAACTTGTTGGCTCCATTCCCATCTTCGGTCCCAGCTGCGTGCTTGGTGTGCCTTCCTTATCAACATTTAAGAGTATAAATCCGATGGATATGGTGAGTCCATACTCATTGGCCTTTTGGTTGTACATTCTGGAAATTTTGTGCCATAAATGACGCACAACGAAGTCCATGTAATACTCTTTATTCGTTTCTTCTGCCATAATCTTATTTAGATGTTTGTTTCAAGACGTGTAAAAGTAAAAAATAGTTTTATGCAGACATAACAAAATGAACGATTATTGTTTGTCAATGAATAAACAAGGCTGTTAGACTTAATTATGCCTACCAGAGATCACGTGAAATATGAACAGTTCCTTTGAATTTTGACACTAATTTATCTTCATTATCGAAGATGTCTACGGTGTAGATTCCAATCGTTTTTCCTCGATGAATCTCTACGCATTTCGCACGAAGTTTAGTGTTCACTCCAACAGGTCTTATGTGCGAAATAGAAGTTTCTACACTAACACATTTGTTGCCATAACTATTTGAAGCGAAGGCAAGCGCTGAGTCGGAAAGAGAATAGGTGATTCCTCCATGGAGAATATCAAAGCCGTTCAGCATTTCTTTTTTCGTCGTGCAAGAAAGTGTACAGAATCCTTTGCCCAGCTCTTCAACAGAAACATTCATCCATTCGCTGAACAAGTCTGTGTTCAGCATGATGTCAACGATTTCTTTCGGAGATTTCATTACTTAATAACTCTGCCCATTAGAGTAATCATCGCTGTGGTGACGATGAATAGCTGAGTCGCTGTTTCGTCGTCTAGTGTGGTACCATCTTCGTCAGCTGTACTTACTTCCATCATCATGAAACGGACTAGCTCTGGTTGATCTGTAAAATCATGAATGATGTCTTCATCGTCTTTGTCAAAATAAGCATCTAACATTTCAAAGAATGGCTCTTCAAATGTGTCGATATCATCCTCACTTATTTGATCCAAGAGAACCTGCTCTTGCGTAAAAGATTCTGAAATGAGACAGTAGTAGTATATAAGAAGACCTTCCAACCGCTCGTTCTTATATTCGACCGCGGCAGACATCACATATCCCAAAAGTGTTTGTTGAGCGAGTGCATATGTTTCGGCCAATTTCTCCAATCCATCTTCGTCAAGATTATCTACCTTCTTAATCGCTTTTTCAATGCTTGATACAGAAATATGTTTCATTCTATTTTTTTTGTAAAAGTAGATGAATTCAATTCAATTGCAACGGAGAATTAAGAAAGATTCTATC